>JAYSYA010000274.1:0-84015 GCA_043716765.1 Akkermansiaceae bacterium
TGGCAGCAGCTGGCGCGCTTGGCTACCTCGCCGAGCCGCATCTGCTATTCAAACTCACCGGGGAATCGCGGAACACCTCGAGCTCGGATTCAAAGGTCCAACCACGTGCCGACGGAGTCTTGGAGATCGATCTCGGTGCCCTCAGCCCGGACCAACTTCCCAAGCAAGTTTTCTTGAAAAGCGGGGCGAAAGTGTCCGACCCGGCGAGCGGCCTGACCATGAGCATCGACCCCGGGAACCGCGTCACGCTGGTCCGCATCGAAGGCACCGACGTCATCATCAGCCCCGGCCAAGGGGCGTTTCTCGGCACGGTGCCCATCCAGGAGACCGACCTCTTGGAACAAATCGCCGCAAACCCTCCGGCCCCGACAGCTCCTCCGGAAGTGAAACTCGGCGAGCCGCCAAAAGCGCCCGCACCTGAGCCGACGCCTACGCCAGCCCCGACTCCAGCGCCGGCACCGGAACCCGCTCCCATACCAGAACCCGCGCCCGCCCCAGTGACAGCCAGCGGGCCCACCGATGCGGTGAAATTGATGCAGGACAGCGTCCGCGCCGGCCAAATCAAGGAGTTCACCTTCGGCCAAGTCCTAACGTGGAAAGCCGACGCCGACGAAACCATCGATGGCGAAACCTATCAAACCGGCCTCGCCTCGTATAAAGCCGAAACCATTTTCGGCGTCAAAACCATCCAAGCCAAAGCCCTGATCAAAGGCGGCAAAGTCCAGCGCTGGATCTGGCCCAAGAGCGGCATGGAAATTAAGTGAGCGGTTGGATTGCCCGGCATCGCGGAAATCGCGGCATTTTTTCCATCGCAAATCTTGCCAGCAAGCGGCCGGTAGGTTAATCCCCCGCCCCTATGGCAACTTTTCGCGTGTTGGTTTCTGACCCTATTTCGGAAAAAGGCGTGGACGCCCTGCGCTCCGCCCCAGAAATTTCCGTCGATGTAAACACCGGCCTCAAGCCGGACGAACTGCTCAAAATCATCGGCGACTATCACGGCCTCGTCATTCGTTCCGAAACCAAGGTGACACCTGAGGTTTTCGCCGCCGCCAAGAACCTCAAAGCCATCGGCCGCGCCGGTGTGGGCGTGGACAACATCGACCGCTCCGCCGCCACCGACCACGGCGTGGTGGTGATGAACACCCCCAGCGGCAACACCATTTCCACCGCCGAACATGCCTTCGCGCTGATGCTTTCGCTCGCCCGCAACATCGGCCAAGCGCACGGCTCGATGATCGCCGGCAAGTGGGACCGCAAGACGCTTTCCGGCGTGGAAATGTTCGGCAAACGCCTCGCCATTCTCGGCATGGGCCGCATCGGCACCGAGTTCGCCAAGCGCGCACAGGCCTTCGGCATGACCGTCGTCGCTTACGACCCCTTCCTCACCGCCGCCCGCGCCCAATCGCTCAAAGTCGAGCTCGCGGAAAGCGCCGCCACCGCCCTCACCGGCGCGGACGTCGTCACCCTCCACATCCCGCTCACCCCGGAAACCAAGCACATCCTCGACGCCGAGCGCATCGCGCTGATGAACAAGGGCGCGCTCATCGTCAACTGCGCCCGCGGCGGCCTCGTTGACGAAGCGGCGGCCAAGGCCTCCATCGACGCCGGCCACCTCGGCGGCATCGCGCTTGACGTTTACGAAGTCGAGCCACCGCCCGCCGATTTCCCGCTTTTCTCGGTGAAAAAATCCGTCTTCACCCCCCACCTCGGCGCTTCCACCGCAGAAGCCCAGGAAAACGTCGGCATCGAAGTCGCCCACCAAGTCAAAAACTTCCTCCTCACCGGTGAAATCGTCAACGCGGTGAACATGCCCAACCTCGACAGCCGCACCCTCGAAAGCGTCGGCCCCTATCTCAACCTCGCCGACTCGCTCGGCAAGCTGCTCTCGAAAATCGCCCCCTCGCAGTGCGACGCCATCCGCGTTTCCTACCTGGGTCCGGTTTCCGAACTCGATACCGAGCTGATCACCCGCAAAGTCCTCACCGGCTACCTCGCCGACGCCCACCACGAAGCGCAAGTGAACCTGGTGAACGCCCCGGCCATCGCCAAGGCACACGGCATCAGCGTCACCGAATCGACCGTCGCCCTCGCCACCAACTGCGCCGAGCTCATCGAGGTTTCCGCCATCAAGGGCAACGAAGTCTGCACCGTCGCCGGAACCTTCTTCGGCAAGTCCGCGCGCATCGTCCACATCGCCGGCCACTACGTCGAAACCAACCCTTGCGGCAAATTCCTGTTCGTAGAAAACGACGACCGCCCCGGCATTGTCGGCACCATCGGCACCTCGCTCGGCAACGCGTCCGTCAACATCGCCAACATGGCCCTCAGCCGCACCAGCGACCGCAAACGCGCCGTCACCGTCATCGAAGTGGACACCGAGCCGCCGGCCGAACTGCTCGCAACCTTGCGCGCCACGCCCGGAATCATCCGCGTGCTCAGCTTCGAATTGTAAAAATCCACGAATCCCGAAAAATCCGTTGCCAACCCCGATTCAGATTAATTACGCTCGCCGCAGCATGAAAAAACTCTTCGTTATTGCTACCACCTTCGCCGCCTTGGCCAGCGTCGCCGTCGCCGACATCCACGCGCCTCCGGGCTCGACATACACCTCCACCCGCAAGCTCGGACGTGCCTTCAGCAACATCCTCTACGGATTCATTGAAATCCCCGAGCAAATCGTCCGCAAGAACGAGCAATACGGCCGCAAAGCCGGCTCGACTTACGGTGCGGTGGACGGCACGAGCCGCGCGCTCCGTCGCCTCGGCTACGGTTTTTACGAGCTCTTCACCTTCACCTGCCCGACTTATCGCGGCACGTTTAAGCCACCTTACGAGCGCTGCGGCGAAGACAACCGCATCGAGATGAACGTGCACGACGGCCTCTCCGAATTCCCGCCTGAGCTCGGATTTGAAACCGGCTTCGATCACGTCCGCACTCAGAAATACTGAACCGTCCGGCACTCCGCCTGATTTTCAATCCCGCCAACGGTTCGTCCGCTGGCGGGATTTTTTCGTGAGTGGCCCACGCCCCGATCGGACGACCTCCAAAAATCTCCGCTGAACCCGAATTCATAGAATCCATGCCCGCCACCAGCCCACTCCTGTCCCTTCTGGCTCTCGCCGCCTCTTGCTGCGCGTCTCTCCGAGCCGCCACTCCGAACATCATTCATCCTATGATGAGCACCTTCGCGCCCGGATGGTCGTGTGGACCGGGCTTGCGGACCGGAACCGGAAGGAAAGACCCCACGGATCGCGTCCGTAGATTCCCGGTTCAATCCAACCCATCACCAAACACATGAAATTTATCCCCACAGGCTCGCGGTTCGCCGTATCGATGCCCCGCCGCGCGTTCGTCAAGAGCGCCCTCACCGCCGGAACCGCCGCGATCCTGGCACCCCGCCTGGCCCTCGGCGCGAAGGCCGCCGCCGGCGAAAAAGTCAACCTCGCCTGCTGCGGCATCGGCAACCGTGGTGCGGAAATCATCAAGGAACTGCACCAAACCGGCCTCGCTAACATCGTCGCGCTGTGTGACACCGACATGGGTGCGCCGCACACGCAGGCCATCCTCAAGCTGTTTCCCGACGTCCCGCGTTTCCAGGATTTCCGCCAGATGTTCGACAAAATGGGCAAGGACATCGAAGCCGTTAGCGTGGGCACGCCGGACTTCTCACATTTCCCCATCACGATGCTCGCGATGTCGCAAGGCAAGCACGTGTATTGCGAGAAGCCGATGGGCCAGAGCTACCGGGAAATCCAGTTGATGATGGACGCCGAGACCAAATACAAGGTCGTCGCGCAAATGGGCAACCAAGGCCACTCGGACGCCAACTATTTCCAGTTCAAGGCATGGGTGGACGCGGGCATCATTAAGGACGTCACCAAAATCACCGCTTTCATGAACAACCCGCGGCGCTGGCACGGCATGAAGGTTTCGGACTTCCTGCCCAAGCAGCCCGTCCCCGACACCCTGGATTGGGACACCTGGTTGGCGACGGCGCAGTTTCACGAATATAACAAGGGATACATTAACGGCGAGTGGCGCTCGTGGTATGACTTCGGCAACGGCGCTTTAGGCGACTGGGGCGCGCACATCTTCGACACCGCCCATCAGTTTCTCAATCTCGGCATGCCCACAGAGGTGGACCCGGTGATGCTGGAAGGCCACAGCCCGTTCATTTTCCCGCAGGCATCCACGCTCGCCTTCCGCTTCCCCGCGCGCGGCTCGATGCCGCCGCTGGAACTCACGTGGTATGACGGCACGAAAAACCTGCCGTCTCTGCCCGAAAACATCGGCGCGGCCGTCGTCGACAGCGACATCCCGCCGCCATCGACCGGCAAGGTGGAAACCAAGGCGCGGCCACCCGGCAAGGTCATCTACGGCGGAGATCTCACCTTCAAGGGCGGTTCCCACGGCAGCACCCTACAGATCCTCGGCCCCAAGGCCGCTGAAATGAAGTCCAGCCTGCCGGAAGTCCCGCGAAGCCCGTCCAATCACTTCAAGAATTTCCTGCTCGCCTGCAAGGGCCAGGAAACCTGCCGCTCATCGTTCGCGGTGGCCGGTCCGCTCTGCCAAGCAATGGCGCTGGGAGTCCTCGCCCAGCGGGTGAATGCCAAGCTGACCTTCGATCCCGTTTCCAAACAGATCACGAACCACAAGGTCGCCAACGAGCTGCTAGCCGGCGCTCCGCCGCGCAAGGAATGGGAGCAGTTCTTCAGCCTCTAATCCGCGCCCCGAGCCTGAGACAATTTCCCGGTAGTTGGCTCTTTCCGCAATGCGGGACAGCCTGTTAACTCCGCGCATGGCAGCCACTCCCCTCACCCGCACCTGTTCCGCGATCCTCGTGGCGGCGGGAGTGAGCCGACGGATGGGCTTCGACAAGCTCGCCTCGCCGCTGGCCGGAGTGCCGGTCTTGCGGCGGACGCTTGACGCGTTTCTAGCAGCGGAGTCCATCGCGGAGGTGGTGGTCGTTTGTCCCGCGGAACGCTGGGAACTGCTAGACGGTGGTGAATTCTCCAAACCGGTCAGGCGGGTGGACGGCGGCGCGGACCGGCAGGATTCCGTGGTGGCCGGGCTTGCCGCCCTATCAGATGAAACGGACCTCGTCGCAGTGCATGACGCCGCGCGCCCCTTGGTTTCACCCGCGGACATCGATCGCTGTGTGGCGGCGGCACTTGAATTCCGCGCGGCCGCCCTCGCACGCCTCGTGACCGAGACCTTGAAGCGCTCCGACGCGGCGGACTTCAGCGCGGGCGCGGTTTCGCGGGAAAATCTCTGGTTCATGGAAACCCCGCAGGTTTTTGAAATCCCGCTGCTGTTGGAAGCCTACGAGGCGGTGGCGGCGCAAGGCCTGGCGGTGACCGATGAAGTCTCGGCCATGGAAGCAATCGGCGTTCAGGTCAAATTCATCGAGTCGATCCAGCCGAATTTGAAAATCACCACGCCCGCGGATCTCGCGCTGGCAGAAGCACTTTTACGATGAGCAAGGCAATCTACGAATGGCAGCAAATCCCCGGCGGCCCGCGTCTAGCAGTCGCGACGGTGACAGACTCCGAGTGCGCGGCGCTCTCGATTTACATCCCCGCAGGCAGCCGCGATGAATGGAATTTACCGGCCGGTCTCGCGCACTTCGTCGAGCACATGGTTTTCAAGGGCACCGCCCGCCGCAGCGCGCGCGAGCTGAGTTTTGAAATTGAAAACGCCGGCGGACAACTCAACGCCTGCACCTCCGAAGACCAAACGGTTTACGAAGGCCACGGTGAGGCGGACCTGATGCCGCTATTGGCCGACGTTCTCTCCGACATGGTCTGGCACGCGACGTTTCCCGAGCCGGAAATCGGCTTGGAGCGCGAGGTCATCAGCGAGGAAATCACGATGTATCGCGAAGCGCCGGCGGATCACATCGGCGATCTCATTTCGAGCGCCTTGTGGGGCGGCCACCCGCTGGGCAACGCGATTTCCGGCTCGCTGGAATCAATCGCGATGATCGACCGGGAAATTCTAATGGATTTCCGCAACCGCCACCATTTCCGCAACGACGTGGTCATCGCCGCAGCCGGCCCGTTTACTCTGGACGAGGTGCTGGCGATGGTTTCACCGCACTTGCCGAAGGAATTCCACGCGCCGCACAAAGCGGTTCCGTTCGACCGGACAAAGGTGGTCCCGCAGACGATCGCGGAGGCGCGGGAAACCGACCAGCTCCAGCTCGCCCTCGCCTGGCACACGCCCGGGCGGCTCTCGGAATCCCGCCACGCACTGCGAATGCTGAGTATGATGTTAGGAGAAACCGCGAGCTCGCGACTGTTTCTCGAACTGCGCGAGGAACGCGGGCTCTGCTACCAGATCAGCAGCGACGTGACGTTCTTCGACGAGACCGGAGCCTTCGAAATCAGCGCCGGACTCGACCCGGAATCGCGTGAGGAAGCACTCGCCTGCATCCGCCGCGAAATCGACGACCTCGTCGCTAACGGCCCGCGCCCCGGCGAGCTAGACCGCGCGAAGCGCCTCACCATCGCCCTGAGCAAGCTCGCCTTCGAGACGACCAGTTCCCACGCCGGCTGGGCGGGCGAAGGCCTGCTCGACTTCGGCCACATCCCCGCGCCCCTGGACTGGCGGGCCAAGGTCATGGCGGTGACGGACGCGGACGTGCAAGCCATCGCCTGCGAAGTTTTTCTCGGCCGCGAACCGGCAATGGCCGAGATCGGCGGACTGGAATCCGATTGATAGAAAAATCATGCCGCATCCCTTCCACCCGTTCACGCAAGAACACTTCGTCGCGCTCGGCATCGGCGTGGCCGCGACGGCGGCGTTTCTTATCGCCGGCAAGCGCGGGGGCAACGGCCGTTACCTGGCGACCGCGCTGCTGGCCTTCCTTAACTTGAGCGCCTATCCGCTCGGCCAGGCAGCGTGGCTTTCATTAGACGCGCCGAAATCGATCGACAACATTCTGCCGCTGCACCTCTGCGACATCGCCGCGATCACGGCCGGCTTCGCCTTGATCACCAAGCGCCCGCTGCTCTGCGCGCTGACGTATTTCTGGGGGCTTGCAGCGACCTTGCAGGCACTTATCACGCCGGCCATCACCGTGGGATTCCCGCATCCGCCCTTCGTAATGTTTTTCATCCACCACTTCGCGGTGGTGACCGCCGCGCTCTATCTGCCACTGGTGGAAGGCTGGCGGCCGGCGCAACCGGTTTGGAAAAGCCCACTTGTCATCTCCGCCTGGTCGCTCGGCTACCTCGGCATGGCCATGGCCGTAAACAGCGTGTTAGGCAGCAATTTCGGCTTCGCTTGCCGCCCACCGGACAACCCCAGCCTGATCGACCATCTCGGCCCGTGGCCTTGGTATCTGTGCTCGATAATCGGGATCGCGCTGCTGTTCTATTTCCTGCTGGCGCTGCCGTTCGCAAAACGGAAGTGAGGTTCTGTCAGACGGGCCGGTCGTGCATTGAATTACGCCAGAAATCCAAACGCTCCCGGATGCGTTTCTCCATGCCCTGGTCGCCGGGCTGATAGTAAATTTTCCCCTCCGGCAAATAAGCCTGCGGAATGTAGGCACCCTCGTAATCGTGGGCGTAAAGATACCGCATCGACTCCTCGGGCTCGCCGGACGCCGCAGCGATTTTCTTGCGGGTGTTCGTCCGTAAATGCACCGGCACGGCGAGCGTGCGGCCGTTTTCCACGTCATCCATCGCCCGGCCCAGCGCGGCGTAAGCGGTGTTGGATTTCGGCGCGGTCGCCAGATAGACCGTGGCCTGCGCCAGCGGAATCCGGCCCTCCGGCATGCCGATGAATTCGAACGCCGCGTGCGCGTCCATCGCCACCCGCAGGGCGTTGGAATCCGCCAAACCGATGTCCTCCGAGGCGGAAATCACTAACCGCCGCAAGATGAAGCGCGGATCCTCGCCGGCGTGCAGCATTTTCGCCAGCCAGTAGAGCGCGGCATCCGGATCGGAACCGCGGATCGACTTGATGAAGGCGGAAATCGTGTCGTGGTGCGCGTCGCCGTGGGCATCGTAAACCACCGCCTTGCGCTGGATGGATTCCTCCGCCACCGCCAAGGTCAGGTGGACCGAGCCATCGTCATCGGGAGTGGTCAAAACCGCCAGCTCCAGCGCGCTCAACGCCTTTCTAACGTCACCATCGGATTTCTCTGACAAGTGCCGCAACGCGGCGGGATCGGCGACCACTTGATATCCGCCTAGGCCGCGCTCCACGTCGGATAGAGCCCGCTCAAGGACACCGACCACGTCAGCCACCGGCACCGGCTCGAGCTGGAAAATTTGCGACCGCGAGACCAACGGCGAGTTCACGTGGAAATACGGATTGTGCGTCGTCGCGCCGATGAATCTAACGATTCCGCGCTCGATGTGCGGCAGCAGCACGTCCTGCTGGGCTTTGTTGAAACGGTGGATCTCGTCGATGAAAAGGATGGTGGTCTCGCCACGCAAGTCGCGCCAGGTCCGCGCTTGGTCGATCTTCGCCCGGATCTCCGCGACGTTAGATTCCACGCCGTTGAGCGATTCAAAACGCGAGCCGGTCGTCCGCGCGATCACGCTGGCAAGCGTGGTTTTACCGGTCCCGGGCGGCCCGTAGAAAATCAGCGAGGTAAAGCGGTCCGACTCGATCGCCCGCCGCAGCAATTTCCCGGGAGCGAGAATATGTTGCTGCCCGGCCACCTCTTCCAGCGAGCGCGGCCGCATCCGCGCTGCCAGCGGCTCGGCGGGATTCGGCTTGTCAGTTAGGGCGGCGGGAGTGGTGAAAAGGTCGGACACAGCGGATTTCCCGCACCATCGCCGCAGCACGCCCGCCATTCCAGTCGATATTCCTTGCTGCAATTGCGAGATTTCCAACTTTCCTTAATCTTAAACCCCGATTGCGCCGCTTATGGCCGATTTTGAGACCAGTTGGCCGATTTAGGGACAATTTAATGCTTTCGTTATCCTGAATTTCAGGCAATTTGAATGCGTTCAGAGGCGCTTCGGTGCCAAAGAGCTCTCAGCCGAGAAGCCGAGTCCACACAAGTTCGTTTTTGATTTCCGGGGGGACGTCAACCGAGCAGGGCAACGCCGAGTGGCTCTGAAAAAAAGCGCGCGTTGCGAAATCCGGGGGGATATCCAACGCGCGCTTTTCTGTTATCCCGTGGCGTCGGTCACCGTCCGCCGGCGTGAACCGCAGCCAACGCCCGGATCGCCGCGACCATCACGGGATCTTCCCAAGCCGCGATTTTCTCCCGTTCGGCGGGTGCGAGCGCGTCGCTCTGGCAGCGCTTGACGAAATTCGCGCGGCCCGGGTCGTCGATGACCACCGTGACATCAGGCGTGATCCCCAGGCGGTGCGGCGTGTTTCCCGATGGCGTGTGATAAGTGGCGATGGTGAGCCGCAACGCCGTGCCGCCGCCCATCGGAATGATGTTCTGCACCGAACCCTTGCCGTAGCTGACCTCGCCGACGACGGTGGCGCGCTTTAAATCCTGAAGTGCGCCGGCGGTCAGTTCCGAGGCGGAGGCGGACATCCGGTTGAGGAGGACGACCACTGGATAGTCGCGTTTCCGGCGTTGGCGGTCCGGGGTTTTCAGCGGTTCCGCCGCCTCACCTTCCCGGCCGCGGGTGGTGACCACGGCGGTGTTAGGCGGCAGAAAAAGCCCGAGAATCTTCACGGTTTCGTTCAAATCACCGCCGCCGTTATCGCGGAGATCGAAGACCAGCGATTTCATGCCGCTGTCTTCGAGCTCGTCGAGGGCAGCTTCCATTTCACGGGCGCAGCCACTGCCGAAAGTCGCCAGGCGGACGTAGCCGAGCCCGCTTTCCGGGTGCCAGATTTTCGACTCGGCGACCGAGCGCTGTTCCACCACGCGATGAACGAGCGCCACCTCGAACGGTTGCGGCGCGGCCGGCGACTTGAGCAACAGCCGGCTGGTCTCGCCCGCGGCGCGGCGCAGCGGTCCGAGCAACTCGGAGAAATCCGCGCCCTGGGTTTTCCGCCCGTCGATTTCCAACAGCCGCGAGCCGGGTAAAACGCCGGCAAGCGCCGCCGCGCCCAACGGGAAAACCGCAGCGATGTAGGGTCCGTCATCGCGCAATCCCAAGCTGATCCCGAGCGACGGCACCTCCGGATTGAGAGCTTGGTTTTCCTGCATTTGCCGGGCCATCTCCGGGTGGATGAACGACGAATGCGGATCGAGGCTGGCAAGCAGCCCTTCGAGCGCATGGTTGACGAGCCGGTCGTAAGCCAGACGGTCCGCATCCGGGTGGCGCTTGCGGACCGCCTCCAATACTTCGACGAAACGCTCGATCGCCGGGTAAGCCGCTTCGTCGGGATCAGGCGGCGCGGCGAAAGCGACCGAACTGATCCCGCAAAGCAAACAAACGAGTTTCATCGCCGCAGAGGTAACATTTGCGGCTGCGGGCGATAGAGAAAAATGATCGGCCGCCCCCACGGATTTTTAAAATAATTTCGGTTGCGGGGAGGCGGGCGCGGGGTAGTCTCCCAACGACTGCTGTGTACGACTATTTTGGTAGCTGGCCCGAACCGATATGATTGAACCGGGGTCATCTTCCGATGGACGATGTCACGCCTTTTCAGGAAGACGGAAACCCATTGGACGACCCCACTTATTGAGTTTACGGAACGTGGCTCACAGCGCCAAGGACGGCACAGCGGTTTTCTTTTTTCATGGCTTGATTTTACTCGGCTCTGCATGGTCTCGCGCGTGATGCGATTTGCAGTGCTGGGCAGCGGGAGCGGAGGAAATGCGGCGGTCGTCGAGTGCGGCGGGCTGCGGCTGATGATCGATGCGGGATTGAGCGCGAAGCAGCTGTCGCTGCGACTCCAACAGGTAGGGATCGACCCCGCGTCGCTGGACGGGATTTTACTGACCCACGAGCACGGCGACCACGTCCGCGGGCTGAAGGTTTTTCTCAAACAGAACCCGGTGCCAGTGTTCACCACGCCGGCCACGGCGAGAGTGGTTCGGGAGGGCGGGATCGAAGGCGGGACGTGGAAATTTTTCGAAGCGGGCCAAGTGTTCGCCATCGGCGGCATCGCGGTGGAGACCTTCGCGATTCAGCATGACGCGGTGGATCCGGTGGGTTTTGTGATCGGGCATGACACGCGGCGGCTGGGATTTCTATCCGACGCGGGATTCGTCACCCGCAGCATGACCGAACGCCTGCGCGGGCTGGACGGGCTTTTCGTGGAGGCCAACTACGACGAAGGCCTGCTAGAAGCAGATATCAAGCGCCCGTGGTCGATCAAACAGCGGATCAGTTCGCGGCACGGCCATTTGTCGAACGGCCAAGTCACCGAGTTGATCCGCGACATCGCCCACCCGGCGCTCGGGCGGGTGGTGCTCGGCCATTTGAGCTCGGACTGCAACACGCCGGACACCATTCTATCAATGCTCCGGAGTTGTTTGGCGGATCTCGGTCACGGCCACATCGGCTTGCACTGCGCAGGCCAGCATGAGCCGACGGATTGGTTCGGATTTTAAAAGGGGCACTGGCGATCGCCACCGACTTGAACCGTGAGCGACCTCACCGCGAGGGCGGCGTTAGAAGACGCGTTGATCCGGTTTTGATCGAACATGGTTCCCGGCGGCAGTTTGCCAGAACAGAAAGCGGAACCTAACGGCACGCCTCCCTCGTGCAAAGTCACCTCGCCGGATTTGCGGTCGTAACGGAGCGTCACCGTCCGCGGACCCACCACGAGATTGCCAGGGAGGATGATCGGAACTCTCTGCTTCACATCCAGCGACCACGTGCGCTCGGGACCATAGGAGTCACCGAAGAAAATCACCTCGGTGCCTTTGTTGAAGAAGCTCACCCCGGCCCAGCCGTCGGTGTGGAACTCACCGTTCGAAGGTCGCCCGGCTTCAAGAGTCACCAGCACAACCGGCCGCAATCCATCAGGCAGGGTTGTGGGAAGGGCGAGAAAAACCGAGTAATTCATCCCGTCGATGCGATCACCCGAGATCGAGGGATTTCCATAATCCGCCCGCCATTCCGCTTTGATGAACGGCCCCGCGACAATCGGTTCGAAATGACCCAAGCCCTTGGAGAAACGACTCCCGTCGGCGGTGAAGGGCTCGATGCCGTCGGCACCCGAAACACGTCCCGCCTCGCCTGCGGATAGCCAAACCGCATCCGCAGAGCAACTAACCGCCGCAATTAATGGCGCGGGCTTCGCTCCGCGCCGGTAGAACAAGACGGCCAGCAAAGCCACCGCGGCAGCGGCGGCGGCGGCGAACCAAACGACTGCCGCAGGCAAGTTCCGCCTTGAGACGGGCACCGGTTTGCCGGTGATTAGACGGCCTTCGAATTCCTCGCACAGCGAGTGGTGCAGCAGCGCGTATTCGCCATAGGATTTCTCCAGTTCCGGCTCTAGCCGAAGCCGCTGTTGGAAGCCCGCAAAGGCTTCCTGTGAGATCGATCCGTCCAAAACCCGTTAGATGTGTTGGTGGTCGCTGCGTTTCATCCGGCGTTGTTGGAAATCGCTTGAAGCTGGCGCTCGATGCAGCGCTTCAGCGCTGCTCGTAGGTTAAGGTAACTCGATCTCCGACTTCCACAAACAGGTCTGCGCTTCCGTCGGAGGCGACCGTCACTTCGTCGGCTAGCTCCAAGCTAGATTTTTCCTCCGCTTCGTTTTCAACCATCTCTTCGAAGATATCTTCCGTCTCCCACTGTGTGGTATCCTCAACCGCGCTCTGAAGACGGCGTTCTTCCAGAAAGTTTCTCAGACGTTCGGTTTCCTGGCGTGGGTTGTAGAACCAGTCTGTAGACCATATTCGGTGGATGCGCCCCTTCCACCCAAGCGATTCGAGAATCTCTTGCCGGATGCGGTCGCGGTCCCGCACCGATGATCCACTGTGATACGTCGCCCCGTCGCACTCGATGCCGACCAGAAACTCACCGGGGCGGTCGGGATTGCGAACGGCCATGTCGATGAAAAATCCGGCCACGCCTAACTGGGGCTTAACTTCGTAGCCCAAGGCTGTCACCACGTTGGCCACCGAAATCTCGAAGTCGCTGTCGGGCTCCCGCTCGCCCTCGTCGGTAGTCACAAGCACTCCTCGTTTTGCGAAATCGAGGTAGTCGCGCAAAGCCTTGGTGCCGAGCGGAGTATGCATGTCGGTGACGATGTCCTCCGGCGCCATGGAAGTGAAAAGTTCGATCCGTCTTCTGGAACGCGTGAAAAGCACGTTGAGGCGACGCCACCCATCGGGCCTGCTGATGGGACCGAAGTTTTGACGAAGTTTGTCCGTCCCTGGAGCTTTCCCGAATGTGGTTGAGATGAAGATAACGTCCCGCTCGTCACCCTGCACGTTTTCGAGGTTCTTGACGAAGAATGGCCAGCCTTCAGCTTCCCACCTGCCTATGAAATCGGCACCCTCGTCGAAGGTTTTAAGTTTTTTGTCGAGCAGTTCCTCGATCAGTTCCCTTTGGGTTTGGTTAAGTGTTACAACGCCGAGCGATTCGTCGGGATGTTTGATCATGTGCTCGAGAACAGCGTCCACCAGACGTTGTGCCTCCGGAATGTTCTGCCGGTCTTTATATGAGCCACCTTTTACGTAGCGATACTTTACCCCGAGGCCTGGGCTCTTGGCATAGGGTGATGGGAAGACAATCAAGTTCTTGTAGAAGTGGTGATTCGAGAATGCGATGAGCGATTCGTGGTGCGACCGGTAATGCCAGCGTAGGCTGCGCACCGGCGTGAAAAGCTGCTGGCAAATATCGAGGATACTTTCCATGCCGCTGATGGCGGCCGGAGCCTCGTCTTCGTCCTCGTCGTCTCCCGCATCTAGCATGCGGTCAAAGAAGTTGGTCGGAGGCAACTGCTTTGGATCTCCAACCACAACTAGCTGATACCCGCGGGCGATAGCACCCAAGGCATCTTCGGGGCGCAATTGGGACGCCTCGTCCATGACGACAAGATCGAACTTCAGAGCTCCCTGCTCAAGGTATTGGGCTACGGAGTGCGGTCCCATCATGAAACAGGGTTTGAGTTCAAGGAGGGCATTGCCAGCCCGTTTCAGGAGTTGGCGGATTGGAATGTGACTGCGCTTTTTGCTGATTTCACGCCGCAGCAGGTGCATGTCGGTGAAGTCGCCCACGGTCGTACCTCGCTGCCCTTCTGGCACACAGGAACACAGTTCAATCTGGCTGGCGAAGTCTTTCCCGGTCAGTGAGATGATCTCTGCATCGAGGGCACTGAAATCTGATCGTGTCTTGTCGTGGGCTGCTCCATTGAACCGGGACAGCTCGGGGAATTCTTGATAAATTGATCTCCCGATGGATTGATAGACCGCAAACTCGAATGCATAGGCAAGGACCGACGAAGGCATTCTGCCGGATTCGAGGGCATCCGTGAAACTACCCAATCTTCTTTGGCGGGCTTGCTTTCGCAGCAAGAGATACTTCGACCAAGGAAGTATGGATCTCGGTGCGGCTGCCACAGTTTCCAGCCTGCCTGCTATTTCAGAGGGCGAATCGACCTTCAAGCCGGCCCGTACCTGTTTCTGCCATTCGCCCCACGAGAATGAACCGCGGGTTGCCAGACTCTCCAAGATCTCCCGCGCCTGGCGGCACCCTTCGTCAATCTCACCGAAGAGTCTCTTGGCGAAATACAGCGCATCCGTTGCGTCTTCGGACAAAAGGCGTCTGCATACGGATGTCGGGAGTTCGAGTGCGCAAACGGCTTCGCCCCACTCGTGAGTCTGGGAAAGACGATCCAAATCCGTGGTGGCTCCATCGAACACCAGTCCGAGCAGGCGGCGCACATCTTCCGATCCAGAGAAGCGGTCGAGAATGGATTTGGCCTCTGCTTCCTCAGCCGCAGCAGTAAAGACGTCTTTTGCGGAGGTTCCGTTTCGAGCGAAGGGGGAGATTCGCTCGAGCACGCCCCTTGCAGCCAAAGCATCCTCGCGAGCGTGGACGACCATAGCGGGCCAGCCATCGAACTGGTTCCACTTTGGAATGGGCGCGAGCTTTGACCACGCAGCGTCGAATTCCGATTTTGCCGTGGCAAACTCTTGGGCGATGGACAAAGGAACTTGCTCTCCGGCGAACGTGAGCGCCTGTAAAGCCGTTTCAGCGGCGAGAGACGCATGAGCGGTTACTACGGGCAAAATCTCGGTCCAAGGGTCTCTTGCCAGACTTGCAAGATGGTCAAACTCCTCGCCTCCAGCTTCTTTGAGTTCTTTCTGCCCCCGCATCAGCAAGGCAAAGTCGGGCGCGGCCTCATCGAGTTCGGCCCTGGCTTCCATGAGGCTCAGCGCAATTATCGGAGAAAGTGCAATATCGGCTCGGACACCGAAGAACCCTGTTACTAGTCCGAGTCTTTCAACCGCCTCGGCCAGGAATTTTAACGCCATGTCCCACCCGTCCACCCTGGCCTCGCGGAGTCCGGCAACCTCGGAGCCAAGGATGTTTCTAACGGACGCCTCAGCTTCTGCCAACCTTTCGGCAGCGGCTTTTACGGAATCTGCTTTAGCAGAAAGTTCGAGAAAGATGTTCGCGGGTATGGCTGTCAGATCGACCATGTCAACGAGACCGGGGCATTCGACAAGGAGGGCCTTGGCCGACCGGTACCAATCGTCAAGGCGGGCCATTTTCTCGGGATCCGTATCAAGTCCGCGAAATAGCCCGCCAAAGCATTCCTTAAATTCAGGATTGGAAACGAAGGCGTCGCTGGCCTCGATCCACTCGGCCAATCTCGCCAATTCGTCCGCGCGCTGACGTCCGGAAAGCTTGCGTTTGTCCTTTGAAAGTCCGGCATGGAGCTTCCTTGCCCTGCGGTAATCACTGTCAATGAGCGCGAAGAAGCCGTCCTTGCGGCGAAGGGCCGAAACAGCTGATTTGATTTCGGAGGGTGGTGGCAGAGCGTCCAAGTAAAGGAACGACTCGAATGACGCTCTGCGCTCCTTTTCGGCTGCTAGGGCTCCGCTGATTTTTTGAATCAGTTCTGTAGTCTGCGCTTGCCCGAAGGTTGGGCGTCGGTATTCGAGGAGATCGTCCGGAGCCAAAGCTGCGAGATTGGCAAGGACCTTGGCTTGGGCTACCGAACGGTCGGTCAGATCGAAAGTAAGGCCGAGCCGTTCGCTCACCTGTCGGCAGCAGGCCAGCGCTTCAGAGCAAGTTGCGATTTCGGCTTCCAACTGGGATTTCAGTCGTTCTATTTCTGCGACGGGTTTTGAGGCAAGGGGGAAGGACGCCAGATTGCGGGCCTCGGTGAGCGCTGCTGTGTCGACCGAGGCGTTTTTTGTAAGTCCGGGAAGCCAGTCCGGATCGGCAAGACGGGTGACAGATTCCGGCGTGGTGTCGAACGGAAGACCGCGCCGCGAGGCTATAGCCCCGACACGTGAGACTGCGTCGGATAGGCTCTGGGCCGTTTTTAGAAGGCTCGCTGCGCGGGCGGATATTGAACGGATGGGCAAGTGGGATAAGCCTGCCGCTGAGACCTTTGCGGAATTCGAAAGAAAAGTGTCCAGTGCGGTTTTATCGATTGGTCCGTGGGGAGCTGCGGAGACACGAGCCGCAGACTCGAAACACTCCAAGGCCTTTTCTAGCCGATCTACGGTTTCCAAGGCACCACCGATGTCGGAAGCCATCAGGTTGGATGACAGCATCCGCTTTTCGGCCAACCTGCGCATATCGTCTATTTCGTCTGAGGCAAGTCTTGGGCCATCAGCTAGAATTCGCGCGGCTGATTCGAAGAGTCTTCGCGTCTTGGTAATGCCCGCAGCAACGTCCGACAACAGCCGCGAACTACGCTGGCCTTTTGGGTCCGATTCGGCGTCGAACATTCGCGCCAGCAGTGCGGGATCCGCCTTCTCGGGTATCGGGGGAATTCTGTCCAACTTCGTTCGCACCTTGGCAATCGAGGCTGTGTCTGGCTGCTCCCGGAAACCGAAATAGCTTACGACCTCGCGGGCTGAAATATCGGCACTGCGCGCATGATCCAGAGCCTGCTTGATCGTTCTGGCGATGGCTTCATCGTCGGACGGAGCCAGCGGATCGGGCCGAAAACCCCACCACGGATGTCCTGAGTCGAAACGGCCAATCACGTCATGAAGATCGGCAAGGTCGGCTAACTGCGACCTGCGAGACTCGATGTCGTCTTGAGTCCACTTGGATGCATCAGGAAAGCCAATGGCGTTAACCTCCGCCGAAAGGTCGCCAAGCTCCTGCCGGCGGCGTTCTGCAGACCAAAATACTTCGTTGACCGTAAAACCCAGAGCATTGCCGACGCTGCTTCCCATTAGCTCGGCATACCGGGCAAGCTCGGACTTCTTGCGCTTGAGTGTGGCCAGCTTTGCTTGGAACCTTGCGGGGGCTGGAAATCGTTCATCAATCCGCGCCTGAATATCCTCGAGGAGTTTTTTCTTCTGCGTCTTATGTGAATGCAGCTCGAGGCAAAAGTGGCCGAGACCAGCATGATTGAGGCGGTGGCGCACCACCTCGAGGGCTGCCAGCTTTTCGGAGACGAACAGCACTTTCTTACCCGTCGAAAGGGCTGCGGCGATGATGTTGGTAATGGTCTGCGACTTGCCGGTTCCTGGCGGCCCGTTGATCACGAGGTTTTTGCCGGAAAGCACGTCTATGATCGCGCTGTGCTGCGACGAGTCGGCATCAAAGATAAGGGGTTGCGTGGCCTCTGGTCGCTGGTCGATGAGGTAGTCCTCGGCGTACAGCCCTCCGCCACCGCCTCCAGAGCGGCCCGAAAAAACTGACTTAATCAATTCGTGTTCGGTTAGTCCCGGGTTCTTCTTGGTGTCCAGATCAGACCAGATGGCGAGCTTGCCGAAGGAAAGCATGCCAAGGCTAATCTGTCGGCGCACCTTCCAGCGGCGCTTATTTTTGATCGCCTGCTCGATGCGGCTGAAATAGGCCTCCGGCTCTTCCTCTTCTTCAAACTCGGGGATGGAGAGTGTGAAATCGCGGCGCAGTTTTTCGCGCAAAGTGTGGTTCTCGGCCAGATCCTCACCGTTGTGCTGGACTGAATATTGATAGGTCCGCGTCTCCTGATCGATAGCACCCCTGGCGAGTGCCACCGGAAGCGAGAGGAGTGGAGCGAGCATCGCTCTCTCTGAGTCCTCGCTATCATAAAACTCGAGAAACCCGAACACCAGAAACAGCATGTTTGTACCGGTTTCTTCGATTGCCGTCTTTGCTTCACTGTTGATTTTACGCAGCTGCTTCTCCAGCTCAGCCGGGTAAAACAAGGTTTGTAGCCCATGTAGCCTGCGTCCGCTGGCACCTGCCGGGTTCGGTTCGAACTCGAATGAAGGGGAGATACCCAGACGGGAGGCATGCAGCTTCACTTCAGGACGCTTTCCTTCGTAGGTATCGGGAGACGGCTCAGGAACGTATTTGAAGGGGACTCCCTTGCCGTCCATATAAAGTCGTGCGAACACTAAATTGATGTTGGGCTCGTCAGCAATCTGCACGCAGCGCCCCTTCGGATGTCGGAAGTTGAGCAAGCGATTGCGGGCGGAAAGGTCTAGCAGTCGCGTCCTTAGCCGCTCAATGGCTTCACCGACCGTAATGCCACCCGAGAAAATCTGGCCAACAAGCGTCTCCGCATCATTTGCTTGGTAATCGCTGGTTTGAAGTTCGTCATCCATGCTCTTCCGGAAAGTCACCAAATTACCTAGCAAATTCCCAGACTAGACAAGGGGGAATTCGTTTTCAGGGTATCAATCCAAGAACTTCCCGGGATTCAAGATGCCGTTCGGATCGAACGCGTTCCTGAGCGCGCGGTGGGAAGGAGTCATCGCCGAGCGCATGGCGGATCCAGGGCTTTTTGGCGAGGCCCACCCTATCAGGTGGCTAAGCCCGGCGCATCAAGCTCGTCTCCGAACTCACTCAAGGCCGCGCTCATCCAGCCCAATTTCTATCTGATCGAAGAAGCCACCGTCGGCCTCCACCTCGAAGACGTCCAGCGCCTCATCGACGTCCTCCACCACCTCGTCGATGAGGGCCACACCGTGGTCGTCATCGAGCACCACATGGCCGTCGCCGCCGAAGCTGACTGGATCCTCGACCTCGGCCCCTAAGCCGGCGACGGCGGCGGCCAGATCATCGCCCAAGGCCCGCCTGAAAAAATTGTGAAGTCCAAGACCTCCCGCACCGCGCCGTTTCTCAGGAAATCCTTAGGGAATTGGAGTTTCCCGCGATTTCCCAGCTTCAGCACGCTGAAATAAGAAGGATCATATTTTAAGTTCGGCTTTTAACTTGAAATATAAAAATCCATATTTCAAGTTTCTGCTGTGAACATCGAGGCATTCAAAGCAGGTCATCTGACCAAGCAATTCAAGTATTCCAGTTTTCAGCCGGAGACCATCAATCGGCAGTGGACTTGGCTGGATCCTGAGGTGAATGGACTGCTTTCCGAAGCAAATCGCTGGCTTGGCGAGCTGAACGCCTTCGGGAAAATCCTTCCTGACGTGGACACTTACATCCGGATGCACGCACTCAAAGAAGCCAATGCGTCCAGCCGGATCGAAGGAACCCAGACGCGGATGGAAACCGCTGCCCGACCCATCGAGCAGGTAGAGCCGGAAAAGCGTGACGACTGGCAGGAGGTTCATCGCTATCTGGAAGCGATGGATCATGCCCTCGAAGGTTTGGGAAAGCTGCCGCTATCGAACCGGCTGCTTTGCCAGACCCACGCCATTCTGCTCGCGGGTGGACGGGGCGAAACAAAATCCCCCGGCGAGTTCCGCAGGAGCCAAAACTGGATCGGCGGATCCAGCCTCACCGACGCGGTGTTCATCCCTCCCCATCACGACGATCTTCCCGCGCTCCTCACGGATCTTGAATCCTTCTGGCACAATGACGACATCCGGGTGCCCCACCTCATCCGGATCGCCATCAGCCACTATCAATTCGAAACCATCCACCCGTTCCTTGATGGCAACGGGCGGATTGGCCGGCTGTTGATCACCCTTTATCTGATGGACAAGGAATTGCTGGTGAAGCCCTGCCTCTATCTATCCGATTTCCTCGAACGCCATCGGGACAGCTACTACGACGCCCTCACCGCCGTCCGCACCCGTAACGATCTGTTACACTGGGTTCGCTTTTTTCTGAGCGCTGTCCTTGAAACCGCGAAGGGTGCCGTGGCGACTTTCCGAAGCATCATGGAGCTGAAACAAGAGCTGGACGCGAAAATTCTTGGCTTGGGTCGCAGATCCGAAACCGGGACGCGTTTGCTCCAATACCTTTATATCAATCCTTATGTCGATGTGCCGGAAGTAACCAAGGCTCTCGGTATTTCTCCCGCCACCGCCAACGCCTTGCTCGCCGAGTTTCTAAGGCTCGACATTCTAACTGAGCTTACCGGCTACCGGCGCAACCGCATCTTCCATTTCCACGCCTATTTCAAGCTTTTCCAGTCCTGACCCGAAGACTACGGCCAAATCATCGCCCAAGGCCCACCAGAGAAAATCGCCAGGTCCAAAACCTCCCGCACCGCGCCGTTTCTCAAGATTGCTTTACGGCTTTGAAAAATGGACCGCGAGATTCTTCTCGCCCGAGGCCAACTGGAAGCGCGAAATTCATTCCGCGCGGAATTCTACGCATGCCTTTTCCCTCGCCATTCCCAGCCGGCGTTCACAACCTCCCGCAGCCTCCGGATCACCTGAGCCTCGCTAAAGCTTTCCCTGAAATGTCCGTCCACTCGTCCCTCCAAAGCATCGGGAAACTCGAATCCGATCTCTGGGAAGCCGCGGACAACCTCCGCAGAATCGCTGAATGCAATTTCCTCCAACGCGAAACCCTCGCCCTCCAAAATCAAAGACTCCGCGCCGCGCGCGACCTGCTGCTGCCGAAGCCGATGAGCGGGGTGATCGAAGTTTGATTCCAACCCGCCAACCATCCCATGATCCGTCCCCAAGATTCCGCCAGCGGCGGCAAGCCAGCATTCGATTCGAAGTCCTTGTTCCTGCAGCTCGAGCGTTCGCTTGGCAAGGTCCGGCCTGACGAGATCGGCGAGTCCCAGGAATGTTATTATGATGCGATGGAGGCCCGGACGGAGGAGGAGGCGCTTCGGCTTATGTCACGCGCGCTGGAACTCGATCCCGGGAATACGGACGCGTGGTTGCTGATGATGAGCCACACGCCGCCGCTGTCCGCGGACGAAGAGATCGGGACGCTGCGCAGGATCGTCGCGGGGGCGGAGGAGCGGATGGGCAAGCAGGCGTTCGAGGAATTCGCCGGTCATTTCTGGGGATTTGATGAAACCCGGCCCTACATGCGGGCGCGGGCCGCGCTGGCGGATGCGCTGCACCGTGCCGGGCGGATCGAGTCCGCCGCGGCGGAAGTGGAGGGCATGTTGGAGCTGAATCCGGGCGACAACCAAGGGCTGCGCTACCGCTTGCTGGGAACCTATCTGGCCCTCGGGCGGATGGACGACGCCAGACGCCTGTTCGGCCAATATCCGGATGAGTTCGATTTCAACACGGTGTTCGCATGGGCGAAGGTGCTGGAGCGGTTCCTGTCCGGGAAACCGGCGGAGGCGTTGAAAGCGGTAATGGCAGCGGAAAGGCAGAATGGATTTTCAAAGAGCTATCTTCTGGGGCACCGGAAAATTCCCAAGAGCCTGCCGGATTCTTACGCGTCTGGCAGCAAGGAAGAGGCGGCATGTTTCGCCGGGGATCTGCAGTTGGCTTGGAATGCACATCCTGCGGCGAAGAAATGGCTGGCGGGCATGAATCCCAAAAAGTGACGATTTGATTCACCGCCCCTGCCGCTGGATTGGGGGTGCCCGGCCGCTTCCGTGAGCTTGCCCTCTCCGGCAGGCTGACTGTGGTGGTATCAGGCGACGGCTCGCTTGGGGAGCAACTTGAACAAATCTTCAAAGCGATCCAGCGTGAACGGCGTGCGCTTACCGACTTTCAGATCAGTCGCACGCGGCATAGACCTTCGAATCCAGCGAGGTCGCGGTGACGGTCTTTTTCGGGGCGGTTTTCTTGGCGCGTCTGGCGGGCATGATGAATCAGGAGGAAAGCCAGTAACAGGCGAGCGGAGCGGGGATGGCGAGGATCTTCGCGTTCAGCAACTCGCGTTCGCGGCCTTGCTTGGCCGAAGGAACATCGAACAGGCCGAAGTCCTCCCAACGCCGGGAAATGATGTAGCCGTGCTCGACCTTTTGGTTTTCGAGAAACAAGCGCAGGCCTTTGAACTTCCCGAGATCGAGCGGGCTATCCTGGTATTTTACCTCGAAAGGTACCAGGCGGTCGCCGATTTCAGCGATCAAATCCACTTCCAAATCCTTGTTAGCCTTGTCCCGCCAATAGGTGAAAACCGGTTGGTCCTCGTAGTAGCGGGTGAAGACGTGTTTGAAAAAAGCCGTCTCCACCGCGGCTCCCAGCCGGTCGGGCCGCTCCAACAGTTTCCGGCCGAGCAACAGCACCGACCCGGGCAGCGCGGCGTCCGCCAGATAGATTTTAGGCTTTCCGCGCAGGATCTCCTTGCCATAGCCGTGCGGGCGGAGCCGATAGATCAGGTGGGTGGACTCGAATAGATCGAGGAAGTTGTTCACCGAGTTCCGGTTCACGCCGTCCAGCTCGCGGGAAAGCGCGGCAACGTCGAGGATGCCGCCATCGTGGTAGCACAAATAGAGGAAAATCTTCTCCACCTCCAGCACCCGGCGCACGCCGTAGAGCGCGGTCATGTCGCGCTTCAACACCTTGTCCACGATGTCCTCGCGCAGCAGCCGCTGGCAGCGCGTTAGATCAGAAACGCTGGCCGGTTCCGGGAATCCGCCGCGCAGGAGGTAGTCATGGAAATGCGGAGTCAGCGACTTCGCCTGGGCTGCCGTGCGGGCGAAGTCGCCGGGGCTCCAGTCGAAACACTGTTTCAGTGACTTCACCATCGGCACCGGGCCGGGATCGATCCCGCGCAGTTTGAGAAACTCCCCGAAGGAAAGCGTAGCCAGCGGCAATGTCTGCCAACGTCCGACCCCGGATTCCGCCTGCGCGGCATGAAGCGGGCTGGCCGAGCCCGTCACCACGATCCGCCGCCCGCGCTTGAAATCGACCTGGTGCTTCAGCCACGTCTGCCACTCCGAGACATACTGGATTTCATCGAGAAACAGCCATTGCGGCTGCCCTGCGGTGGGCGGGAAAAGCTCTTCCCATGCCGCCAAGGTGCGCTCCAGCCCGGCGAGCTTTAGAATGGGATGGTCGAAAGTGGCGTAGAGGATGTTTCCGGTGGGCGGGCCATTTCCCACCAGATTGCGGATCGCTTGGCGCAGCAAGGTGGTTTTCCCGGTCTGCCGCGCTCCGCTCAGAACGAGCGCCCGGCGCGATTCCGTGTCGTTGATCCACGCCCGGATCGGCACGCTCGCCGATCGTTCCCAATCCGGCAGGTCGGATACGGGCAGCCCGGTCCACCAAGGATTGAACTCCTGGAGGACGGCGAAAAGTTCGGCTTTGGGCAGTTCCATGCTTAATTCGCCTGTTTATGCTCTCTATAAAGAGCTTAATCCAGCCGATTATGCTTTTTTACGAAAAAACCCGTCTCAACGCGGCGGCCGGGAGGGACTTGATGGCTTTCAACTCGGCGCGCGCCGCGGTGAGGATTTCCGTGGCGGCGGTGAGGCGGGCGTCGAGTTGCATAGTGAGATTGTCCTGCTGCTTGCGGCTCGGAAGGCAGACGTGAAACTCCCGTGCAGCGGGCATGTAAATGGTTTGATGGATCGCGCCGGACGACTTGGTTTCCATGTAGGCCTTCGATGCGCGCAGGGCCTGCATGAGGAAACGAGGTGCCAGATCGCTGCCGCAGATCCAGTTGAAGAAATGCTGACGGTGGCCATCGGTCGGCCTGCCCATGATTGTTGTGAAGCCGACTTGAACATCACGGCCGAAGACGACGGTGTCTTTGGGGAGAATGCGGGCGGACGAATTCTTAATTCCCAGAGGATTGGTGTAGCCTTTGGTCTCCATCGCCACCTTTGCCGTCGATGGCGCGGATGTCGGGGAAGGAAACCCAGGGAATTTCGCCGCCCCAACCCGGTTGGCGGCGGCTGGGGGTGTGACCGGATTTGAGACCGGCCTGGGTGGCAAGCCGCTGCCACGACCCACCCGCCGAGCCGCAATCAATCCATCGTGTTTTTCCCGCTCATGCGGCTAACAACCTCCGTTTGGTTTCCATGACGAGCCAGGCGGGATTGGCGGAGGCTTTGGCCGGATGGTTTTCTCATACCGCTTTAAGGAGTTGGAGGTCGGGGAGTGAATAGGATTTGAAGCCTGCATCGAAGGTAACGAAGGCAAGGTCCGCGGTTTTCGCCCAAGCGGCGAGATAGGCGTCCATCCAAAGCTTGGGCGAGGCCGTGCGCCCGGCGATGTGTTGCCGCCATGCCCCGTCGAGCCCGGCGGGTTCCATGGGCAGGTAGGCGGTGCGGATGTCACCGACGAGTTTTTCCCAAACGTGCCAGGCATCGTCGGGGGTGTGTGTGTCGTCCCCCATGACGCTGCGGTTGATGAGCAGGCGGAGGACGGTTTGCTGGAGCGGCCGGCACCAGCAGCAGGTTGCGGCAGGGCGCTCGCTCCACCAGTCAATGGCTGCGGCGTGATGTTGGTGGCTCTCGACGAGGATGGGCAGCCAGACGTTGGCGTCAACGAGGGCGGGCATGGGCGGCGAGTTCTTCTTGATCCATTTCCTCAAGCGCTTGCTCGACGGCTGCGGCGGGGATTTGCGGTGCTCCTTTTCTGGCTGGGATCAGCGGACCGCTGAGGCGGTAGCCCTGTGGGTAAGCCATACGCAGGCTCTCGGCGTCCCGATGGCGGCTCAGTTGGGCCGGGGTAACGACCGGGATTTCGGCAGTGGTCCGCGAGCTACCACCCTCATCAAGCCATTTCTGAAAAAGATCCGCAGCCACCTCGCGGATGCGCCGCCCTTCTTCGGCCGTGCGGGCCTTGACCCGCCGGTAAAGGTCGTCCGGAATGTCGATGGTTGCCTTCATGGATGGCAAGTTAGCTGGTTTCCTGTATCGCGTCAAGGTAGGCGGTGGGTGTCATCAGGCGACGAACAACCTCCGTTTGGTTTCCATGACGAGTTGGGCGGGATGGCCGTGAGCCTGGAGGGCGGCGAGGCCGCCGGCGCGTTTGACGGCGGGGACGTCGAAGAGATCGGGGAATTCCAGGCCCGACGAGGGCGAGCAGCACGCCTTCGGTGGTGTTTCCGAAACCGGCGAGCCAGGCGGCATTAGCGGCGGCGAAGGCTTCCACGCGGTGGAGGCGGGCGCGGCGAGCTTTACCTTGTAGTCGGCCACTGAGACGGGCATCGCCTTGCCATCGACCTCGGCGACGAACGAGATGCCGCCATCGAGGATTTCCACGGTGACGCCACGGGCCTCGACTTTGATCGGGACGGGATTTCCACCGCCTTCTTCCTCACTATCAGACGCGGGCGTTTTTCTCCGGGTGGCCATCCTTGACCGCGGCGGCATTCGAGCCGAAGACGGTTACACTGTCGTCGCCGGCGCGCGGCTTTTTTTAGAAGTGAATCGCGTGGCCTTCCGCCGCGAGGGTCGCCTCGTGGATGACTTCCGACATCGTCGGATGGGCGTGGATGGTGGCGTGGATTTCGGCACTGGTTAGCTCTTGGTCGAGGGCGAGTCCCATTTCGGCGATGAGCTCGGTGGCGTTCTCGCCGATGATGTGCGCGCCTAGCAGTTCGCCGTGTTTCTTGCCGTAAAGGAGCTTGGCGAATCCGTCCGGCTCACCGGAGGCGATGGCCTTGCCGATGGCGACGAACGGGATTTTCCCGACGGTGTATTCGATGCCTTCTGCCTTGAGCGCGCGCTCGGTTTTCCCAACAGAAGCGACTTGCGGGTGGCAATAGGTGCAGCCGGGGAAATTGGTGACTTTGCGCGGCTTGTGGCCTTCGAGATACAAGCCTTCGACACACTGCACGGCTTCGAACGATGCGACGTGGGCGAGCCATGGCGGGCCGTTGATGTCGCCGGCGGCGTAAACTCCGGGGATGGAGGTTTCGTAGCGATCGCCGCATTTGATGTAGCCGCGGTCGAGCTCGGGCTCCAAGCCGCCGGGAAGCACGGGCTGGATGCCGATGGCGACCAGGCAGACTTCGGCGCTGAGCGTGCCGTTTTCCTTGGGACCTTCCACCGTGAGTTCGACGTGGGTGCCCTTGTCCACCGCGGCGGTGATCTTGGTGTTCGTGAGGCAGCGGATGCCTTGCTTGATGAGGGATTTTTCCAAGGCGTCGCCCACTTCGTCGTCCTCGACGGGGAGGATCCGCGGGGCCATTTCGACGAGCGTCACCTTGGTGCCGAAGGCATTGTAAATGTAGGCGAATTCGACGCCGATCGCGCCCGCGCCGATGATCAGCATCTCCTTCGGCTGCTGCGGGAGGTTCATCGCCTCCTTGGAGCCGATGACGGATTTGCCGTTGAACGGCAGGCCGGGAAGGGGGCGGCTTTTGCAACCGGTGGCGACGAGGATGTCCTTGGTTTCAAGGAGCTGGCGCGAGCCGTCGTTGCCGACCACGCCGACCTTGCCGGTGCCTTCGACCGAGCCGAAGCCGCGGACGTAGGCGATGCCGTTCTTTTTAAGCAGATACTCAATGCCGCCGGCGAGGCGGTCGGAAACCTTGCGCGAGCGACCGACCACGGCGGACCAGTCGTAGGAAAGCCCTTCGATTTTCAAACCAAACTCAGCGGCCTTGTGGGTGAGCATGTGATAGACCTCGGCATTTTTGAGCAAGGCCTTGGTGGGAATGCAGCCCCAGTTGAGACAGGTGCCGCCAGCGCGGTCCGCTTCGACGCAGGCGACTTTTTTTCCAAGTTGGGCGGCGCGGATGGCGGCGACGTAGCCGGCAGGGCCGCCACCGATGACAATGAGATCGTAGGCCATATGATTTGATTTGTGGAGGATTGCTTGGGGAAACTGTCGCGACGACCAGGGATTGTCAAAGATGGAAAGGCGGAAATAGCATCCTCCGAAACTTCATTGTTTCCCATTTCCGCAGATCCCGGCAGGCTGCGGCCAACGATGAAAATCCTCCACAAGAACCTGCTCATTCTCGCTTCCGCCGGCTCTGGAAAGACCTTCCAGCTGGCGAACCGGGTGATCGGGCTGGTGGCGATGGGCGTGGCGCCGGAAAAGATCGTGGCGCTGACATTTACCCGCAAGGCCGCCGGAGAATTCGCGGACTCGGTGCTGACCAAGCTGGCGGCGGCCGCCAGCGACGAGCCAAAAGCCGCCGCACTACGCAAGGATTTGGCACTGCCGGACGCGGACTTCGCGGAGTCGCTGGAGCGGGTGGTCCGCGCCTTGCCGCGGCTCACGCTGGGGACGATGGATGGCTTTTTCGCCAAGGTCGTGCGCGGTTTTCAATATGAGCTCGGAATGACCGGCGGAAAATTTGAGCTGTTGGAAGGACCGCGGGCGGCAGCGGCGGCGGATGAAATTCTCGCCACGATGCTCGGCGAAACGTTGGAAGACGGAACCGGGGACGATTTCCTGCACGCGTTCCGCCGGGCGACCATCGGCAAGGAAGACCAGAAAGTATTAGATGGTTTGCGCGACTTCGTGCAGAGCTGGCAGAGCCGCTTCCGCGCCGCGCACGGCCTGGAGTGGGGACCCGCAAGTCTCGCAGGTGTCGAGCTGGAGGATTGGGAAAAACACAAACACGACCTCGCCGCCAAGATCTCGCGCGGGCTCGACGGCATTGATTACACCGAAAAGCGCCAGCGTGAGGCCTTGGAGAAGGTGATAGAAAACCTTGTGAATCACACCATTGGCAGCGGCAGTCTCGGCGGGTCTGTTAGTCTGCTCGCTAACATTCTGGAGGCGGCTGGCAACGGGAACGGGTCGATGTCGGTGAAGTTTTACAAGGAGTTCATCATCGGCGGTCCGGCGGGCGAGGCACTCCGCAGCATGGTGAAGCTCGCGGCCCATTGCGAAATGGCGGCGGCACTCCACCGGACCCGCGCCGTGCGCGAGGTGGTCTCGGGCTATGACGCCCGCTGCGAAAAACAACTTCGCCGCCGCGGCCTGCTCGGCTTTGACGACGTCAAAGTCCTGATGGGCGAGTGGGTCAAAGGCGAGGACGCGAGGTTGCGGCGCGAGGCCGTGGATTTCCGTCTCGACGCTCGCTACGAGCATTGGCTGCTGGATGAGTTTCAAGATACCAGTCGGTCGGACTGGATGGGACTGCTCCCACTCATCGACGAAGCGGCGGGCGAAGGCGAGGGCACGATGTTCATCGTGGGTGATCGCAAACAGGCGATTTACGCGTGGCGCGGCGGCGAGGTCGGATTGTTTGGCGAGGTGATCGACCGCTATCAAGGCGGTTTGGAAATCGAGCCGATGGCGGAGTCCTGGCGTTCGTGCCCCGAGGTTTTAGCCTTGGTGAACCAGGTCTGCGGGGATGCGACGACGCTGCGGGAGCTGTTCGGCGACGCCGCGGCCAAGTGGGAATGGCAGAAGCATGCTTCCGCAGAGCCATTGGCCTGTCCGACCCAATGCGGAGAGGCACGGGTGGAAGTGGTGGATGGGAAATGGGAGGAACGCTTGGAACGGCTGGGTGCATTACTCGACGAGCTCGGCGTCGGCAAGCGACCGATGACTTGCGGCGTGCTGGTGCGCAGTAACTCGATGGTGCGGGAGGTGGCGGACCATCTGCGGGCGAGGGGGCTGGATGTCATCGAGGAAGGCCGCCGCGAGCCGGCGAAGGACAATCCCGTAGGTATCGCGCTCGGGCATTTGCTCAAGTGGTTGGCAAATCCGGCGGACGCCTTCGCCCGCGAAGTTGTGGAAATGTCACCGCTGGCAGTCACCCTGAGGACCAGGTTTGGCGAACATTGGCAACAGGTCTGGGAGGGTCTGCTAGGACTCGCCTCGGAATCAGGTTTCGCCGGGATGATCGGAAAAGTGCTGGAAGACAACTGGACGGATTGGTCGGATTTCGGCCGCCGCCGCGCCGGAGATATTATGTCGGCGCTCGCCGGACTCGACGCGCAGGGCGGAGCGACTCCGCAACAAGCTGCGGAATGGATCGGGCGACTCGAAGTGTCGCAAAGTCCGGGGATCGCCGCCGTGCAAGTGATGACTATTCACAAGGCAAAGGGCCTCGGCTTCGACGTGGTGGTGCTGCCGGAGGTTCCTAACGACGGGCTGCCGTCATCGCAATATTTCGACGTGGCCGAGGCAGGCGGCTGGATCACCCAAACCCCGCCGAAGTGGGCGCGGGAGCTGATTCCGGAAATGCGCGCGGCGGAAGCGGAGTGGGCTGCGAGCCAGCGCTACGAGGCGTTCTGCATGCTTTACGTGGCTCTAACCCGCTCGAAACGCGGGCTTTATATCCTGCTGGAGCCCCCTGCCAAATCCCAACTGCCCGACAAACCATCGCTGGCTAACTGGCTGGCGAGATCAATCTCCGCAACGGGCGAAGTCGGGGTGGCCTATCAGTCGGGGTCGCCGGGCTGGGTGGAGACCATTTCTCCATCAAGAATCCCTGAGGATATCGTTGCGGCGCCCCCGCTTGCCGCCGGTGTGATCCGCCGCGAACGAACGACGCCGAGTGGCGCGAAGAAAAAAGCGGCCGCTGCGGTGACACATTCCGCGAGCGGAATGAAGTTCGGCAGCGAGGTCCACATCGCCTTCGAACAAGTTGGCTGGGTGGACGAAACGACCCCCGATCTACCCGCGAGCGACGCCGGGCTACTGGTGGCTGATTTGCTGCAAATCCCGGATTTGAGGAAACTCTTCGAGCGCGACGGACAAGCGGTGGAGCTGTTTCGCGAACAAGCGGTGGACGCGGTGCTCGATGGCAAATGGCTCAGCGGGGTGATCGACCGGCTTCACCTCCACCGCGACGCTGCCGGCGTGGTGGACCGCGTGCGGGTGATTGATTTCAAAACCGATGGGCTGGATAAGATCACGGAACTGGTCGAGAGGTATTCCGGCCAGATGCAAGCCTATCGAGAAGTGATGGAACGGGCCTACCCCGCCGCGCGAGTCGAGTGCGTTCTTCTTTCCACACGCTCCCGCGAACACATTTCTATCTGATTGATGGAGCGCTGCGCGACCCTGCGGATTTTTGAGAAATTCCGCGCTATTCTCCGCATGGGATTGCCATTGCCGAGCTTTGCCCTCTTAGTGATATCGCTATGAGTCAATCAATCGAAACCTCTCACCTACCCTTGCAAAAATGGGTCGCTGCAATGACCGCCCTCTGCACCCCCGAAACGGTCGAGTGGTGCGACGGTTCGCAAGCAGAGTGGGACCGTCTGACGACGCTGATGGTGGACAAGGGGACCTTCACCCGCCTCAATCCTGCCAAGCGCCCTAACTCGTTCCTCGCCCGCTCGACACCGTCCGACGTCGCCCGCGTGGAAGACCGCACCTATATCTGTTCGAAACGCCGCGACGAAGCTGGCCCCACCAATCACTGGGCGGACCCCGCCGAGATGCGCACAAAGTTGAACGAAAAATTCAAAAGCGCCATGAAAGGGCGGACGATGTATGTCATCCCCTTCTGCATGGGTCCGCCCGACTCGCCGCTCGCCAAGATCGGCGTGGAAATTTCCGATAGTCCTTACGTGGTCGTCAACATGCGGATCATGTGCCACATGGGTGCCCACGTCCTCAAGCGCCTCGAAGACGAAGCTAACGGCACGCTCGCCATTAAGCGCGACGGACACGGCCAGTTCATTCCCTGCCTCCACTCCGTCGGCGCGCCGCTTGAGCCCGGCCAAGCCGACTCCACCTGGCCCTGCTGCGATGACAAATACATCGTCCATTTTCCCGAGACCCGCGAGATCATGTCCTTCGGCTCGGGCTATGGCGGCAATGCCCTGCTAGGAAAAAAATGTCTTGCCCTGCGCATCGCTTCCAACATCGCCCGCGAGCACCAATGGATGGCCGAGCACATGCTCATCGTCGGCATCCACGCGCCGAACGGCACCAAGAGCTACCTGACCGCCGCCTTCCCCTCCGCCTGCGGCAAAACCAATCTTGCCATGCTCATCCCGCCCAAAGCCTATCTTGATGCGGGATGGAAGACCTCCATCGTCGGCGACGACATCGCCTGGCTGTGGCCTCATGCGGACGGCAAGCTCCACGCGATCAATCCGGAAACCGGCTTCTTCGGCGTGGCTCCCGGCACCGCTTACGAGACCAATCCCATCGCCATGGAGTCGATGAAGGAAAACACCATTTTCACCAACGTCGCGCTAACGGATGACGGCGACGTCTGGTGGGAAGGCATGTCCCCGACCAAACCCGCGCACCTCATCGATTGGACCGGCAAGGACTGGACGCCCGACTGCGGCCGCGCCGCCGCCCATGCCAACGCCCGCTTCACCGCGCCCGCCGTGCAGTGCCCGACCATCGACCCGGAGTGGCAAAATCCGGACGGCGTGCCCATCGACGGCATCGTCTTCGGCGGCCGCCGCCCCACGACCATGCCGCTTGTCTATCAGGCATTCAACTGGAGCCACGGCGTTTACATCGGAGCCACCATGGGTTCGGAAATGACCGCCGCCGCCGCCGGCACCATCGGCAAGGTCCGCCGCGACCCGATGGCCATGCTGCCGTTCTGCGGCTATAACATGGGCGCGTATTTCGGCCATTGGCTGGAAATGCGCCGCTACCTGACCAGCCTGCCGCGCTTCTTCCACGTCAACTGGTTCCGCAAGGACGAAGACGGAAAATTCCTGTGGCCCGGCTTCGGCGAGAACATGCGCGTCCTCGAATGGATCGTAAAACGCTGCCACGGTGCCGCCGCCGGCTACGAAACACAGATCGGTTGGACTCCGGCGTTCGAGGATTTCAACATCGAAGGTCTCGAGGGCTTCAACCGCGAGAGCTACGACAAAGTCATGGCCTTCAACCGCGCGGAATGGAAGACGGAGCTCGTCAGCCAGGGAGAACTCTTCATCGACCTCTATGACGACCTGCCGAAGGAACTCATCTTCCAACGCGAGCTGCTAGCAGCGCGTCTGTCCTGAGATGGAGAATGTGTCCCGGCGGTCTCAGCCGGGGGCGGTGGCTTTGAATCCGGCTGAGACAGCCGGAACACTTTGAAGCGGGGGAAGGAGCAGAACCTCAATACGTCGGCATCGCACCGCAGCGGAAAACCGCATCCAGCACGTTCTTATCCGTCCGCGGATCATAACGAACAGTCATCGCGGTCCGGCGCTTCTCGTCGTGCCAATCCTTCCAATAAATCATCAGTGCCTTGCCATATTCCTTGTGCTCCACCACCGCTTTGATCTGCGAATCCAGCGACCCAATGGCGTGCTTCGTCTCGATGAGTAATATCCCGTCCCGTGCCACCGTCCGGTTTTTCACACCGACGATGAAGTCCGGGAAAAACCGCCCGCCATCAGGGCGGACAATGGCCACCGAGTGCTTCTTCTTCACGGGATTCCGGTGCCACCACAGAACCGTTCCCTCCGGATCATGATCCAACAGCTTGGCGAACTCGACTTCCCACGGATTCAAATCCGCCGGGAAAACGCCATAAACATTCTTAAATGATAGATTTAGCTTCACCGGCGAATCCACAAATCCCGGCAACGGCTCCGTTTTCCGCGTGAATGAAAATCGCGCCGCGCAGGATTTCTCCACCTCGCGCAGCAAGCCGGGATGGCGGACAAGGATCAAGGCCAGCGCCACTTCCAGCCGCTCCTCATCCTCCGCCACCTCGGTCATGCCATGATTGCGGAACTCCACCGCCAGCCGCTTTAGCAAGTGATCCTGCAAATCCTTCGGGCTTAAATATTGCTGCCGCAGGAGAAGCCATGCTGGCCTGTGCTTCCTGCAATTTGGTGAAAACCGTGCGGAGGAGCTCGTTCGTGGAATCCGTCCCGATGCCATGGCGGCGGAGAGAAAGGCGTTTCCGCCCCATGAGCGATCCAGCCGTTTAGTGATGAGGTGGGCGGCATTCAGGACGAGGATCTCGATGTGCCACTTACCGGCGACTGTTATCCTGCTCCCACACCAGCCCGAACCTCTTCCGGTCCCGCGCCTCCAGCAGCTCAACCAGCTGTTTCTTCGTCAGATCGCGAAATTTTGTCGGGTCATTGGCGGGCACAGGCAAATTAATTGCCCAGCCTGTGGGGTGAGAAAAGAAATTCGGGCATTGGATTTCTCGTCAACGCGCGAGGTTTTGAGCAAAATGTCTGTCACCGACCTGTGATGGGAATGAGAAGTTCTCTTCCCATGAACTGGTTGTCTACGCCCTCGAGTGACTAATGGGTCTTGCAGATCAGGAACTTCTCGAAATCACCCGTTGTCGGAGCACTGAACTCTTGGCGCCGGATGAAACCCCTCGATTCCAAGTCATTAATGCGCGTCCGAAGACGTGCAACCCGTGCGACTTGCTCGCTGGACTGAGCCTCAACGGTTTTGCGCAAGGCACCCGCAACCTTTTCGACGATCTCAGAAGTAACGGCGGTTGTGGAGGAAGAATTGGCGGTCATGACGGTTGATGTAGTCGGTGATGAACTCGGAATACGCAAGAATTTTAGTCCGCAGTTCAAGATCTGTCGAATAGTCTTCGATCTTGAGTTTGAGGAGGTTTTTAATGGTTCCCACCCCAATCTTTCTTCCGTGGGAATGCCAGATCTTGTTGTCCGAGAGCCTCATGGCAATTTCCTCGGCCCGCTGCTGCTTTTCGGATTCTGTGACCGGCTGCCCTATTTTGGTAGGATTCGAATCGTGGATTTTCCAATCCTTGAACTTGTATTCAACCAGCCATTTTTTGAGCAGTGTGATGGTGAGGTTTTTTGCCTGCTCGAACCTGCTGAGCATGGCCAAGTCCAGATTCTGAAGAATTACCAACTCGGCATCAGTCAGAGTTCCCAAGGCAGATTTCTCGACCATCTTCTCGACTTGATCCAAATATCCAAGAGCCGGAACCCAATCCTTGCCATTATGAACCTGGGGATCAATCGGCCCCAACGAAGACGTGTAGTCCATATAAATCGCATCACCTGAAAGAGCAAAAATGGTGCCTGCGGACATTGCTTCGTCAGGAATGATGAACAAGACTTCAGAGTAGTGATACCGAATAATTTCAACCAGCTTTTCGACAGTCTCGGCGCTTCCTCCGGGGGTGTTCAGAACGATTGCAACCTTATCTCTTGTGGGCTTTTCCTCTCGTAAATCCTCGATGAACTCTCGAAATAATTTTTCAATCGACGGGAAGATAGGGCCATGAAACAGAACCACATCAGCATTCAAATGCTGTTCAAGGGCCATGATCCGCTCCTTCGCGGTTTCTCTAATATGCGCATCAAATACTCTCATCATTGTGGCTGGGTGGGTCGGTGATTGGATTGCGAGAAGATGACTTTTTTTATACTCCGAATAAGGTGCTTAAGGGTTACTCAGGGCGTAGGGTTTGTAGCAGTGGTGGTGGTGGCAAGTAGTAACGGAATAATGGATTTCTCCAACCGTTACTGGAAACTGGCAGAAGCTGTTTCTTTAGGAAGCTTCAAATGTGAAAAGCTAATATTTCCCACAAATCGCTCGTATTGAGCCGACTAGGATATTGGGACGGCTGCAATTGGATGAGCCTCGACATGACCTCGCACGGACCTCGGGGGCGATCTGTATCAACCTTGGCGTCGGCTCTTGCGGACCTCGGAGCGGTCAGTACAAAGCTGCGCACCGGCTGATACGAGCCTTGGGTTGGGCTGGGTTGAAACTGGACATTGATCGCGATGACCTTTTTCGCATTCCGCATCAACCTCGGGACGCGCGGCGAGGGCCTTGGCTTGGGCTGAAAGAGAATGTGTCCCGGCGGTCTCAGCCGGGGGCGTTGGCTTTGGATCCGGCTGAGACAGCCGGAACACTTTGAAGCGAATCAGTTGTTCCCCAACCGCTTGACGAACTCGTCGAGCAGGGACTTGAGGCGGGGTTCGCGGGCGATGGCGGCGGGCTTGTCGAAGCCGAGCCAGATGGCGGTCGCGCCGCCGGGGCCGAGGCGGAGGGTCCAGGCGTCGCGCTCGGAACCGGTGGCTCCAGTGAAACAGCGGGTGCCGCCGGAGCGTTGCAAGACGCTGGTGGCATCGAGCGCGGCGGTGGGGCTGAGGGCGGCGCTCAGAACGGGCTTGGCTTTGTAAATCACCTCGCCGGTGCTGTCGCGAATTTCCTGAATCAGATAGGGTTTGGCGCGTTTTCCCTGGTTGCCGAGGGTGGCGAGACCGATCGACATTTCTCGGGGGGTGGCGGCGACGGAGCCGCGGAACAGGTCCTCGGTTTGGACAAAGGGGCCGGCGATGTGGACGCCGCAACGTTTGGCGAGGCGTTCCACTTCGGATGGGCCGATCTGGCGGCCGGTTTGCACGGGCTTGCCGGGCAGCACGAGCTTGCCCCGCTCGGCGGCGGCGGCGGCGACGAAGGGTTCGAAAGCGGACCCGAGATCGCGGCGGGAGCGGCTGCGGTCGACGCGCGAGTCGCTGAAATTTCGCCCGCCGATGAGGGCAAGGGTGGCACCGCTGCGGATCTCGGTGGTGACTGCGGCATATTGCAGATAGGCGGGCTCGGTGCCGGAGACGTGGTTGGCTTCGGTGGGGTGCGCCCATGTTTTTTCCCCCTCCAGGTCCTCGACGGCGCGGGTGAGTTCGGTTTCGAGGCGGTTCTGCCAGGATGCGTCCAAGGTGGTGTGGACCGTGAGACCGCCGAGCTTGATGTCGTCCGCTTCAAGGATGCGGTCGAGTTCGCCGCGCACGGCTTGCAGGGCATAGGATGTCTGGGTTTCACGCTGCTCCTCACTGACTAGGTTGACGGGCTCGGCGGCAATCTGATCGCGGCGGGCGGGATCGATGAGCTTCATCACGACCAGTCGGTTGAGCGTTTGGCTGCGCTGTTGGAGGGCGGCATCGAGATTGCGCAGGGGCGAGAAGGCGTTGGGGCCGCGGATGATGCCGACGATCATTGAGCATTCACCTTCGCTGAGGTTGCGGGCGGGTTTGCCGAAATAGGTGCGCGCCGCTTGCTCGACGCCATCGGCACCGGCCCCGAAATAGACGCGGTTAAGGTAGTGGGTGAGGATCTCGTCCTTGGTGTAGCGGGATTCAACTCGGAGTGTCAGCGCGATGGCGAGGAATTTGGCGTGCAGGGATTTCTGCTTTAGTTTGAAGCTCAGCCGCGAGAGCTGCATGGTGAGCGTCGAAGCGCCCTGGGTAAAATCCCAATCCTTGACGTTCCTAACTGTCGCCCGGAGCAAGCCGCGGAAATCGACTCCGCCGTGCTCGAAAAACCGCGCGTCTTCGCGGGCGCGCAGCGATTTCACCAGGAAGTCCGGGATGTCCTCGCGCTTCACCAGCTTGCCGCTGTTACTGCCGGGGGCGGTGATTTCCTGGCCCTTGCGGTCATAAAAAGTGGTGCCAGCGGGGAGCTTGGCGACCTCGTCCATGTCAAAGCGCATCGCGAGCATGAAGTAGAAGAACGCGAAGCCGAACAGGGCGATGAATCCCGCGAGCGAGAGTTGGAACAGTAATGTCACCGGGCCGTGCAGCCACGCGGGGAGCCAGCGCTTCCAAAACGACGGTGGATGGATGGGACGCCAGGTGGACATGGGGAGGAAATTTGAGATTTGAAATCTCAGATTTAATTTCTAATCGACAGGAATGGCTTTGAGCGGGATGTCGGCGTCTTCTTGGACAGGTTGGGCGCGGAGCGGAACCGGCTCGACAGAGGTGAGAGCGGACTCGTCCACGGCCAGGGCTCTGGCGGGGTGGAGCGGGCAGAGGTCGTTAGCGGGCAGGGCGATGTCTGCGGGAACGCGGTCCTGATAGGCGGTGCCGGCGATTTGGCAGCCGTTGGTGGAGCGTTTGCCCGAGTGGCGGCAGAGTTCCATTTCGACGAGGTTGGACTTGCTGTTGAGCTTGCCGGCTTTGTAGCCGAGGCGGTCGGCGGTTTTCATGATGTCCACCCAGACGGGTAGCGAGAGGGCGGAGCCGTAGCCGCCGTGGATGGTTTTTTGCGGGGTGTCGAAGCCGACCCAGACGGCGCAAGTTAGAGTGGAGGTGTATCCCGCGAACCAGGCGTCCTTGAAATCGTTTGTGGTGCCGGTTTTGCCGCCGCAGGGTTTGTCAAAACCGAGGCGGGTGACGGAGGCGGCGGTGCCGTGGGTGGCGACTTCGTTGAGGATGCGGGAGACGGACCACGCGGAACCTTCCTTGGCTGCGGGGTAGGGGAGCGGCGGGGTGGCGTAGAGGATGTTGCCGTCGCGGTCCTTGATTTCCGAGATCAAATAGGGGCGGTAACGGGTGCCGTCGTTAGGGAAAATGGTGTAAGCGGTGGCGACCTCCCATGGCGAGGCTTCCCATGAGCCGAGAAAGGACGAGGGGTTTTCCGGCATCTGCGTGGTGAAGCCGGCCATCCGCGAAACTTCCTTGACGCGGGGGATGCCGGCGTAGTTGCCGACACGGACGGACATGGTGTTGCGGGAGCGGATGAGGCCGTAGGAAACCGGCTGCATGCCGCCGAATTTGCCATCGGAATTCTGTGGCCGCCAGGTGCCGCCGCCTTTAATCTCGCCGCTTTCTAGCGGGCCGTCGCTGATGCTGGTGTCCGGGCGCAGGCCGCGGTCGAACGCGGATAGATAGACGAATGGCTTGAACAGCGAGCCGATCTGGCGGCGGGCCTGGGTGGCACGGTTGAATCTCGATTCGTTGGCGTCGCGGCCGCCGATGACGGCGAGCACGGCTCCGGTGCGGTTTTCGACGACGACAGCGGCACCTTGGATGTAGGCGGGCTCCTTGCGTTTTTCCGTTGGAGCCTCCCGCCAGGCGGTGCGGGTGGGATGGGAGTATCCTGATAGGCGCTCGACTTCGCGGAGCTTTTTGTCCAGCGCTTCTTCGCCTTTGCGCTGGATGCGGAGGTCGATGGTGGTGGTGATATTAAGCCCGCCGAGATCGATGTTTTCCTTTTCGAGAATCACTTCCAAGTCGCGGCGGATGGCGTCCATCGCGTAGGATTCCTGGCTTTCGCGCCGCCATTCCGGCCTGACTTCGATGGGTTCCGCCTTGGCGGCGTCGGCCTCGGCTTGGGTGATGACCCCGGCGGTGACCATCCGGTCGAGGGTGGTGCCGCGTTCGCGGGTGGCGGCTTCCATTGACTTGAAGGGATTGAAGGAATCCGGGCCGCGGACGATGCCGGCGAGGAGGGCGGCTTGCGAAAGCGTTAGTTCGGACGGGTGTTTTTCGAAATAAATCCGGGAGGCCTCGCCGACGCCTTTGATCTGGCGGCCCCAGTTGATCTGGTTGATGTAGGCTTCGAGGATGTCGTCTTTTTCCAGCGACGCTTCGAGGCGGAAGGCGATGGCGATTTCGAGCATTTTGCGGTCGAGCTGGCGGACCGTGTCGCCGCGGTTTTCGCCGCGCTTGAGTTGGAAGATGTCTGAGACGAGCTGCTGGGTGAGGGTCGAGGCGCCTTCTTTTTTGCCGCCAAGGTTTTTGAGAACCGCGCGGCCGATGCCGATGAGATCGACGGCACCGTGTTGATAGAACCGCTCGTCCTCGCGGGCGAGGATGGCCTTGCGGAAATCCGCGGCAACTTGGTGGAGCGGGACGAGCGAGCGTTTTTCGCCGTGGATGCGGCCGATTTCCTCGCCGAGGCGGTCGTGGATGATCGAGCGCTCGGGCATCTCGTGGATTTTCGCGAGATCGTATTTCTGGGCGCGGACGCCGTAAGCGATGGCCAGAAAGACGAGGCCGTAAATGCCCGCGACGAGCGGATATCCGGCGAGGCGGAGCAGGAATTTCACCGGCGTGGCAAACGGGCGCGTGACCAGATTGAAGAGGTGAAAGGGCCACAACAGCAGGATCGATAGGCCGCCGGGACCGCGCGAGGGGGCGCCTTCGGGCGCTTCACTGCGGCGGCGGTTGGTGTCTGGCGGGTTGCGTTTTGGCATCTGCGTGCGAATCCTAAGCGATCCTCCGCCGACGATCCACCCTTGTTATCAAGACAGACGAAGTGGCGCGGCGGTGGCGCTGTGGAGCATACAACCATGAAAGCGAATTCGTTTTTTCCCCTCGCCTGCGTTTGTTGGTGGCTGGCTCCCGGAGTTTCGCGGGCGAGTGAGCCGGTGCGTGATTTGAGAGACCTCGCGAAATTGGAGGGCAAGGTCGAGGCGGTTTCCGCCAAAATGATGCCCGCCACGGTGGCGCTGCTGTCGGAGAAAACCGGCTCTTCGGGCTCCGGCGTGATCACCACCGCAGACGGCCTGATCCTGACCGCCGCGCACGTCGTCCAAGGCGCGGCAGAAGTGTTGGTGGTTTTCCCAGACGGCGAGCAAGTCCCGGGAAAAGTCCTCGGCGCGAACTATTCAAAAGACATCGCGATGGTGCAAATCGCCCACAAGGGGCCGTGGCCGTTCGCGGCGATGGGCGCTTCGAAGCCGCTGGCTGCCGGCGACTGGGTGGTCGCGCTCGGCCACTCGGCGGGCTTCGATGCGGCACGCACGCCGCCGGTTCGCTTCGGCCGGGTGGTCTCGAAAGGCCCGGGAAATTTCCTGACCACCGACTGCACCCTGATCGGCGGTGACTCGGGCGGGCCGCTGTTTGATCTGGACGGGAAAATCGTTGGCATCAATTCCTCAATCGGCATTTCCCTAACGAATAACAACCACGCAGGCATCGACGGCTTCAAGGAGGACTGGGACCGCATCCGCGCCGGAGAGGCATGGGGGCGGCTCTCGATGAATCCGTTCGCCAACCCGGAAATGCCGGTGCTCGGCATCGGCATGGGAATGCGCCGCGCGTTCAAGGGCGTGCCGGTGGAGAGCGTGGTCCCGGAATCTCCGGCCGCCGCCGCAGGAGTTCGGGCCGGCGATGTGATTGAATCGCTCGACGGCAGCGCCGTTGGTGATGCGAACAAGCTGCTTCAGGTGCTCGCGAAAAAACAACCGGGCGAGACGGTGAAGCTCGGCCTGCTGCGGGACCGCAAATCACTGGAGGTGCAGGTCGTTTTGGCCCGCCGGGAAACTCTTTTTGACGAACGCTAAGCAACACCACCATGAAACTGATTGTTTATTTCATCATCGCCCTTGGACTGCCTAACGCCTTGCGTGCGCAGGACGACATTCCCCTGCTTTTGCCGGAGGAGCGCCAAGCCGTCGATACGCAGGCCGACGAGTTCAACGAAGCGATCAAGCCCGCCATCGCCACTGCGGCGAAGTCCACGGTGCGGGTGTGGTCCGGCTCGCGGCGGCTGGCCTACGGCACCGTTGTCGGGGACGGCAGCAAGGTTCTAACCAAGTGGAGTGAGGTCGCCCGCGCGCGCGGGGACTTGCGCGTGGACGCTGGAGACGAGAGCCGCGCCGTCAAGCTTGCGGGCGTCTATCAAGACGAAGATCTGGTGCTGTTGGAAATTGAAGGCAAGCCGCTCACTCCGGTGAGCTGGTCATTAGAATCTCCCAGACTCGGCCGTTTTCTCGCTGCGCCACAGCCGGACGGGCGGCTCGCCGCGTTCGGCGTGGTGAGCGTGCTCAGCCGGAACCTGCGCGATACGGATCTCGCTTATCTTGGCGTGATCGGGGAACCTGGCTTTACCAGTCAAGGCGTCAAGATCAGGCACGTGGACGCAAATTCCGGCGCGCACGCTGCGGGATTGAAGCCGGGAAATGTGATTTTGAAAGTCGGCGAACGGCCGATCTCTGGGCTGCTGGAGTTGAAAAACGCCATGACTGGAGTCGTTCCGGGCGCGAAAATTTCCCTGCTCGTCGAGGCCAACGGCGGAGAAAAAGCAGTCGAAGTGACAGTAGGAAACCGCCCCCAGCTGTCGCAGTTTGCCAACGGCCGGCTTGAGCTGATGGAGCGCATGGGCGGTGCGGTTAGCCAGGTGCGGGATTCGTTCACCCAGGTGATCCAGACCGACATGCGGCCGAAGCCGAACCAAGTCGGCGGGCCAGTGGTGGATCTGCAAGGGCGGGTGTTAGGTATCACCATGGCGCGCGCGGACCGGACTCGCTCGTTCGTGATGCCAGCCGCAGCGGTGGTGGATTTGCTCAAGAAAGAGCCCGGCAATCCGGCGCTGGCCCAAGTGAGACAGGAAGAAAAAGAAGTGCCGTCGACCGCGCTCGGAAATGTGCAACGCGGGCGGGTCATGCCTGGTGGCGAGGACCGGATGCGCCGTCATCTCAGCGACATGCAGCGGCTGATGGACCACCTGCACCAGGAAATGGAAGCGCTGGAAGAACGGTGAGGAGGGGTGAGGTTCCGTCGACCCGGGCTGACCAAAGGTCAACCCTCCTTAAAGGCTCGGCTTGCCCACGGACCGGTTTCCCGCCATGCAGCGGCATGCCCATCGTGCTCGCCTCCTCATCTCCCCGCCGCCGTGAATTGCTGGAGCAGGCGGGGGTGCGTTTCGAGGTGGTGGCTTCCCCGGCGGAGGAGATCCACGATGCGGCGATGCAGCCGGATTTGCTGTGCGAGTTGAACGCGACTTTAAAAGCCGCAGCCGTAGCAGTCTCGCGGCCCGACGCGACAGTGATCGGCTCGGACACGCTGGTATTCATCGACGATCTGCCGCTGGGAAAACCCGTGGATTTGGAGGAGGCGCGCGGGATGTTGCGGCGTCTATCCGGCCGCACGCACCGGGTCTGCACCGGCGTCTGCATCATCTATCCAGGCGGCGAGAAAAAGGTATTTCACGACACCACGGAGGTCACGTTCCTAACGCTCGACGACGCGGCGATCGAGGACTACTTCGCGCTCGTCAACCCGCTGGACAAGGCCGGGGCTTATGGCATCCAGGAGTCCGGCGAGCGGATCATCGCCGGGATTCGCGGGAATTTCGACAACGTGATGGGCCTGCCAGTGGCCAAGGTGATTGCGGCGCTGGGATGAATCGGATTGCGCGGCCGCAGACCATGGGCGAAGAATTCAGCATGCAGTCGCCGCACCGGTATCCGGTCATTTTCAATCCCAAGGCCCGCAGCCAAAAGGGTGGGCGGGTGCTGCGCTTCATCGAGAGTCACGCGGACCGCCTCGCGTTGCACCCGACGCATCACGCCGGGGAAGCGCGTGAAATCGCGGCCCGCTTCGCTGCGGCGGGCGAGCCGGTGATCATCGTCGCCGGCGGCGACGGCACGCTGAACGAGGTGGTCAACGGGTTGGCCGGATCGCGGACGGTGCTGGGGGTTTTGCCCGCGGGCACGATGAATGTTTTTGCCCGGGAGATGGGCATTCCGTTTGATTCGCTGGAGCGGGCGTTCCAGGTGATTGAGCGCGGCTTCATCCAAGAAGTGGATTTGTTCGAGGCTAACGGCGCGCCGTTCGTGCAGATGGCGGGCGTGGGATTCGACGCGATGGTCATTGAGGAAACGACGTGGGAGGCGAAGAAAATGTTAGGTCCGCTCGCCTATCTGTTGGCGGGGATAAAGGTGCTGGGCGAGACCCCGCCGAAGCTGGAGGTGATTCTGCCAGACGGCCGGCGCGAGGAGGGCGTGGCGGTGCTTGCCGGGAACGGCGCGCTATACGGCGGGCCGTTCAAATTTTTCCGCAACGCGAACAACCACGACTCGAAGCTCGAGGTGCTCGTTTACAAGGAGGCGGGCTATCGGATTGTGCTGGATTCGCTGCGCGGGCTGGCTTTCGGGGGCATCGATCTGATGGCATCGACGAGTTATTTCCAAGCGCGGGAATTCGTCGTCAAGGCGGAGTGCGGAGTGCCGGTGGAGGTGGATGGCGAGTGGCTCGGCCGATTTTCCGAGACCCGGTTCGCGGAGTCGGTCAACCGGCTGCGGGTGATCGCGCCGGAGGTACCGCTGGCGGGCGGCTTCGCGGATTCGGTGAAGTCCTTGCTGCAATGGCCACGCAGGCCGGTGGAACTTCAAACCACGCGCAGCCGATGAAGGCTGAGGGAAAGGGAACTCTCCGGCAGTGGTCGCGGCGCTTGGCGCTATTTTTGCTGGCGCTGGTCCTGAGTGTTTTCGGGGTGGTGGGCTACGCGAATGTCACGGCGGTGTGGGCGTCCCGCGGCCGGCTTTTCACCGAGGTCGCGGAACTCCCTGCGGCGAAGGTGGGTTTGGTGTTCGGCACGACCGACCGGGTGAACGGGCGGGAAAACTTGTATTTCCGCTACCGGATCGACGCGGCGGTGCGGGTTTGGAAATCTGGTAAGCTGGAGACGTTGATCGTCTCGGGCGACAATCGGTCCCGCTATTATAACGAGCCGGAGAAGATGAAGCAGGCGCTGATTGAGCGCGGGATTCCCGGGGACCGAATCGTGTGTGACTTCGCGGGCTTGCGGACGTTGGATTCGGTGGTGCGGGCGAAGGAAATTTTCGGCGCGGATTCGATGTTGTTTATTAGCCAGCGCTTCCAGAACGAGCGGGCGATCTATCTTGCGCAGGCGAACGGCATCAAGGCTTACGGTTTCAACGCCCGCGATGTCGAAACCCAAGCGGGCTGGAAAACCCGGCTCCGCGAGGTGGGCGCGCGGGTGAAAATGTGGCTGGACGTGAATTTCCTCAACACCCGGCCGAGTCATCTCGGGGAAAAGATCGAGCTGCCGTGAGGGGCTACCCGGAGTGCGGCACGCTCTGCTGCCGCCGGCGGGGGATGGAAGCTCTGCTCCATGGGGTGCGGAGCTCTTTCTCTTTACGGCGCATGAAGAGGCTCCGCACCGCATTTGGCAGAGCCGGAGCTGCCGTGGGCGCGAGCAGAGCGTCGCGCACTCCGGTCACCAATCATCACTGGCCAACAAACGGGTTTCCATGAAATTGTGCCAGACTTTCACACCCGGTGTTGCATCCTGCTGGTTCGCCCATTTCGCCGAAATTGAATGCACTTTTCTCAACATCGCCCTAAATGATTCCGCCCCTTCTTTCGGAGCCTCCGCCATGAAATGATAGTGATTCGAAAAGGGATTTTCCCGCGAACAGGGTGTCCGGCGCTTGTTTTTTCCACACGAGGCGGATGTCTTCAGCTTCGCGGTCGGGCCGTGCCGGGTATTCGGTTTTCCAAACCGGAGGGCTGCGTGGAATCCTCCGCCTAGGAGAGAGGGGTATGCTGAAGTCGCGCCTCGGGGCGGCGGCTTTGACAAAAAAGGGATGGCGCGGGAGCGGGTCATATTGGCCAGGATTGCTCGGTGAAGCTGAAAATACGGCGCGGCTCGCGGTTGCCGATGAGAGTGGGACGCTTGCGGTAATCATACGCCTCGCGGCGCAGGCGAACCGGCAATGATTGCCGGACTGAGGCGCAGTCGCGCTGCTGCGGTGCGGATGTCAGCGGCATAGTGCAGCCAATGAATCGTGCGAAGCCATCTCCCCACCGGACGACTCATTTAGCGCCCTGGGCCATGCGTGTTCCCATCGATTTCCCTCGCCGCCGCTCCTTGGCTAATCCGGCAAAAAGTCACAACGCATTGTAGTTTTTTCTACGTTTACCAACGCCCCATCCCGCGCCTCACCGCCGCGCACCGCGACTTCCTGCCCCTCGCTGAGTTGGAGAAAACCGTCAAACTTGATTCCGGTTACGCCCGCGCCTGGTATAACCTCGGCCTCGCCCGCAACGGCATGGGCCAGCAACAAGAAGCTATCACAGCACTGCTCCAAGGCGAAGCCGCCGATCCTAACGACTCCGCGATCCCTTGCGCCCGCGCCACCATCCACGCGCGGCTCGGCCAGCGAAATGAAGCCCTCGCCGCCGCCACCCTCGCCCTCCAGCTCCGCTCGGATTTCACCGAGGCGATGCAACTCATCCAAGCGCTTTCCCGCCCATCGCGCTGAGCGTGATCCGACTGTTTCAGTCAGGTGACAGCGCTGCTCACTCTTCCTCGAACTTACGGCTGATGAGGTCGCCGAGCGCTTCGAGCGCGGCGTCGGCATCGGAACCATCCGCGCTGATCGAAATGACCGAGCCGTTGCCGGCGGCAAGCATCATAAGGCCCATGATGCTCTTGCCATCGACTTCCTCGCCATCTTTTTCAACGAAAATGTCGGACTGGAAGCGGTTGGCCGTTTTGACGAATTGCGCGGCGGGGCGAGCGTGGATGCCGAGCTTGTTGAGAATGGTGTAGTCTTTTTGGGCCATGGGAAAAGGCTTGCGCCGGGCGGAATGTAGAAAGGGAACCGGGCGGCTCCAAGGTAAAAGTTACGGAACAATTTGCTGCCATCCGAGCCCGGAAAAACAAAGAGCCAGCCCGCGTTTTCACGGACTGGCTCTTTCAGAAAACGGATCTTTGCGGCGCTTTACGGCAGCAGGTTGATCGCGCGGGATTGCTTGATCGCGTTGTTAATCTTGCGATGCAGCTTGGCGGAAACTCCGGTGACGCGGCGCGGAAGAATTTTCCCGGTTTCGGTCGTGAATTTGGTAAGAAGCTCCGGGTTGGTGGCGACGACTTGATCGGCCGGAATGTCATGACGGCGACGCGTCATCCGACGGTTCGCCTTACGGAAGTTGATACGGCGCTGAATTGTTTTTGGCTCGGACATGGGAAATGGGGCGGAGTGCGCGGTTAGCGGAGTTCGCGGTGGAGAGTGCGGCGCTTGAGGAAGTGATTGAATTTCACTTTCTCGAGGCGACCTGGCGTGCGGAGGCTCTTCTTGTTACGCGTGGTGACGTAACGTGAGGTCGGCTTGCCCTCGGCTTTCGCTTCGGTGCATTCTAGGATGATAATCTCGCGTGGCATGACTGGTGGGGCGCGGACTTTGCTTTAATCGTCGTCCTCGTCAAGAGAAACCGTTTCAGAATCTTCATCTTCGGCATATTTGCCTCCGCTGAAGCCGACTTCGTTGGATGGACGGAAGCGGCGGTTGCCATATTCCTTCTCCCACTGGCCTTGGCATTCGACCGTCAGACGGGCGAACGGGATGGCTTCGAGGCGGGCTTGGGGAATCTTGCGGGCGGACATTTCGCAAATGCCGTAGGATCCCTGCTTGATCCGATAAAGCGCCTGCTCGATTTCATAGAGCGCGTCCTGCTCCTTCGCGAGCACGGAGAGGGCAAAGTCGCGGTCGTAGGCATCGCTGCCGGCATCGCCTTGATGCTGGCCGCTGCCGGATGCTTCGGACCCTTCCGGCGCATTGCGGATGGTATCGCGGGCCATGCCGGAAACAGCGTCCACGAGGTCGTCGCGGAGATCGAGGAGACGCTGGCGTTGCTTCTGGACGAAGGCAACGCTGTGAGTGCCGTTGCTGCCGGGAGTGACCGGACCGTCTGAATGAGTCGGCGCTGCCTTGGGTGGCACGAAGGGCGGTCTAACCGGCGCGGGTGGCGCGGGGAAATCAACGACGGAAGAGCGGGGTTTGGTGACAGGCACTTTTTTCGCGGGGGACGCCTTGACCTGAGCCTCGACCTTGACCGGCTCAACCGTCACGGCTTTTGGAGTTTTCGCTGGCTTGGCGATCTCCTTCGCAGGCGGGGAAACTTTGTTGACCAGCTTTTCGACAACCTTTTTTTCCACAGACGCCGCTTTTTCCACAGGCAACGCTTTTTGAGCAGCCACTGTTTTCTTCACAAACACCGCTTTTTTAACAGGCATCGCTTTCTTAACAGTTGGAGCCGTAGCTCCTTTTTTCACGGTCTTCGGAGCAGCTTTCTTCACCGCAGGCGCAGGTTTCTGGGCCGCTTTAGCCAGAGGCTTTTTAGCCGCCGGTAGCGGCTTCGAGGGCTTGACTGCGGGCTTCGCTTTCCCCTTATGGGGAGCAGGTTTGGGAGTGGTTTTCTTCGCGGCCATGGCGCAGAGATGAGGATGCGGGTGATAGAAAAATTCGCCGCACTACCCGAAATGGAATTTCGGTGACGTGACGAGCGCGGTGGGTTAGCCCGTGATCTACACTCCAGCAAGCGGAAACTTCATGCCCTGCCAAAATAAGTGATTCGTCAGGTTTTAGGCGGGAGACTTGAAATGCCTGCGCGGGTCACTAAGGTGCGGCCCCGCCATGCAGCTCAGCGCCATCGTCGAAGCCCTTCTCATCGCCTCTCAAAATCCGCTCCCCTCCGAGGAAATTGCCCGGTTGGTGCGCGCCCGCGCGGCGGAGGCGGAAGACGTCAAAATTCGCGAGACCGAGGAGGGCAAAGAATCCCCTGCCCTGCCGGATTGGCTAGTCGTCCTCACCGTGACGTCCGCGGAAAAAGTCACCGAAGCCATCGCCGAGCTGAACCAAGCCTATCAGGAAGGCCAGCGCGCCTTCACCATCATCGAGCGCCCAAAGGGCTGGAAAGTCTTCACCCGTATCGAATACGGCGAATTCGTCCGCCAGCTTTTCCCCGGCCGCAAACCCGAGCGGATGAGCGGCCCGGCGATGGAGACCCTCGCCATCATCGCCTATCGCCAGCCTATCACCAAGGCCGCCATCGAAGCCGTCCGCGGCGTGGCTTGCGACGGAATGATCCAAAAACTCCTCGACCGCGACCTGATCCGCATCGGCGGCCGCGCCGAGCTGCCGGGCCGCCCGCTGCTTTATGAAACGACCGATCTCTTCTTTGAGCACTTCGGCATCCGCTCCATCGACGACCTCCCGAACGCCTCGGAACTCCGCAAGGTGAAACTGCCCGAGCCCGAACAAGCGCCGGCACCTGCTGACTCCGAGCAACAACTCGCTTTCGGCGCGGTCGGCGTCCCGGCTGCCGCAGCGGGCGACGAATCCTTCTCCGAGTCCTAACTTTCCCACTTTTTGCCGTGAATCTCGACGACATCCGCAGCCAGATCGATAACATCGATCACGACCTTCTCAACCTTCTCTCCCGCCGCGCCGACCTCGTCCATGAAGTGGGCGTGGTCAAAAAGCGCGACAACCTGCAAATATACGCGCCCGAGCGTGAGGAAGCACTCCTCCGCCGGCTCATCGAGATGAACCAAGGCCGCCTGCCGGAGAAATCGATCCGGGCGATTTACCGGGAAATCATGTCCGCCGCGCTCGCGTTGGAAGACAATCTCACCATCGCCTACCTCGGCCCGGAAGGGACTTGGACCCACCAGGCCGCGATCAAAAAGTTCGGCCACTCGGTGAACTACTCCGCGCAGCCGAATTTCTCCGACGTCTTCGACCAAGTCGCCCGCCGCGCCGCAAGCTACGGCGTGGTGCCCATCGAAAATTCCACCGAAGGCGCGGTCTCGCACACGCTCGACTTGTTCGTCGACTCGCCGTTGCACATTTGCTCGCAGATTTTATTGCGCATCGAAAACGGCTTGATGGCGGCGATTCCACGCTCGGAAATCAAGACGCTCTATTCGCACCCGCAGGTGTTCGGCCAATGCCGCGCCTGGATTTTGAGAAATTTCCCGGAGGCGGATCTCGTCGAGGTTTCCTCCACCACCAAGGCCGCACAAATCGCTCGCGACCAGTCCGCCCACGGAGCCGCCGCCCTCGGTGGACCGCTCGCTGCGGAAATGTACGGACTCACGCTGCTTGAAGAATCCATCCAAGACCGCGCCACCAACACGACACGCTTCCTCGTCATCGGCGAAAAACCCTGCCCAGCCACCGGCAACGACCGCACCTCCATCCTTTTCGCCATCCACGATCGCCCCGGCTCGCTGGTCAAAGCGCTTCAAGCCTTCGATCAATTCCACATCAACATGTCGAAAATCGAGTCCCGCCCGTCCAAGCGCAAGGACTGGGAATACATCTTCTATGTCGATCTCGCCGGCCACTGTGACGACGCAAAAGTCGCCGAAGCCCTCGAAGAACTCAGCAAGCACTGCTCGCTCGTCAAACTCCTCGGCTCCTATCCGGACGCCGGGGAATAAACTCGCTAAAAATCGATGCATTGCAAGCTAGCCTTCCCGAAATAAAGCTGAGTAGCATCCCGCCGCATGAATGGAACAGTGGAATTGATCATCGATGGCAAGCCTCTAACGCTGCCGACAATCGTAGGAACTGAGGGGGAAGTCGGCATCGACATCGGCACCCTTCGCAGCAAAACCGGCGCGATCACGCTCGATCCCGCCTACGGCAACACTGGTGCCTGCAAAAGCGCGATCACCTTTATCGACGGCGAAAAAGGCATTCTCCAATATCGCGGCTACGACATCGCCGAGCTCGCCCAGAAAAGCACCTTCGTCGAGACCGCCTACCTTCTCATCTACGGCGAACTCCCCACCGCCGCTCAGCTCAGCGAGTTTTCCGGCCTGCTCACGGACAACGAAATGCTCCATGAAGGCATGCGCCACCATTTCGAGGGATTCCCGCCCAGCGCCCATCCGATGGCCATCCTTTCCTCAATGATCAACGCGGCGTCCTCCTATCACCCGAACCTGATCCACGCCCGGGAAGAGCGCTTCCCTTACCACGCCGCGCGCCTGATTTCGCAGGTCCGCACCATCGCTGCCTTCTCCTACCGCAAGGCCCAAGGACTGCCTTCCATCTATCCGAAAACCACTCTTAAATACACCGCGAACTTCCTCCACATGATGTTCTCGTATCCGGGTGAAGACTGCGAACTGAAGCCGGAAATCGTCAAGGCGCTCGACCTCATTTTCCTGCTCCACGCCGACCACGAGCAAAATTGCTCCACCTCCACCGTGCGGATGGTCGCTTCCAGCCGCGCCAATCTTTTCGCCTCCGCCTCCGCCGGCGTCTGCGCCCTCTGGGGCCCGCTCCACGGCGGTGCCAACCAAGCCGTCCTCGAAATGCTCGAGGAAATTCACAAGGAAGGCGACGACGGCACGAAATTCCTCACTGCCGTGAAAAATAAAACTGGCAACCGCAAGTTAATGGGCTTCGGCCACCGCGTTTACAAAAATTTCGATCCGCGCGCCGTCATCATCAAGGAGCAATGTGACAAGGTGCTCGCCCAACTCCACGTCTCCGATCCGCTGCTCGACATCGCCAAAAAGCTCGAGGAAATCGCCCTGCACGACGAATACTTCATCTCCCGGCGACTCTACCCGAACGTCGATTTCTACAGCGGCATCATCATGCGCGCCATCGGCATCCCGATGGACATGTTCACCGTGCTGTTTGCCATCGGCCGGATGCCCGGCTGGGTCGCCAATTTCAAGGAAGTCATGGACGACCCGGACAGCCGCATCTCGCGCCCGCGCCAGATCTACACGGGAGCAACTCTCCGCTCTTACAAGCCGCTCGCCGAACGCGCCTGACAGCGCCCTCCTTTTAAAAGACGACGTTTGCGGTGCCCAGCGTAGCTGGCGCTTCCCGCCGCGATGGAATCTTCTGGGCCACCCCCGCCAGCAGACCCGCTCGATGTTCGACTACATCGAAACTTTGACGCATCTAACGGAATCCAATAAATTCGTTGTCGAGGCGTCTCACCCGCCGTCTTTCTGACCGAGAGATGCGACTTTAACAAGTCGGAGGTCGGGCTCCGCTTGGCTTCGGCCCAGCTGTCGCTTTACCTCGGTATTGCCTCACCACTGCAAGCCGAGTGAATATTCACGCTCCGAAATATCATTGTCTGCTTACCATAAATAGACCTAAATATTAGTATGAATTTAAGCTAAATATTCCAGCCCGGCATCGTAATAAATGTTTATTTTGAAGGATAAGTTAAGGATTACGCATTGCGAAAATCGAACCCCATTAATAACGTTAGTCGCTGCATTTTATTTATTTATAGCAAAAGGAAAGCCATAAGCGAACAAATTTCTTGAAGTTGTCTGCTAGTGATCGGATAGCTTTTTCGTTGAACGTTGAAATATCAATATTCAGCTCCCCCTTAGCGCTTATTAAACCCCTCGGTTATTGCCTTAACTGCTCGTATTATCAATCCGATGAAACCTTTATCATTATTCCCCTTGATCAGTGCCACCGTCGTCCTCTGTGCGACTCCGTCCTTTGCCAAATCCCGGCCAACCCCCGGTAAGGATCCAGCTCCCGGAAAGTCGCAAAAGTGCACCCGCGTTGATTTCGACCACAATAACAACGGTTGGGGCAACGGCGACCAAGATGCCCCGGGTAATAGCGGTAACCACAACAACGCGGAGAATGGCTCTGGCAACAGTAACCCCGGAGGCCCGGGTAAGAACGAAGCGGCCAACAACGGCTGGGGCAACGGTGACCAAAAACCACCCGGCAACAGTGGCAATAACAACAACGCCGAAAACGCCAAGGAGGCAGCCACTCAAAAGGAATTGCAGCGACTCGAAGCCGAAGCTCTCGCCAAAATCGGTGTGAAAAATCAAACAGCCAAATCCAACGCAACCCCTCAAGCGAGCGCCATCGTCGCACGGCGCGCGAAGTAATCATTCCAGTCGGAACCCGTATCGCTGGCGGTCTTCGTTTCTTGCCTGATCTCAGGCGCATTCTATGGCTTTGCTCACTCGCCGGTGGGTGAAACCATGGCATGTACGAGGATCGTTTAAGGAGGAAAGAAGACAAACCTCCGGGCGATGTATGGATTACCTTTCCTGCTTGCTGTAACTACTGCAAATCCAGTCCCTGCATTTTTCATGGTCTTCTCACTACCTGATTCGGCACGCGCGGCGCTTTTAGGAATCGTCGGCAAGGGCGTGCCCATCCTGGGGCTTCTTACGTTCGGCCTGCTCTTCCCCGCGCTGGTTACGTGGGGCGGCTCGACCAATCTCATCAATTGGGGTCCTGGACTCCTGCTAGCGGGCGCAACCTGCCTGCTGCTACTCGACAAAGACCGTCTCGCAATGCGTGGCGGCGCGCTTCACACCGATTTTTTCCTGTTACTTCTCGCGCTCTTATTTGTCCGGGCGCGAAATTCACCGGACGTCTCCGCCGCGGCAAACAACTCCGCGCTAATTGCTTTGGTGGCGGCCGGCTTTCTCATCGGCAAATTGGCCGGCATCACCAAATCCCGCGCGCTGTTCATCGGCCTCGCGCTGGTGTCCATGCTCAATTTGTTCTGCTCGGTGACACAAATGGGCGATCCGGAATGGAATCTCATCTATCCTTGGCGTTCGGGAGGATTTCCCTCCGGTCTGTTCGCCCATTACAGCTACTCGGCGGCTTTTTGTCTGGGCACGATCGGCCTGCTCCTGTCCCGCTGTTATAAAGAAGGGGTCTGGCTGAAAGCCGTTTTCATCGGCGGAGCGGTGTCCTCGCTCATCACAATTCCGCTGAGCCTCTCGCGGGGCGCGAATCTGGCGCTTGCCTTCATGGTAGCCGCCGCCTGCGCGCTCCTGCTCGCGCGGGCGTTCTCGAAATCCAAATCGGTCGTCAGCACTTGGCTGCCCGCCGTCGCGCTGCTTGGCTTGGTCCTGATTTTCGCAACCTCCCTCGTCCCATTAATTAACCGCGGCAGGGGACCTGCCGGATTCTACGCCGATGACGGGAGAATGGGCTTTTGGAATGCCGCGATACAGATTTCAGCGAACCACCCATGGCTGGGAGGTGGACCGGGCAGCTTCGCGAGAGACGTCTTTCACGTGTTGGACAACCTGACGCTTGAACCCGGCATGGTCCACAACGAAGCATTACAGCTGGCGGTTGATTTCGGTTACCCCGCGCTGATCGCCATGGCCGCCCTCATTCTCGTGCCCGTGATCCTTTGTTTCTGGCGCTACGTGAACAGGACTGATGCGGCCAATACCTCGTGGGCGGCGATCGGGCTGCTTGCGATGCTGTTCCAATCCAACTTTGAGAGTATTTTGCACGCCGCTCCCGGAGCATTTGTCGCAGCGCTCACTCTGGGACAAATCTGCCGCGGCTTATGGAACGTGGGACCGAGCCCAACCTTTGAAACTGCCGAAGGGGCAAACGCCAAAATCCGTCCCGAGCTCCATTTTTTGACCGCAATCAAAGCCCACGTCGCCGATTACGCCGCAGGACACCCGGAGGCCACCTCCAAGCTGGTGGTCTTGCTGTCCCAGTCAAAGGACGAGCAGTGGCGAAAAGGATCGTATCGCCTAAGCTACTGGGCAAAAGTCCACAATCAAGACGCGCTTGCCAGAGCGGTGACAGATTTGGGAGTCCAAGCATCGGAGGAGCTCAACCGCCTTTCGCCAAGGAAAAACCCGCTCGCCGAGGAGCGCTTCGGCAGCCGCGCCCTCGGAAATCTCGCCATCGCCGGATGCGCGCTTCCCACCGCCCTCGCCGGAGCGACCCTCACCCAAGCCCTCATCGACGCATGGGTCCCGGTTTACCTCCCGGGGCAGCTGTCGGTTTCCAAGTGCTTCAATCAACTCCTTAGCGTGGTCGAGAAAAAACCCGGCTTGGGCATCGACCGCAAAGTCCTGTCCGCCGCCCGAGATTGCATCTATTCATTTGAGAGCCAGGAAGCCCGCGAATACTGGGCCACCGCCTATCGCGCCCGGATTGTCCGCGCCATCCCCGGGTGGCGAACCGACCCCGGCGCGGCGCTCCAACTTGCGGAAATCACCGGCTGGGCAAGCGATTCGGAATCCGCGCTGAACTTTTACAACCACGCCATCGCCATTCAAGGCGGCAACGAATCGCTGTTCATGGCCCACGCGTTCAAGGGCCAGTATTTGTACGAACTCAGCATCTCTGCGGGCGCAGCCGGCCAGATGACCCAGCAGAAATTCTACGGGCAACAGGCGATCGAGTGCTTCCAAAACGCCAATGCCGCATTGGAAAACCACCGGCGCAGTCTTTCTCCCTACTTCGACAAAATGTTGCGCGAATGCGAAACGTTCAAAAAGCAGGACATGTGATCCCTGCAATTCCTTACTCCCTAGCCATTTCTCCGCGGCCGGAATCCCAGCGCGAAACGCAGCACCGCAAGCGGCAAAGCACATAGAACGAGTGCCGCCGCCGCCGTCTTCAGCCCCGGATAGACCCGCGCGGCCTTGCGATCCACCGCCGCCAACGACTCGGCGACAACCTGCTCTTTCGGCACGTAAAACGACTTCCTCGCCGGGATCTCGGCCGCATTCCCCCCGCGCCGGGCGACTTGCCCGAACTCCGTCCGCACCGGCCCAGGGCACACCGCGAGCACGGAAATTCGATGCTCCCGCAACTCAATCCGCAGCGCCTCCGAAAAACTCGTCACATACGCCTTAGTCGCCGCGTACACCGCGAAATCCGGAATCGGAATCACGCTGGCCAGCGAGCTCACGTTGACGATCGCCCCGCCGCCGCGCCGGATCATTTCCGGGATCAGCGCATGGGTGAGATGGGTGAGCGCCTCGATGTTCACGCTGAGCATTGACTGAAGCTTTCCCCAGTCCGAGGAAATGAACTCGCCATAATCCCCCAGACCCGCGTTATTGACTAACAAATCAGGCAGCAACCCCCTCGCCGCCAAGGTCGCCACCATCTCGTCACGCTCGGCCGCGCGGTTCAAATCGACCGCGAAAACTGCCACTGAGACATGCGGAAACCCGGCGCGGATGCGATCTGCAAGTTGTTGCAACAAGGACTCGCGACGCGCCACCAACACCAGCGTGCGAACCCGCGGCGCGATCTGAAAGGCGAACTCCTCGCCCAAGCCGGACGAAGCGCCGGTGACGAGGGCACTAGAAAAGGAAGCGGCTGCAGGCATGGGCCGTCACTACACTGGGCTGGCGTTGAGCGCAAGATGCATCCCCGAGCCACGTATGAGAAACCTCATTCGCCACGGGAAAAACTGAGTTTCCACCCACAACTCAAAGCCGACGTGACCACCCCGCGCCACGCCCAACGAATCGGGCTGAAATTGCAAGCACCCGTCCACAAAGCCACCGTCACCATGACCTTCACACCGCTGCCTGCCAAGCAAACGGTGAAGTGGAAAAACCTCCGATTCGGGACCAAAACGAATCGATTGCCAGCGCGGCGGATCTCGGTATGCTCCGCGCTCCGGCGAAAAATACCGGCTTTTATCCCATGAATCATCCCCATGTAGCGATCGTAGGTGCGACGGGTGCCGTCGGCGTAGAAATGCTCCTTTGCCTCGAACAGCGAAATTTCCCGCTTAGCAAATTGACCTTGCTCGCATCGGTGAGATCCGTCGGCAAAAAGATGATCTTCCGCGGCGAGGAAATTACCGTGCAGGAACTCACCCACGATTCGTTCGTCGGCATCGACATCGCGCTCTTCAGCGCGGGCGGCGGGATTTCCCAGGAGTTCGCCCCGTCCGCCGCAGCCGCCGGCGCGGTCGTGATCGACAACTCCTCCGCCTTCCGGATGGAAGCGGACGTGCCGCTCGTCGTGCCGGAAATCAATCCGGAGGCCGCGAAAAACCACCCGCGCAACATCATCGCCAATCCGAACTGCACGACGATCATTTCGCTGATGGCACTCGCGCCCCTGCACCAGGCGTTCGGCCTGCGCTCGGTCATCGCCTCGACCTATCAGGCTGTCTCGGGCTCGGGCGCGCAAGGCATCGTCGAGCTGGAAGAGCAGATGAAAGCGATCACCGCCGGTGAGCCGGTAACCTTGAAGGTCTACCCGCGCCAGATCGCCTTCAACGTGATCCCGCAGGTGGACGCCTTCACCGAAAACGGCTACACCAAGGAAGAGCTCAAAATGCTCCACGAAGGCCGGAAAATCATGAATCTTCCCGAGCTGCGAGTGTCCTGCACCTGCGTGCGGGTGCCGGTCTATCGGTCGCACTCGGTTTCCATCACCGCGCAGTTCGAGCGCCCGGTCGATGTCGCCGCAGCCCGCGCCGCCTACGCGGGCAAGCCCGGCGTGCAAGTCATCGATGACCCGGCGAACAAAGTCTTCCCGGTGCCGCTCGACACCACCGGCAAGGACGACTGCCTCGTCGGCCGCATCCGCAAGAACCTGGTATTCGACAACGCGCTCGACCTCTGGGTGGTGGGCGACCAGGTCCGCAAGGGTGCCGCGCTCAACGCCGTGCAGATCGCGGAGATCTTTTGAAGAGATGGAGAGTTGAAAGTTGAGGGTTGAGAGCAAGAAAATGAACGGCTCCTGATCTTCCTCTTCCCTATCAACCCTCAACCTCCAACTCTCAACTTCTGCCGATGGACTTGAAAACCTACCTCGCCACCCGCGCTGCGGAAGTGGATGCGGCGATGGATGCCTTTTTGCCGAAGGCAAAGGAGCGCCCGGCCACGATCCACGCCGCGATGCGTTACAGCGTTTTCGCTGGCGGCAAGCGCTTGCGGCCCGTGCTTTGCCTAGCAGCCGCGGAAGCCTGCGGCGGGGAAATTTCCAACGCCCTCGCCCCGGCCTGCGCGGTGGAGCTGATGCACACCTATTCGTTAGTCCATGATGATTTGCCAGCGATGGATGACGACGACCTGCGCCGCGGCCGCCCCACCTGCCACAAGGTTTATGGCGAAGGCATGGCCGTGCTTTGCGGCGACGCGCTGCTAACAGAATCATTCATCGTCCTCGCACAAGCACCGACGACGAAGCGCTACGGCACCCGCCACTACATCGCCGAGCTGGCGGAAACCGGCGGCAGTAGAAAACTCATCGGCGGGCAAGTGATGGACTTGGAAGGCGAAGGCCAAAAACTCACCAAACGCGACCTCGTCCGCATCCACGAAGCGAAGACCGCCGCCCTCCTAACGACTTCCTTGCGGCTCGGCGCAATGACCGCCAACGCGACTCCGGCGAAGCTCAAAGCACTCACCCTTTTCGGTCACGCGCTCGGCCTCGCCTTCCAAGTCATCGACGACATCCTCGACGTGACCCAAAGCACCGATACGTTAGGCAAAACTGCGGGCAAGGACCAAGCCGTGGACAAGTCCACCTACCCCGCCATCCTCGGACTCGACGCGTCCCGCAAAGAAGCCGCGCGGCTAACGAAAACCGCGATGGATGCGCTCACGCCGTTCGGCCCCAAAGCCGCGCGCCTGGAGGAAATCGCCACCCACTTGCTGAAGCGGGAATATTGAGCCGTCGAAAAGTAGCGGCGACCGGTGACCGCCGCCGCATACAATCACTCGGTCTCCGGCGGCATGAGCGCGCCCCACGGGGTGTCTCCCATTTTCGCGATCACCACCGCCTTCGGCCAAGACGACAACGCCGGGAAATCCAAATTTTGCCAACCCTTCGGAGAGTCGCTGCTGCACAGCCAGTTGGCATCGGAGACGATGTGCAGTTTTTTGCCGTCTTTAAGGGTAGCGCGGAAGCGCAGGGCCATCCCGGCGGCTCCCTCTCTGTTGCGGCCCTCAACGGCGATGACATTGCCGCTGCCCGGCCTGAGCTGGGCCAGCACGTCGTAACTGCTGGGAGTTTTCCAATCACCGCCCATCCCGAGATGGACGCCGTTGATGAGCAGGCGGTGCTCGTCGTCGCAAATCACGGTGACGGCGGCGCTGTCAACGTCAGCCGGAAGCTGAAATTCCCGCCGGAAAAACACCTTTTCATTCTTAGCGGGCTGGTTGGTTTTCCAGATCCAGGCTGCGGTCGGCGTGCCTCCCGGCGCGGCCTTGCCGCCCTGCTGGATTCGCAAGTGCTTAAACTCCGTCTTCATCGCCTGTCCCGCATGGACCTGCAACGCGATTACGCCTTTGGCGGAGCGCTTTTCCCGCTGCACGTCTTGGATTTCCGCCGCTAACTTGCCGTTGACGAAATGGCGGAGCATTTGCCCTTGAGCCACGATCCGGTAGGAATTCCAAACTGCCAGATCCACGGTCGGCACCTCGAGCAGACCGGTTACTTCCGGAGTGTCGCCGAGTTTGACCCGCTGGCCGCGCTCGCAGGCGATTCCCCGACCCTTTTCCTCGTAGAGCATCCCGAGGTAGGATGGCTGTGGATGCAGATCCAGCTGATAGCCGCCGACCACCCACTTGGTGGGATCGATCAAGCGGCTGCGGTATTGCACACCGGAGTTGTTGCCGCTGACGCGGGCTTGGAATTCGAGTTCGAAATCTCCCGGCTCGCCGCCCTGCCAGATTAGAAAGGAGTTGGCGTCGATTTTGCGGCCGACATCGTCGGTTTCGCCGATCAGCACGCCATCCTCCACCCGCCACAGTCGGGAATCACCGGACCAACCGGCGAGATCCGTGCCGTTGAAAAGCGCTTGCCAGCCAGCACGGCACGGCAAGACCGCCATCAGAAGGCAGAGCGGAATTAAAATTCGAGTCATCCGGCCTTGGATACGGGCCACGGATTCCCGGGTTTTCACAAATAATCCCTGACCCGCGACTTCCCCTCTCGCGATCCATTTCAAGCTTCCGCCAAGAGGTTGCGGAAATAGGCGATGGTGGCGTCGAGACCTTGGTCCAGCGAGATCGTCGGCTCCCAGCCGAGCTCGGCTTTAGCCAGCGTGATGTCTGGCTGGCGCTGCTTCGGGTCATCGCTAGGAAGCGGGAGAAAAGTGATTTCCGAGGCTCCACCGACTTTTTTCAAAACCAACTGCGCCAGCTGCAGCATCGTGAACTCGCCCGGATTGCCGATGTTGACTGGGCCGGTAAGCGTCGGGTGGTTCATCAGCCGGATGAAGCCCTCGATCAAATCGTCCACATAACAGAACGAGCGGGTCTGGCTGCCGTCACCGTAAATGGTGAGGTCGCGCCCTTGGAGCGCCTGCACGATGAAATTCGAAACCACGCGGCCGTCGTCCGGCAACATCCGCGGACCGTAGGTGTTGAAAATTCGGACCACCCGGATATCGACCTGGTTCTGGCGGTGATAGTCGAAAAACAAGGTTTCGGCGCAGCGCTTGCCCTCGTCATAACAGGCGCGGATGCCGATGGGATTGACGTTTCCGTGATACGATTCCGGCTGCGGATGGACGTCGGGATCGCCGTAAACTTCCGAAGTGGATGCTTGGAAAACCCGTGCGCCGGTGCGCTTCGCTAGACCGAGGCAATGGATCGCGCCCATGACCGAGGTTTTCGTGGTCTTGATCGGGTTGTGTTGGTAGTGCGGCGGCGACGCGGGGCAGGCGAGGTTGTAAATTTGATCGACCTCGTATTTAAAAGGCTCGGTCACGTCGTGGCGGACGAGCTCGAAGTAAGGATTGCCCATCAGGTGGGCGATGTTGCGCTTCCGGCCGGTGAAAAAGTTGTCCAAGCAGATGATTTCATTTCCCTCGCCGAGTAGCCGTTCACAGAGATGGGAGCCAAGGAAGCCTGCTCCACCGGTAATTAAAATGCGCATGCCCGCGAAATCAGCAGCATCCGCCAAGCAAATCAAGAATCGATCCGGCAAACTCCGCGACGGCCGCAGACTTTGTTCAAATTGGTTTGAACTCTCAGGACAGATCGCTAAGTTTCGGCCCATGGGCGACCTGCTGGACGGAGACCAACACGAAATGGACCCCTTGGAACTCCAAGTGGTGGCCATGTTCGTGGATGGCGTCCGCGTTTTGGGCCTGCCCCGTTCGATCGGAGAAATTTACGGGCTGCTTTTCATTTCACAATCCGCCCTCTCCTTGGACGATCTGGTTTGCCGCCTCCGCATCAGCAAAGGCTCTGCCAGCCAAGGGCTGCGGATGCTCAAAAGCCTCGGTGCGGTCCGCGAAACGGACGGCGGAGCCGATCGCCGCACGTATTACGAACCCGCGATCGAGCTCAAGCGCCTCGCCGGCGGCTTCATCCGCGAGCAAATCCGACCGCATCTGGAGAATGGAAAAACCAAGATCGACCGGCTGGCGGAAAGCGCGCGCGTAATCGACGACCCCGAGCGCAGGAAATTTTTTGGCGAGCGCGTCGAACGGCTGGAAACATGGATGCGCAGCGGCGGCAGAGTGCTTCCCGTACTTCAAAAACTTCTCGGCCAATGAACACCACTGACCCACAGCTTCCCGAATGGTTCTGCCTCCGCTGCCAAACGAAACGCGAGCACATCGCCGCCGGACATTTGCGCCAACTCGAAGGCGTTGAGGTTTTCTGCCCCCGCCTCCGCTACCGCAAAGCCACCCGCCGCGGCAAAATCTGGTGGGTCGAGCCGATGTTTCCCGGCTACCTGCTGGCGAAATTCAACGTGGGCGAAATGGAGCGCGCCGTCACTTTCTGCCAAGGCGTCCGCGGTCTGGTGCGCTTCGGCTCGGAAATCCCGCCCGTCCCCGAGTCATTCGTGGAGGCGATCAAACACGAAATCCTCAACCGCAAGGGAGCCGAGCATGATGAGCTCGTCACGCTCAGCCCGGTCATTCAAATCGGCGATGAAGTGGAAGTCGCCTTCGGCCCGCTCCAAGGGATGCAGGGAACCGTCGTCGCGGTTCCATCCGCCACCGAGCGGGTAAAAATTCTCATCGAATTTCTCGGAAACCCACAGGCGGTCGATATGGACCTCTTCTCCCTTCTTCTTCCGAGACGTCCAGCTCCCTGAAATTAAGAACGTTTCCTACGTGATCTCGTTACTCATTTTTTGAATTTCCCATTCCATACTCGCCGCAGTCACCGGCAAAAACTTCCCCGCCGATGACCGCTCACCCCAGCCGCCCGCTTAACCCAGGTTTCTCTCCAACTCGGATGAGATCGACCAAGGGCGGTAGCGTGGAAGCCGCCGCTCCCGACTTTTCCGACCTTGGAAGCTGACAAATCCACCGACTTCCTAATCATCGGTGCCGGCTTTTCCGGACTTGTGATCGCTGAGCGCCTGTCCGCGGCCGGCTGGAAATGCGTCATCGTGGACCGCCGCGAGCACCTCGGCGGCAACGCCCGTGACGGCATCAACGCCGCCGGCGTCCTCACCCATCATTACGGCCCGCACTACTTCCGCTCCAACTCACCGCGAATCGTCGATTATCTATCCAGTTTCACCGCGTGGCACAAGGTCAGCTACACCATCAAAAGCCACGCCCGCGGCCGCTACTGGAGTTTCCCGATCAATCTCAACACCTTCGAGGAATACCTCGGCCAGCCTTCAACCACGGAAGAATTCACCGCCTGGCTGGAGCAAAAAAGAATCCACGTCACAGACCCGCAAAACTCCGAGGAAGTCATCATTTCCCAAGTCGGCCGCGAACTCTACGAACTGTTTTTCGAAGGCTACACGCTCAAACAATGGAAGCGCCACCCGCGCGAACTCGACGCCTCGGTCTGCGGCCGCATCCCCGTCCGCACGAACCGCGACGACCGCTATCTATCCGAATCCTTCCAGGCTCTGCCCAAACACGGCTACACCGCGCTTTTTGAAACGATGCTCAACGCCTCTCCCGGCGTCGAACTCCACCTCGGCGTGGATTACGAAGAAGCCCGCGCTCGCTGGAACTACAAGCACCTCGTCTTCACCGGTGCCATCGATGAATTCTACGGCCGCCGCTTCGGCGCACTGCCCTACCGCTCACTCCGCTTCGAGCACGAATCGTTCTCCGCCGAACAACTGCGCGCCCGCGAGCCCGTTTCAGGCAAACCCGGCTTCTGGCAGCCTGCAATGCAGGTCAACTATCCGGAACCCGACGTGCCATTCACTCGCATCGTCGAGATCAAGCACGCCACTGGCCAACAGATCGACGCCACCACCACCGTCCGCGAGTTTCCCAAAGACTGGACACCTGACGACGAGCCGTTCTATCCGGTCCCCGCGCCGGAGGCCCGCGCCGCGTTCCTCCGCTACTCCGAGCTCGCCACCGCCGAGCCGCACACCAGCTTCATCGGCCGCCTCGCCACCTACCGTTATTATAACATGGACCAGGTCACCGCCATGGCCATCGCCGAGGCGGACAAACTCATTTCCACATACGGATCCAATCTATGACCAAACTATTCATCGCGGGACACCGCGGCATGGTCGGTTCGGCGCTCGTGAGCCAAGCCGAAAAACTCGGCGGCTATCAGCTCCTCTCCGCCACCCGCGACCAGCTCGATCTCTGCGACCAACACGCCGTCTTTGATTTCCTCGCCGCAGAAAAACCGGACGTCGTCATCATCGCCGCCGCCAAAGTCGGTGGCATTCACGCGAATTCCACCTACCCGGCGGACTTCATTTACGAAAATCTCAACATCGCCTCAAACCTCGTCGAAGGCAGCCGCCGCGCCGGAGTGCCGCGCGCGTTGTTCCTTGGTTCGTCCTGCATCTATCCAAAAATGGCACCTCAACCGATGCCGGAAGACTGCCTGCTCACCGGGCCGCTGGAAATCACTAACGAAGCTTACGCCATCGCCAAAATCGCCGGACTCAAGCTTTGCCAGCACTACCGCGCCCAGCACGGACTGCTGTATCACAGCGCCATGCCCACCAACCTCTACGGCCCCGGCGACAACTACCACCCGGAGAACTCCCACGTCATCCCCGCCCTGATCCGCCGCTTCCACGAAGCCAAGGAACGAGGCGACGCCGCCGTCACGATCTGGGGCACCGGCACCCCGCGCCGCGAGTTCCTCCACGTCCACGACCTCGCCGCCGCCTGCTTCCACCTCTTGGCGTTAGAATCGCCGCCGGACTGGGTGAACGTCGGCGTCGGTGATGACGTCACGATTCTCGAACTCGCCACGCTTGTCGCCAAAACCACCGGCTTCACCGGCGAGATCCTAACCGACGCCACCAAGCCCGACGGCACCCCGCGCAAGCTGCTGGATATTTCAAAGATCAAGGACACTGGCTGGCAGCCCCAAGTCCCCTTCGCAGATGGGCTCGCCGCGGCCTATCAGGATTTCCTCTCCACCCTTGCAACCGGTGAGGCTCGTCTCTAAAAAAATCACCTTCAACACATGAAAAAAGCACTCATCACCGGCATCACCGGGCAAGACGGTTCCTACCTCGCTGAATTCCTGCTCGAAAAAGGCTATGAAGTCCACGGCATCAAGCGCCGCGCCTCGCTCTTCAACACTCAGCGGATCGACCACATTTATGAGGACCCACACGTCGAGAATTCCCGCTTCCGCTTGCACTACGGCGACCTCGCTGACAGCTCGAACCTCACCCGCATCATCAGCGAGGTCCAACCGGACGAAGTTTACAACCTCGGCGCGCAATCCCACGTGGCCGTCTCTTTCGAAGCTCCCGAATACACTGCGGACGTCGATGCCATCGGCACGCTGCGGCTGTTGGAAGCGATCCGTTTCCTCGGACTCGAAAGGAAAACCCGGTTCTATCAGGCGTCCACCTCCGAGCTCTACGGCTTGGTCCAGGAAATTCCGCAGAAGGAAACCACTCCTTTCCACCCGCGTTCTCCATACGCCGTCGCCAAGATGTATGCCTACTGGATCACGGTGAATTACCGCGAAGCCTACGGCATGTATGCGTGCAACGGCATCCTCTTCAACCACGAATCCCCGCGCCGCGGCGAGACCTTCGTCACCCGCAAGATCACCCGCGCCATTGCTAACATCGCCCAAGGCCTCGAAGCCTGCCTGTTCCTCGGCAACATCGATTCCCTCCGCGACTGGGGCCACGCCAAGGACTACGTCCGCATGCAATGGATGATGCTCCAACAGGAAACCGCCGACGATTTCGTCATCGCCACCGGCAAACAGATTTCCGTCCGCGAGTTCGTCCGCATGGCCGCTCGCGAGGCCGGCATCCACCTGGCATTCTCCGGCGAGGGCGAAAAGGAAATCGCCACCGTCACCGCCGTCGATCCCCACCTCGCCCCGGCGGTGTCCGTGGGGGCCGTCGTCGTCAAGGTCGATCCCCGCTACTACCGCCCCGCCGAAGTGGAAACCCTGCTAGGCGACCCGACCAAGGCGAAGGATAAACTTGGCTGGGTTCCGGAAATCACCGTCGAGCAAATGTGCGCCGAGATGGTCGCCCACGACCTCGACATCGCCCGCCGCCACTCGCTGCTTAAATCCCACGGCCATCACGTTTCCGTCTCCAAAGAGTAGCCGAAAAGCGAAAGGCAAGATTGCATCCGGTCGAACACTTGCACTCAACTCCATCCATCATGCAAAAAGTCTTTGTCTCAGGCTGTTATGACATCCTCCACGCCGGCCACCTCCAGTTCTTCGAGGAGGCCCGCGCGCTGGGAGACTATCTGATCGTGTCATTCGCTTCCGCCGAGGTGCTTTGGCATCACAAGCGGCGCAAGCCATCCATTCCGGACGACCACAAGCGCGCTTTGCTCCAAGGCTTGCGGATGATCGACGAAGTCATCGTCACCCAAGGCCACAAAGAGGGACTCGACTTTGAGCAAGACTTCCTCCGCATCCGCCCCGACTTTCTCATCGTCACCGAGGACGACAAATACGGCGACGTGAAGCGCGAACTCTGCGCCGCGGTCGGCGCGGAATACACTGTTCTCGCCAAAACCCCGCCGCGCTTCGAACCGGTCTCTACCAGCTCGATCGTCCGCTGGGTCCAAGCACCTACCGAAGCGCCCTTGCGGATCGATTTCGCCGGGGGCTGGCTCGACGTCCCGCGCTTCTCCCGCCCCGGTGAGTTCGTGGTAAATTGCGCGATTTCCCCGCTCGTCTCCCTCCGCGAGTGGCCCTACGAAAAGCAAGCCGGCCTCGGCGGCAGTGGCGCGTGGGCCCTGCTCAATGGCCGCGACGGCGTGGACTCGGAAATCGACCTCGGCGTCGGTTGGCAAGACCCCGCCGTGATTCGCGAGACAGGGCTTTGCGTCTGGCGCTCCGGGAAAAAACCGGCGCTCGATTTCAAACAGAACGGCGATTTTCTAACCGGCCGCATGGCGGTTTACTGGACTGGCAGCCCGCACGACACACCCGGCGTCGCCAATCATCCGCGCGACTATGATGGCATCGCCCGCAGCGCCCGGGTCGCCCGCGAAGGCGCGCTCCAAGCCGATATCCGCTGCCTGGCTGACGGCGTCCATCTCTATCACATGACCCAGCTCGCGGAAGGCATGGACCCCCTGCCGGAAATCCCCGGTGCCATCGCCCGCAAATACTGCGGCGGCGGTCACGGCGGCTACGCGCTCTATCTGTTTGACGAGCCCGCCCTCCGCGACACCGCCATCGCCACCACTCCGGAGCTTCGCGCTGTCGAACCGTTCTGCCGCGTCTGAAGAAATCAGTTAGCCTGTTAATTTGAAGACCGTCTGCATCATCGGCCTGCCCGTCGCGGCGACCACTTACGCCGGAGCCGTGGAATGGATCCTGGAGCACGCCCGGAGAAACGACCGCGCCTACGCCGTGGAGGCCGCCAACACCCACGTCGCCGCCTTGGCCCGCAGCGATGAGGACTTCGGCGAGTCCATGCGGCGCTTCGACTTGATCTGCCCCGACGGCATGCCGCTCGTCTGGGCGCTCAACTCCCGGCTCGCCGCGGACGAAAAACTTCGCGCCCGGGTTTACGGGCCGACCCTGATGTTGGAAACGCTCAAGGCGACTAACGGACTCTCGGAATTCAAACATTTCCTGCTTGGCGGCATGCAAAGCACGCTGGACGAGTTGACGCGCAACTTCGCCACCCGCTTCCCTAACGTCGCCATCGCCGCCTCCCACTCGCCACCGTTCGGAGAGTGGCCGGAAAGCGAATTCGAGCTCATCGCGGAGAAAATCCGGAGCTCGGGAGCCAACCTCGTGTGGGTCGGCCTCGGCTGCCCGAAGCAGGAGCATTGGATCGCCCACAACAGGCACCGCCTGCCGCCGGGCGTCTATTTCGGCATCGGCGCGGCCTTCGCCTTCCACGCGGGCGAAGTCAGACAATCGCCGCCCGTCCTCCAGCGCCTCGGCTTGGAATGGGCCTATCGCGTGGCGATGGAGCCCCGCCGACTCTTCAAACGTTACTTTGTTTACAACTCCCTTTTTATCTACCACCTCCTGCGCGAGCGCATTTTCCCGAACCACTGAAAAACCCTAACTTTCTTATGCCTATCAAATCCATCTGCTGCCTCGGTGCCGGTTACGTCGGCGGCCCCACCATGGCCATGATCGCCGCCAAGTGCCCTCACATCAAGGTGACCGTCGCGGACATGAATGAACAGCGCATCGCCGCTTGGAACTCGGACACCCTGCCCGTTTACGAGCCCGGTCTCGACGCCATCGTCGCCTCCGCCCTCCACCGGAACCTCCATTTCACCACCGACATCCGCTCCGCCATCGCCGGCGCGGATCTGATCTTCGTTTCGGTCGGCACGCCCACCAAGTCCTACGGCATCGGTGCCGGTCGCGCTGCGGACCTCCGGTATATCGAGTCCGCCGCCCGCCTGATCGCGGAAGTTTCAGAGGGCCATAAAATCATTGTCGAAAAAAGCACGATCCCGGTCAAAACCGCCACCGCGATCAAGTCGATCCTCGCCGCGAACTCTCCTAACGGCGCAACCTTCCAAGTCCTATCCAACCCCGAGTTCCTCGCAGAAGGCACCGCCATCGAAGACCTCCAATGCCCGGACCGGATTCTAATTGGTGGTGAAATCACCCCTGAAGGCAACGCCGCCGTCGAAGCCCTTGTGTCGATCTATGCCCATTGGATCCCCCGCGAGCGCATCCTCACCACCAACCTCTGGTCGGCGGAACTTTCCAAGCTCGTCGCCAACGCTTTCCTCGCCCAACGGATTTCCTCCATCAACTCCATCTCCGCTCTCTGCGAGGCCACCGGTGCCGATGTCAACGAGGTCGCCCGCGCCATCGGCATGGACTCACGGATCGGCCCAAAATTCCTCAAAGCCTCCGTCGGCTTCGGCGGGTCCTGCTTCCAAAAAGACCTCCTCAACCTCGTCTATCTCTGCGAGTCCTTCAACCTCCCGGAGGTCGCGGAATACTGGCGTCAAGTCGTGCAGCTCAACAACTGGCAGAAGTCGCGCTTCGTCGAGAAAATCGTCCGCACCCTGTATAACACCGTCAACGGCAAGCGGATCGCCATCCTCGGCTTCGCTTTCAAAAAGGACACCAACGACACCCGCGAATCCCCCGCCATCCAGGTCTGCCGCGACCTTCTCCACGAACGCGCCCACCTCGCCATTTACGACCCGCGAGTCAGCGCGGAAAATATCCATCAGGATCTAATCGCCGCCGGTGTGCCAGCGGAGCTCATCGCCACCAACGTGGAGATTTGCAGCGACCCCTACACTGCGGCCGCCGGGGCGCACGCCCTCGCCACCCTCACCGAATGGGACGAATTCCGCACCCTCGACCTGCCGCGCGTTTATGACCTCATGCTCAAGCCCGCCTTCGTTTTCGACGGCCGCGCCGTCCTTTCCCTGGAAGCGCTCGTCGCCCACGGCTTCGAGGCCTTTGTCATCGGCAAAGGGCTGTGAGATAAAACCCCGAGTCCGCTGAAATTAACGCTGCGCTGCGAGATTTTTGAGATTTTCCGTCGCTCCTCGTTGATCTTCGTTTCAGATCTCTCCCTTTCAGCATTCACCCCATGAACATCCACCCCGAGTTCCACCGCTTTTTGCAGCGCCACGACAAGGAAAGCCTTCTCGGCCAACGCGGCCTCGTCGTCTGGCTTTGCGGGTTGTCCGGCTCGGGGAAATCCACCATCGCCAACGCCGCCGAGCGAGTCCTCCACCAGCAGGGGCGCTTCACCACCATTCTCGACGGCGACAATCTCCGCACCGGCCTCAACTCCAATCTTAGCTTCACCGACGAGGACCGCTTGGAAAACATCCGCCGCATTTCCGAGGTCGCCAAAGTCTTTGTCTCCCAAGGCATCATCACCTTCGTCTCCGCCATCACCCCGCGCGGCGAACTGCGTGACCTCGCCCGCGGCCTGCTCGGCAAAGACCTTTTCGAAGTTTACATCAAGGCCAGTTACGAAGCCTGCGAACACCGCGATGTGAAAGGCCTCTACGCCAAAGCCGCCCGCGGCGAAATCGCCCATTTTACCGGCAAGGACGGCTCGTTCGAAGCCCCGCAAAACCCCGATCTCACGCTCGACACCGAGGTCACCACCATCGAGGACGCCGCTTTCGAGCTCCTCGAAGCCATCCGCGCCAGAATCGCCGTAAACCGCCCGCTCTGAAATAATTCCGGCTTGCCGGTTTCTTTGTTAAAACGCTGAAGTCCCCGGACTTCGGCGTTTTTTTATTTCTACGCGTTCCACCTCGCGCGACCAATACATTACAAAATAACCCAATTTAATAATAATTTCTTGACCTGGACCACCCTGAAGCCTACCTCGCTTCTCGCCCTTTTTGCATTTTCAGCATCTATTCCGCCATGCCCACCTACCACCTCAGCCAGCTCGACCAACTCGAAGCCGAAGCGATCTTCATCCTGCGGGAAACGGCCGCACAATTCGAGAACCCCGCCCTTCTTTTCTCCGGCGGCAAGGACTCGATCGTCATGGCTTGGCTCGCCCGCAAAGCCTTCTGGCCCGCGCGCATGCCCTTCCCGCTGGTCCACATCGACACCGGCCACAACTTCCACGAAACCATGACTTACCGCGACGAATTCGTGGAACTCATCCGCGCCTCCCTCGTCGTTGGCTTTGTCCAAGAGTCCATCGACACCGGCCGCGTCATCGAGGAAAAAGGCCCCAACGCATCCCGCAACAAGCTCCAGACTGTCACCCTGCTCGACACCATCGAGAGCAATCAATACGACGCCTGCCTCGGCGGGGGCCGCCGCGACGAGGAAAAAGCCCGCGCCAAGGAACGCTTTTTCTCCCACCGCGACGACTTCGGGCAATGGGACCCGAAAAACCAGCGCCCTGAGCTCTGGAACCTCTTCAACGGCCGCAAAAATCCCGGCGAACACTTCCGCGTCTTCCCGCTCTCCAATTTTACCGAGATGGACATCTGGATGTACATCAAACGCGAAAACATTCCGCTGCCCTCCATCTACTTCTCCCACGAGCGCGACGTCTTCGAGCGCAACGGCTCGCTGCTCGCGGTCACCGAGTTCCTCAAAGCCCAAGACCACGAACCGGTCACCCGCCAGATCGTCCGCTTCCGCACCATCGGCGACGCCACCTGCACCGGAGCCGTCCATTCCACCGCCTCCGACCTCGACGAAGTCATCGCCGAAGTCGCCGCCGCCCGCCAAACCGAACGCGGCACCCGCTCCGACGACAAACGCTCGGAAACCGCCATGGAAGACCGGAAGAAAGAAGGTTACTTCTGATAGTGTAGACAGCTCCTAACTGCCATACTTTCCCATCCAAAATTCACAACCTATCATCCAAAATCTGTTTCGAATGGACCTACTCCGCTTCACCACCGCCGGCTCCGTTGACGACGGCAAATCCACCCTCATCGGCCGCCTGCTTTATGATTCCAAATCCATCTTCGAGGACCAGCTCGAAGCCATGGAGGAATCCTCCCGCCGCCGCGGCGACGAGAACGTCAACCTCGCCCTGCTAACCGATGGCTTGAAGGCCGAGCGCGAGCAAGGCATCACCATCGACGTCGCCTACCGCTACTTCGCCACGCCCAAGCGGAAATTCATCATTGCCGACACACCCGGCCACACCCAGTACACCCGCAATATGGTGACCGGCGCTTCTACCGCCAACCTCGCCATCATCCTCATCGACGCTCGCAAAGGCGTGATCGAGCAAACCAAGCGCCATAGCTTCATCGCCAACCTGCTGCGCATCCAACACCTCGTCGTCGCCGTCAACAAGATGGACCTCGTCGATTACTCCGAGGAGGTTTATAACAAAATCATCCAGGACTTCCGCGACTTCGCCTCGCGCCTCGACAACATTGTCGAAATCACCGACATCCCGATCTCCGCGCTCAACGGTGACAACGTCGTCGACAAGTCCGAGCACATGCCTTGGTATCAAGGGCCAACCTTCCTCTATCATCTCGAACACGTCTATGTCGGCGGCGAGGAAAACCACGTCGATGCCCGCTTCCCCGTGCAGTGGGTGATCCGCCCGATGAGTGACGAGTGGCACGATTTCCGCGGCTACGCCGGACGCGTCGCCGGCGGCGTTTTCAAACCCGGCGATGAAGTCACCGTGCTGCCGTCCGGCTTCAAAACCCGCGTCAAAGCCATCCACAGCCCCGACGGCGAGAAGGAAGAAGCCTTCGCCCCGCAGTCCGTTTGCATCACCCTCACCGAGGAAATCGACATCTCCCGCGGCGACACCTTGGTCAAAACCAACAACCCACCCGTTGTGTCCCAGGACATCGAGGCCATGATTTGCTGGTTTTCCAACAAGCCGATGCCGCCCCGCGCCAAGCTGGTCATCCGACACACCACGCAGGAGACCAAAGCCATCATCCAAGATGTAAAATACCACGTGGACATCAACACCCTCCACAAGATCGAAGGCGTGGACGGCTTCGCCATGAACGACATTGGCCGCATCACCCTGCGCACCGCCGTCCCGCTCATCCACGACTCCTACCGCCGCAACCGCGCCACCGGTTCCTTCATCCTCATCGACCCGGGGACCAACGAAACCGTCGCTGCTGGGATGATTATCTAGGGGCGAAAAGCTAAAATTGCGCTCAGCCTCACTCTTCAACCTGCCGCCGAAAAACCCGGGAATCACGCTCATCGGACGAACCGGGAAACTGCTCCGCTGACAGCTCTTGCAGCTTGTCGAGATAGGCGTTTTTCGGCCTCGGTTTCACCGGTCGCGGCTCCTGCGCGAGCATCTTCGTCACGCGGTGTTTGCTCTCGCCGATGAGCTCCTCGATGAGGTCGGCTTCTGGCAGGTTTTTCCAATAACGCTTGGGCATTTCGGTTTGCATCATCTTCACCTTGAGCCGGGCGGGGTTGAAAATATTGCGGTAATAGACCCGCCACGCGGTTTCCAGCGTGTCGGGATTCTCCACAGGATTGTTAGGAATTCCTGGGGCGAAAGTGAGCAGCATGCCATTCCAGTGCACGCAGCCCTTCGGCGTGAAAATGCTCCAGTCCATGTTGGCGAAGCGTTTCTTGAAAAACAGCGCGCCGGCCTCGACGACGAAATGCTCCGGCTCGAACCACGCGGCGTAGCGTTCCCGGCCGCTGGTTTCGTCGGTGTCAATCAGCTTGAAGCGGACAAACGCGTGCATCTTGTGGATTTCACGACGAACGTTTTTCTCCCAGCCGCGGGCCTTCGCCATGTCCGGATCGCTGGCGATGGATAAAAGATGCCGCTCGCCGCCGCGGACGACGCGCCACAGGATTTGATAGAGCAATGCCCAGCGCGACGGGTCGCGGTGACAGGCGACCGACTCCGCCAGCCCGACGAACGCGGCGGGAACTTTCAGGCGTGGGAAAAGCGGCGGCTCCACGCGGACAGCCGGGAAAAGCCCGGCTTCTTTTGCCCACAAGACTTCGTGCGGCGGGACGTCTGCTTCAAGCAGACCCCGCGCGGCGTCGCGCCATGAAGCGAAATTTTTACCCGGATCAACGCATTTCATCGGCGGCGAAAAGTTCGAGCTGCTGCGGTTTTGGCACGAAGCGGGCGCGGAGGGCGTCGGAATCGAGCAGATACGCAGAGGGGTTGTGATCCGCGGTTTGCAGGAACGGCTGGACCTTCGGCAGCGAAACCCGCAGCCGGACGAGATCGGCCAAGCGGATGCGGGTGAAGCGGCGGATGTTCAAAATGCGGTCCACATTCCGCACCCCGAGGCCAGGCACGCGCAGCAGGTTTTCGCGGCTGGCGGTCTGGATATCTACCGGGAAATCCTGCCGGTTCCGCAGCGCCCAGGCGAGTTTCGGGTCGAGTTCGAGATCGAGGTTTGGCGTCTCGGGCGAGAGAATTTCGGTGGTCTTGAATCCGTAAAACCGCATCAGCCAGTCCGCCTGATAGAGTCGGTGCTCGCGAATCAGCGGCGGAGCTTTGAGCGGCAGGATGCGCGATGGCTCGGGAATCGGGCTGAACGCGGAATAATACACACGCCGCATTTTGTAGTTCCCATAAAGATCATCTGATTGAGCGAGGAAATCCGCATCGGTCGAGCTGTCCGCACCGACGATGACTTGGGTGCTCTGGCCGGTGGCGTGGCGGACTTTCTTGTCGCCGTTGCGCCGGCGCTCGCTCGCCTCGTCGAGCTTATTGCGGATGCGTCCCATCGCGTGGCGGGTGCGGACGATGCTTTTTTCCGGAGCCAGGAGATCGAGAGATTTCTGCGTCGGCAGCTCCAGATTGATACTGATCCGGTCGGCGTAGCGTGCGGCGGTTTCGATCAGTTCCGGCGATGCTTCGGGGATGGTTTTCAGATGGATGTAGCCGCGGAAATCATGCACCTCCCGCAGCGTGCGGGCGACCGCGATGACTTGCTCCATCGTGTAATCCGCGTTCCGGATGATGCCGGAGCTGAGGAACAGACCTTCGATGTAGTTCCGTTTGTAGAAATCCAGCGTGAGTTTGACGACTTCCTCAGCGCTGAATGCGGCGCGGCGGACGTTGCTGGAGCGGCGGTTGATGCAGTAGTGGCAGTCGTAAATGCAGAGGTTTGTCAGAAGCACCTTCAGCAGCGAAATGCAGCGACCGTCCGGCGTGTAGCTGTGGCAAATTCCCGAGCCGCCGGTGGAACCCACGCCTTTACCACCGAGAGAATTTCCCCGCACGGCTCCCGAGCTGGCACAGGAAGCGTCGTATTTGGCGGCGTCCGCGAGGATGGCGAGTTTTAAGTCGAGTTCCATGAGTTCGCGCGAACACTAAGAGGTGTTCTTAGGAACGCCAGCGGCAATCTGGAAAATTTACGGCTGTTGGGTCGGCGCACAGGCATTCACCGCGGACTGCTCGCTCATCCATGTGTAGAGCATGACCCACAAGGAAAGCGCGAGCCCTGCCCCAGCGCGAACCATCATCCTTTACGGGGGTGTTTCTCGAGTGGCTCCACCAAGATCACATCCGTGCGGCTCAAAAGACGGCGTAAAATATGCTCGCAAGCCAAGCCCAGACCGGCTGGCACGCGCCTGTTTTTCTAGGCGAGTCTTTGTCTATGAACGTTCTCGCTCTCACGATTCTTATTTCTTCCTGCGCGCCGCTGGTCCAAGCCGCGCTTGATGCTGCGGTGGCGGGTGACTTGATTAGGGTCGGCCCCGGAACCTATCAGGAGAATCTCGATTTCAAACAGAAGAACATTGATGGAAGCAATGTTCTCGAGTTGGTCGCGATGACGACCGACGGGCGGGAGATCAAGGCCCGGCGCACCGTGACTATCGTTGATACGACTGCGCCGGAAATCAACGCGCGCCTTGTGGATCGGCGCTCCGGCAAGGCGCTGTCATCTATCGATTCCCGCGCGATGAACTTTGTGATTGTGAAAATCGACACCCGTGATGCCTGCAACCTTAAGCCCATGGTGGAGTCGATCATCGGCACGGAAACCAAGGATGGCGACACGCTTCGTCTCCAAGGGCGGGACCAATTGATCGCTGGCTGTTAGCGAATTTCCACCGTGGTGCCGGGGCGGATCAAGGTGGGAAGTCGGATAGCGTCCCAGTTGGCGAGGCGGATGCAGCCGGAGCTGCGGGCGCGGCCGATGGTCTCCGGATCGGAGGTGCCGTGGAGGCCGATGCCGGGCTTGCTGAGGCCGCACCAGAAAATTCCGACCGGGCTGTTGGGGCCTGGCGGGATGTTTAGCGCTTCGGAGTCGGAGCTGCGTTTTCCGGTATCGAGGAGTTTCTGGTCATAGCGCCAGTGCGGGAGCTCGACGGAATTCCTAACTTCCCAAGTGCCGAATTTGATAAACTGGGGCTTTCCCGGCGTGATGGGAAACGAGGCGATGAGCCCGCGGTTAGGGTGGGTGCTGTGAGAGATGGTGGTGGTGCCGGGCTCGGCGACAACAAGGGCGGCGGGTGCGGCTTCGAAGATGCGGACCTGGTTGATCTTGGTGTCCACGACGGCGTGGCGCTGGCTCATGGCTTCCTCGGTTTTATAGCCGGCTCCAGTTAGATGCTCAATGATAAAGGGGCGCACGTTCGGGACGATAACGGTGTCGCGCGGCTTGAGATTGTTGATTTTCGAGCTGCCGTTGAGGACGGTGAGGTAGGTGATGTCGCAATGGTAGCGCTCGGCCATAAATTCGGCGTGGCTGCGGTAGCTCATGCGTTTGCGGGTGGCTTGCAGGGCTTTTTTCGTCGGTAGGCTGGCATCCACCCAGGCGCTTGCGGCATCAGGGACGATGGCGATGGCGAGCGGATTCGGGACGGCTTTGCGGGCGGCGGTGTTGACGGCGACCCAGTCGGAGATGGGATAGCCGTTGACCTCGTTCCAGGATTGGACGGCGAGCTCGGTGAATTGACCGGGTCTGCCGTCGATCACGCCGGGGCCGAATTTCGCCTCATCGAGGAAAATTTGAAGACGCACGGCATCGTCGCCGGCGGGTTTCACCTCCAGTGGCGAGGGCGTGGAAACGGTCTCGATGGGAGTGGCCTGCGCCACCGGCGCTGCGGGCCTAACGAGTAATGGTGCCGCGGCGGGTGCCACCGGATCGGCGGCGGGAGGCGGCTGGGAATTGATGTCATCGTCGCCGCCGAGTGGCAGCGCGCGGAGGACCGGGCGCGCGGTCGGTGGGGCTGGTTGGGCAGGAACGAGTGTGGTGAGCGCGAGGATGACAGAAGAAGCGAAGCGGAGCATGGCAAGGAATCAGATAGAAATTAGGCGGGGATGGCGGCGAAGGAATTAAGCCGCCCGGCGATGGCGGCGGGGACGACGGCGCTAACGAGGATGTCGTCGCCATCGTAGTCGGTGGAGAGCACCTTGGCCTCGCGGTGGAGCAGGCTGACGAGATCGGCGCGTTTTTGAGGAATGCGGTATTCCTGATGGCGGACGCGGTCAGCGAGGACTTGGCTACAAAGTTTTAGCAATTCTTCCAAGCCGAGTCCGGTGACGGCGGAGGCGTGGAGTGCGCCGGGGAATTTCTTGTCCAGCGAGATGAGCTCGAAGGGATCGGTGACGCGGTCGATTTTGTTGAGAACGGTGATCGTGGGCTTGTCCCCGGCCCCAAGTTCTTCGAGGACTTCGAGCGTAGTGTCGTGGAGCCGGTCGATTTCCGGCGAGGTGGCGTCCAGCACGTGAATCAGGAAATCGGCGAGGGCGGCTTCCTCGAGCGTGGCCTTGAACGCTTCGATGAGACGGTGCGGGAGATTGCGCACGAAGCCGACAGTGTCGGTGATGAGGAGCGGTTGGCCGTCCGGGAGCTCGATTCGGCGGGTGGTGGTGTCGAGGGTCGCGAAGAGCATGTCCTTGGCCATAACATCGGCACCGCTGAGGATATTCAGTAAGGTGGACTTCCCAGCGTTGGTGTAGCCGACGATGGCGGCGTGGGGCGTCTCGAATTTTTCGCGTTCCTTGCGCTGGGTCTTACGCTGCTTGCGGACGACTTCGATTTCGCGCTTGGCGCGGTCGATGACCTGATAGGCGAGGCGGCGGTCCACCTCGATCTGCTTTTCGCCCATGCCGCGGGAGGCCCCGCCGCCGGCACCGCCGCCGGAGCCGGCGGATTCGCGGTCGAGGTGGCCCCACATCCGCGCGAGGCGCGGAAGGGCGTATTGCATCCGGGCGAGTTCGACTTGGAGGCGGGCTTCGCGGGTCTGGGCGCGCTTGGCGAAAATATCGAGGATGACCTCCTCACGGTCGATCACGCAGAGGTCGGCGAGTTTTTCCCACTCGCGCTGCTGGGACGGGGCGAGGCCGTTGTCGATGACAATGACGTCACACTCGTGGGCGCGGGCGAGTTCGACCATTTCGGCGGCTTTGCCGGTGCCGCAAAGGAATTTCTTGTGTTTCTCGCGGCTGCGGCAGAGGACCGACTCGACGACTTCCACGCCGAGGGTTTTGACGAGTTCGCCGAGTTCTTCGAGCAGGGATTCCGCCTCGGTCGCCTCGTTAGTCTCGAAATAGAAGCGCACCAGCAAGGCGCGCTCGATCATGTCCGGCTTTTCTCTGACTTCAAACATCCGCAGGACAAGTAGCACCGTTGCCACCTTTCGGCCATGCGAAATTTCTAGCGGATGCCTTCTGTCAGCGGGTTTCCTCGTTCAGCCAGCGCTCGTGGCCCCATAAACCCCACACGATCCCGGCGAGGCCGAAAGTGAGCAACAGCGGTGGCAACGCATAAGTCAGGCTGATTCCGACCGGACCGATCGCGACGAGGAAGTCGTTATCAACGAAGTGAGGCGACAACAGGAAATAGAGCCGTGCGACCAGCAGCGAAATCGCTCCGAACGCCATCATCGTGCCGCCCCAGGATTGGTGGCGGCGGGCGAGTTTGATGGCGGCGAGACCGATCAGGCCGAGGCCGATCATGCCGCATGCATCGAACAGCAGGCCGTTTTCAAAGATGATTTTAAGCAATAGATTCATGGGGGGAGAGAACGGTGGAGGTGGTTTTCCGGCGTGGGGACGGAGCTGCGAAAATCTTAGCGTGCATGGCCAGGCCAAGTCCGAAAAACAGCCAACCGCTGTTCATCGCGACCAATTTCACAGCGTGCCAAGCGACGGCAGTGGCGGCGCTACCGTGATAACGGCCCGGCGGCGAGAAGCGTTCGATGATTCCCGCGTCGTAAAGCGGCAGAATCACAGCGTAGCCTAAACCGAGCAAAAGCGCGCCGGCCGCAATTAACCGGGCGGTCCAGCCTTCAGTGCACTTGCAGAGCCGCCACGCGATGACCATCAGGAATATCCCCATCACGATCATAAAAACTGGGCGAACCGCTTCGATCGATCCCAGTGGCAAACAGTTCCCGTAATTCATTCCAAATACACAAACTACTCATAAGTCGTTGATCAATAATAATGAACGACGGAAAAATTGGATATGAACACTTCTGGAAAGCTATGACTCTTTGATAGCCTCGCTGACCTTGAAACTTTGCTTTTCTAAGAAACTTAACTGCCACTCCACGCCAATGCTCGATTTCTTCATGAGCTGGCGCTTCTTTAAAATCCTGAAAACCGAGCATCCGGTAGTTTTCCGGAGTGAGATTCCCTTTCTTGGCCTTGCGAAAATAATCTTCACTCTTGCCCCGTAGCGGTGGATTCCGGAGGCCACTAAGGCCGGGCTATCCTGCCGCGCATCAAGGTTTGTGGAAAAGAGGTCTTTGATGTCGCGGCACCCTATCATGCTTGGCTTACGCAGATGAGCTTGCTCGATCTCATCCATGAAAAGTATCCGATCATTCCCGTTAGCCTAGTCATGGATAACGCCCGTTACCAGCACGGCAACGCCGTCAAGGCGCACGCCGCCAAACTGGATATCGAACTACTTTTCCTGCCGTCTTACAGCCCCAATCTCAATCTGATCGAACGGGTGTGGAAACTCACAAAAAAGACATGCCTGACAAACAAATATCACAAGGACTTCAGCGGTTTTCGCACTGCCATCGACCAATGCCTTGACGATTTCGAAGGCCGCCTAAAACCCGAGCTCAAAAGCCTGTTAGCATTGAATTTCCAGTTCTTCCCAAATCCAAAATCATGATGCGCGGCAGTGTAGTTTGGAATTATTACTTTCCCGAAGCTAGCCAGCGCTCGATGGCGAGGCGGATGCCGGCGGCTTTGTGGAGGGTTTCCTCGTATTCTTCTTCCGGATCGGAATCGGCGACGATGCCGGCTCCGACTTGATAGACGAGGCGGTCGCCGCTGCGGACGAGGGTGCGGATGGCGATGCTGAGCGAACTCTCGCCGTTGTAACCGAGCCAGCCGACGGCACCGCAATAGACGCCGCGCGGGGCTTGTTCGAGCTCGCGGATGATTTCCATGGCGCGTTTTTTCGGTGCGCCGGTGATGCTGCCGCCGGGAAAACAGGCAGCGAGAGCGGCGAGCGCGTCGGTCTCCGGGCGAAGGGTGCCGGTGACGGTGGAGACGAGGTGATGGACTTGCGCGAGGGTTTCGAGCTGGAGCATTTCGGTGACTACGACGCTCCCGAATTCGCAGACTTGGCCGAGGTCGTTGCGGAGGAGATCGGTGATCATGACAAGCTCGGAGATTTCCTTGGCGGAGGTCTGGAGTTCGTAGGCGGAGCGACGGTCTTCGTCGGGATCGGCGAAGCGCGGGCGGGTGCCTTTGATCGGGCGGGTCTCGATGCCGCGGCCGGAGATTTTGAGGAAAGTCTCGGGCGAGGAGCTGAAGATTTCGCGACCGTCGAGGTTGAGGTAAGCGGCCATCGGCGCGGGCGAGGCGTCGCGCAGGGCTTCATAAAAGCTGAAGAGGTCGCCGCTGACAGTGGCGGCAAAAGCCTGGGAAAGATTTGCCTGATAGATGTGGCCGGCGGCGATCCACTCCTTGATGCGGACGACGCCGGAGGTGAATTTCCCGCGGCTGGCAAGCGGGGTGAAAGGGGAAATTTCGGCGGTGCCGGAGTGAGCGCGGAGCTGGCTGGCGAGGTTGCCGATTTCCCACCAGGTGGCGTCGCGGTGGCTGTATACGAGCATTTCCCGGTAGTCGCCGAAGACGAAGTCGCCCTCGTACTCGACCCAGCCGCAGAGCCCGCCGACGGGGAAGCCGTGGTCGCCGACGACTTGCGGGCCTTGCGCGAGGGTGGCGCGGAGGATTTCCCGGTCGGCGGAAACATGGATGTTTCCCCGCAGGACTTGCACTGGATTGGCCGCAATCACTGAGACTGGCCTGGAGCTGCCTGAGGGGAAATTTCCCGCAGTGTCGAAAAACACCAGGCCGTCGAGATGCCGCAACTGTCCCGCCACTTCGACGGGAGACAGTCCATCGAGCCGGACCAGGCTCGTTGCGGGGCGCATCAGGGATTTCGTCATTTGCGGCAGGAGACAATACTCGTCGCCGCGCCGAAGCAAGCTGGAAACGTGAGCAAGGTTTTGCCCCTGGCTTGAAGCTATCGGTTCAACTCGTCCACTTGCTCGTTGAGGGTGCAGAAATCGTAGAGCCAGCCGACAAGAAATAACCCGCCGGTGAGCAGCCAGATTAGCCCGGTGCCGATTTTGCCCATGTAGAAACGGTGGATGCCGAGCACCCCGAGAAAAGTCTGTAGGATCCACGCGACCGAGTGGTCATATCGTCCAGCGGTGAACCGCCGGCTCGCTTGGCGGTCCATGCCGGGGATCAAAAACAGGTCGATGAGCCAGCCCACCCCTAGCAGACCGGCGGTGAAAAACCAGATCGCTCCGGTGACCGGCTTGCCATAGTAAAAACGGTGAGCTCCGGTGAACCCGAAGATTCACAAAAGGTAACCGATGGTTTTGCTATGGGTGTTTGAATTGGTTTCATTCATTCGAAAATCATGCAGCTGTCGTGAAAAGACTGCGATGAAAATGCGCTTTTCAATCAGGCGAGCTTGGCCGCGAGGCTTGCGCCAAGCGCTTTGGCCGCGGCCGCCTGGGCGGGTGCTGTCAGATTTCCCGCCGCGTCGAATGCCTCGTGGGCTTTTGGAATTGTCACTTGCTCCGGCAGGACGGTGATGCCGATGTTCACCAAAAACGGCCGCAGTTGGGCCAAGCTGCGAGAACCGCCATAACCACCGGGCGACGCCGCGAGGATGGCCGCGGATTTCCCGCTTAACACGGAAAGCGGCTGCTCGTCCGGCGATGTCGCGCGGGAAACCCAGTCGATGGCGTTCTTGAGCGCGGCGGTGATCGTGCTGTTATACTCCGGTGAGGCGATGATCAAACCGTCGTGTTCCGCAAAAAGTGCTTTTAATCTTTGCGCGGCTTCGGGCATGCCTTCCGTGGCTTCAAGATCCTCGTCGAAGAGCGGCATGCGGAAATCTCGCAGTGCGATGAGTGTGACTTCCGCTCCGGCCGCGCGCGCTCCTTCGGCGGCGATGGCGGCGAGTTTCTGGTTGAACGATTCGGCGCGGAGACTGCCGCCGAAGGCGAGGATGCGTGGCATTTTCATGATGGTTAGGCAATTGCGGTTTGGAGGAAAGGATAGTCGATATAGCCTACGGGGCCTTCGGCGTAAAACGTGGACGGGTCAGGCGGATTGAGCGGGGCTTTCGTGCGCATGCGCTCGACCAAGTCGGGATTGGCGATGGCTGCTTTTCCGAAGGCCACGGCATCGGCAGCGCCAGAGTGAATCGCTTCGCGCGCGGTTTTGGCGGTGAAATTTTCGTTAGCGATGAAGACGCCGCCGAAGGCTTGTTTGAGCGAGGGCCCGAGGGCGGGCTTGTCATGCGATTCGCGAGCGCACAGGAAAGCGAGTTTGCGTTTCCCGAGCTCACGGGCGGCGTAATGGAAGACCGTGGGAAGATCAGAATCTCCCATGTCATGCGCGTCGCCTCGCGGCGCGAGATGAATTCCCACGCGGTCCGCGCCCCAGACGGAGACGACGGCATCGGTGACTTCCAACAGGAAACGCGCGCGGTTTTCAACCGGGCCGCCGTATTCGTCAGTGCGCTTGTTCGTCGAGTCTTGGAGGAACTGATCTATCAAATAACCGTTGGCCCCGTGAATCTCAACGCCGTCGAAACCCGCAGCTTTCGCATGCTCCGCGGCACGGCGGTAGTCTTCAATGATCCCGGTAATTTCCCCGAGATCCAAGGCGCGGGGAGTGACAAATTCCTTCTCCGGCCGAATCAAGCTGACGTATCCGGCCGCAGCGACGGCGCTTGGCGCGACGGGAAGATCACCGTCCAGATAGACCGGATCTGAAACCCGGCCGACGTGCCAAAGTTGGAGCAGGATTGTGCCGCCTGCCTGATGGACGGCTTGAGTGACGAGCTTCCATCCTTCCACTTGTTCGTCGGACCAAACGCCCGGAGTGCCCGGATAGCCGACGCCCTGCGGCGAGATCGAGGTGGCCTCGGACAGGATCATGCCGAAGTCGGCGCGCTGGGCGTAATATTCCGCCATCAGCTCGTTAGGAACGCGGCCGGCCGACGCGCGACAACGGGTGAGCGGTGCCATAACGATGCGGTTAGGAAGCTTGAAGGCACCGGCTTGGAGCGGTTGGAAAAGCGAGTCTGTCATCATGATGTTTCGATGGAATCAGGCTTCCGGCGTGGCTTCAAGTTTGAGTTCGATCACGACTTCGTCGCGGATCAAATCGTCGGCTTTTCCTGCATACACGATGCCGAAATCCTTGCGCTTGATGTCAAACTTCGCGTCGATTTTAACGGTGTCGCCGCTTTGGCTGACCGTAGCTGGAAAGCTGATGTTCTTGGTTTGGCCGTGGAGCGTGAAGTTGCCGGAGACGGTGTAGGTGGTTGCCGACTCCTTCTTGAATCCGGTGACGTCGAAGGTCACTTGAGGGAACTTCTCGATGTCGAAGAAATCCGGGCTTTTCAAGTGATCGGTGAGCTTCGGGTCATCGGCAAAGGTGGATGTCATGTCGATGACGACCTTGTGGTCGTTGCCGACAGGAGCGCCGTCCTTGATCGTGAAATGCCCGGTAAACGCCTTGAATCCGCCTTGATGGCTGCCGGTGACTTTCGAGCCGACGAAGTTCACTTGGGAGGCCGGAGTGAAGACATATTTGGTGCCGCTTTCCGCACTGGATCCTGATTTCTCGACGGTCGCGGAGACTTTGGCGTCGGCGGTTTTGTCTGCTGGATTCTCGCACGAGACGAAGAATATCAAACCGGAGACGGCTAACGTTAGAAATTTGGTTTTCATGATGTTGATTTTGGTGGATGAGTTATTTGAGGTCAAAAAGGATCGCCTCGGCGGCGCTGTTGATGGAAGTGATTTCAATTTCGCCAGGCTGTTCGAGCGAGACCGCGTCGCCTGCGGCCAAAGGGATCCCGTTGACGAGCACGGTCCCTTTGGCGATGTGCAGCCAGAGGCCGCGGCCGGCGGCGAGCTGGTGGCTGGTGCGGGTGCCCGGCCCGAGTTTCAGCAGATAGATCGAGGCGTTCTGCGCGATGGTTGCCGAGCCGTCACGTCCATCGGAGGAAATCACGAGGGTTTTGATGTCGTTCTCACGACCCGCAGCAGGCGTCCACTCGGTGTAGGCCGGAGCCAGACCGCGAGTGTCCGGGGTGATCCAGATTTGTAACAAGTGCGCCGGCTCGGTGGAGGAGGGGTTGAACTCGGAATGCTGCACGCCGGTCCCTGCGCGCATCATTTGGATTTCGCCCGGATTGAGAACGCGGCTGTTTCCCATCGAGTCCTTGTGCGCCAATCTGCCTGCTAGCAGATATGAAAAAATTTCCATGTCGCGGTGGGGATGCGTCGGGAAACCACCGCCTGCGGCGATGCGGTCGTCATTGATGACACGCAGCGAGCGGAAGCCCATGTGCGCGGGGTCGTAATAATCGGCGAAGGAGAACGTGTGCCAGCTGTCGAGCCAGCCGTGACTTGCATGGCCGCGCTCTCCGGCACGGCGGATGTCCAGTTTGGAGTTTGTCGTCATACACACATCCTAACGCGCTCATCATCGGTCCGCCTTATGCCTTCTCGTCAGTCTCAGCATGCGGAAACCAACAGCCTCAGGGGCCCTACATTAAAGTAGCGATAGGGAAGACTGCTTGAAAGCGGGACTACGTGCGAAGAAGTTCGCCGAGCGGAATAAATTCAGCGCTCCAAATGACCCCGCGCTTGCGGGGATGTCAGGGTTTGGTAGGAAAAGGCCGTGGCGCAGCAAAGTGACGTTCGGGAGGTTCTCCAATACATTCCTCAATTCCGTGGGAAGGTGTTTTTCGTGCTCATCGACGCCGGAATCCTGCCCGAACCCGCGGTGGCGGAAACCTTGCTGGACTTGGCAGTCCTCGAAGACCTCGGGGTGAAGCTGGTGCTCGGCGTGCTCGGTGGTGATTTGAAGGATCTCTATGATTGGACGCTCGAGTGCGAAATCATGGCCGCCCGCGTGTCCCGACCAATCACCGATCCGCTGGCGGTGCGCGAGGTTTTGGAAATCCTCGGGCGTGGCCAGTCGGCGGTCATCGACGCCTCGGCGACCGGGCCGCTGGACACTCCCGTGGTGGACTTCGCCAAGGGAATCGGCGTGGCTAAAATCATCACGCTGCTAGAAGAGGCGATTCTCATCGACGGCGCGCCGGCCCACGCCATCCGCGCGGCGGACGCGGCGGCGCTGGCCGGCCGCACCGATGCCGCCGGGGCCGCGTTGCTGGCGGCGGCGGCGGCGGCTTGCCATCGCGGCGTGCCGCGGGTGCATGTCTTGAACGGCCGCCAGCAGGGCGTGCTGGTGGACGAGCTTTTCTCTAACGAAGGCGTCGGCACCATGGTCCACGCCGACAGCTACCGCGTGATCCGCAAGCTGCGCGAGGAGGATATTCCTGAGTTGTTAGGAATGATCGGCCGCTCGGTCCGCCGGACCAAACTCGTCGAGCGCACTTACGAGGACATCCAGTCGCGGATCGAAGATTTCTACGTGATGGCCATCGACGACAACGTCGTCGGCTGTGTGGCCTTGCACGAATATCCTGAAGGGCACTGCGCGGAGGTGGCCTGTTTGTATGTGAAGCAGGCGCACGAGGGCCGGGGCTACGGCATCGATCTGGTCCGCCACGTGGAGGCGGTCGCGCGCGAGCGGGGAATCCCAAGGGTCTTCGCGCTGAGCAACCGGGCGGCGCATTTTTTCACCGGCAAACTTGGATACGACTCCGCCACAGTGGAGGATTTGCCAGAGGCGAGGCGCGCGCAATTCGAAACGAGCGGGCGTGATTCCTTGGTGTTCTCGCTCCGGCTCGGTTAGGCGGAACCCATTTGGATCAAACGATCATGTCACGCGTGACGCAGTATTTGGCGGCGCAGCGCGGGCACTGGATGTTGATGAATTCTTCCTCGCCGAAGAGGTCGTCGAGGCGGTCTTTCCAGCCGCCGAGGATGGGCAGGATCTTGTCGATGGTGCAGCCGCAGTGGAAACGGAAGCGGCGGGTTTCGAGAATGGTGGTTTCCTCGGTCGCGGTGATTTTCGTGACCGCGGCAGCGTCGAGGGATTCGAGCCATTCGAGATCGCAATCCGGCTGGGCGGCGACGATGGCGAAATTCTCATCCTCTAACCGGAAAGCGCGCGCCGGGCGTTGTTCGGATTGGTTGTAATACTGGGAGAGCCAGACGATGGGGTCCTTGCCCTTGATTTCCAGAGTCGAGAGCCGCGGCTGGCTGTTTTCGACGGTGGTCGTCTGGGCGTAGAAAAAATTCCGGTCTGGCTCGCGGACATCCTCGGTGAAGATTCGGCCGGTGATCGCCTCGTCAAACGAGCCGCCGGTGACAAACAGATTCATTCGCGGCGCGCGCAGGTTTGCGGTCCACGCGATGGATTCCGCCCACGGCCTCGCCACGAGATGCAGCGCGAGCATGGCGAGCGTGTCCTTGAGCATCTGGTCAAGCTCGCCTGGCGGACGGATGCCGTGCTGCATCAGATGCAGATAGTAGTCCGTGTAAATCGGCGTGAACTGGCCGCGCAGCAGCAGTGCGTTGCGATGCCGGACGAAGATGGATTCGACGGTGGTGAACTCTTCTGGGACTTCCATGATAGAGGTAAATCTTGCGGCACTCGGAATCGAGGAGCCTGTGGCGGGATCGAATCACGCCGAGCGAATCCGCGCCACTCGGAAAAATCAGAGACTGCTTGGGGAATGGCCGGACGAAGGATGCTTAAGCAGGCGGTATCGGCGCATTGGCGAGGAGAGCCTGCGAGAATGGATCTCCGTCGGCAG
>JAYSYA010000275.1:0-2839 GCA_043716765.1 Akkermansiaceae bacterium
GAATCACTTATAGATCGCTTGCCCGCTCCGTAACCATGGAGTAAGCCGCCCGCATGAAAGTCGCGGACAACGGCACGGCCTTGAGGGAAATTCTGAAGCTCTCCCCCGCTCCGTGCGTGCTGGTGCCGACCATGGGAGCATTTCACCCTGGCCACGTTTCGCTCATGCACCGCGCCCGGAAAATCGCCGGACCGGGCGGCACCGTGGTCGCTTCCATTTTCGTCAATCCGATCCAGTTCGACCGCGCCGCCGACCTCGACGCCTACCCGCGGCCAATGACCAGCGACCTCGCCGCCTGCGAAACCGCGGGAGTGAATGTTGTTTTCACCCCCGCCGCCGAGTCGATGTATTTCCCGGACCGCTCCGTCACCGTCACTGAGACGTTGCTCTCCCGCAGCCTTTGCGGTGCCAGCCGTCCGGGCCATTTCGACGGCGTCTGCACGGTCGTCTTGAAACTCTTCCTGCTCACCGGCTGCGACGCGGCGGTCTTCGGCGAAAAGGATTTCCAACAGCTCGCCGTCATCCGCCGGATGGTCCGCGACCTCGATGTGCCGGTGGAAATCGTCCCCTGCCCGACCGTCCGCGAGGCCGACGGACTCGCGATGTCGTCGCGCAACATCCGCCTCTCCCCGGAGCAGCGCGTCGACGCCCCGCGCATCCGGCGGGCGTTATTATCCGCAGCGACACTCGGCGCTCCTGCGGAAATCCTCGCCTCCGCCCGGTGGGCCATCGAAACCTCCCCGCTCGCCCGCATCGACTACCTCTCCTTGGTTGATGCGGAGACGCTGCAACCCGTCGCCGAAATCCTCCGCCCCGCAATCCTCGCCACTGCGGTCTTTTACGGCGAGGTGCGGCTCATCGATCACCTGACGATTCCCGCCGGCTGAAAATTTCCGCTCGCGGCAGGATACAGCTTGGACCCGCACCCGGTTTTGTCCATCCTCCCCGCGTCATGCATTTTTCCGGTACTTACACCGCCCTCATCACTCCTTTTCGCGACGGCGAAATCGACGTTCCCGCCTTCCAATCCCTCATCGAGCGCCAGATCGCCGCCGGGGTTGACGGCATCGTGCCCGTCGGCACCACCGGGGAATCCCCGACGCTCGACACCGATGAACACATCGAAGTGATCCGCCTCGCCGTGGGATTCGCCGCCGGTCGCTGCCAAGTCGTCGCCGGCACCGGGGCCAACGCCACCGCCGAAGCCATCGAATTGACCGAAGCCGCCGAGAAATTAGGCGCCACCGGCTCGCTGCAAGTCTGCCCGTATTATAACAAGCCCTCACAGCAAGGGCTTTACCTCCATTTCAAGGCGATCGCCGAGTCCACCCATCTGCCGATTATGCTCTACAGCGTGCCCGGCCGTTCCTCCATCGAGATCGCTCCGGAAACCGCCGCGCGCCTCGCTGCGGATTGCCCGACCATCGTCGCCATCAAGGAAGCCGGCGGCTCGGTGGACCGCATCAACCAACTCGTGCAGGCCCTGCCTGCGGATTTCGGCATCCTCTGTGGTGACGATCCACTCACCTTGCCCTTCGTTTCCTGCGGCGCCACCGGACTCGTTTCGGTCGCCTCGAACCTCATTCCGGAAGTCATCGTCCAGCTGGTGAAAGCCTGCCTCAGTGGAAATTTCGCGGAAGCGCTCGCCCTGCAAAAGCAATATTACCCCCTCATGCGCGGTCTGATGTCGCTCGACGTGAACCCGGTCCCGATCAAAACCGCCGTCGCCCTCCAAGGCCACTGCCTGCCAGATCTCCGCCTGCCGCTCGCGCCCATGAGCGATGCCCACACGATCAGCCTCGCCACCCTTCTCAAGTCCTTCAACCTTCTCTAATCACCACCATGCCGTCACCCAAACTTTTCGCCCCCGGTCCCGTCGATGTTTCGAAAGAAACGTTCGCCGCCATGTCACAAACCATGATCGGCCACCGCGGCAAGGATTTCGAGGAACTCTATGCCTCGACCCAGCCGGGTCTTCAGGAAATCTTCGGCACCGCCCGTCCCGTTTTCCTCTCCACTTCCTCCGCATGGGGCGTGATGGAAGGCGCACTGCGCAACCTAGCCAAAAAGAAAGTGCTCTGCCTCTGCTGCGGTGCGTTTTCTGACAAATGGCTAGACGTCGCCAAGAAATGTGGCTTCGAGGCGGAAGCCGTGCAAGTCGAGTGGGGTGATGCCATCGATCCCGAAGTCGTCCGCGCCAAGCTCGCCGAAGGCGGCTTCGACACCGTCACCTTCATCCACTCGGAAACTTCCACCGGCGTGCTCAACGACCTCGAAGGCGTGTGCAAAGTCGTGAAATCCTTCCCCGAGACCATGCTCATCGTGGACAGCGTGTCCTCGCTCTCCACCGTGCCGATGAACATGGACGCGAACCAAATCGACGTCATGTTAGCCGGTGTCCAAAAGGCTCTCGCACTCCCTCCCGGCCTCGCCGTGTTCGCCGTTTCCGAAGCCGCCATGGAACGCGCCAAGGGCAATCCTAACCGCGGCTATTATTTCGACTTCGTTGAGTTCGCCAAGAACGCCGCAGTCAACAACACCCCTTCCACCCCAGCCATTTCGATCATCTACGGGCTGCAATACATGCTCGGCGAAATCGCCAAGGAAGGCTTCACCGCCCGCCAGGCGCGCCACGCCAAGACCAACGCGATGATCGCGGCATGGGGAGCGAAACACGGCTTCGAGCTGTTTGCCCCGGAAGGTCGCCGCTCGTTCGCGCTCACGTGCTTCAAAACGCCGGAAGGCTTCGATCTATCCGGCTTTATCAAGAACCTCAAAACCCAGCACAACTTCCTCATCAACGGCGGCTACGGCAAAATCAAAGGCACCACCTTCCGCA
>JAYSYA010000276.1:0-8419 GCA_043716765.1 Akkermansiaceae bacterium
TTTCTACTGCTTGCAGGATCGCGACACTCCGACGTGGGCGAAGGGCGTCATCGTCGGCGCGCTGGGCTATCTGGTTCTGCCCACCGATTTGATCCCGGATATGATTCCTGGCGCGGGCTTTGGCGACGATTGGGGCGCGCTGGTCGCCGCCCTCGGAACGGTCGCCGCCTACATCAAGGACGAGCATAAAATGAAGGCCGCTGCGCAAGTCGAGCGTCTGCTCGGCTCGGATCATCCCGCTCCGCCGCCGGAATTTTCCGAATAAGCGGCATATCGCCACGCCATGAAACTAGCCTATCTGACGCTCGTCGCACTTTTGTCCCCGGCGCTTCTCTCCGTCGCCGGGTGAGGTGACCCACGAGGATAAAATACTCGGCTAAAATCGAACTCCGCTGACATGATCAAGAAGACGAAACGCTTCATTTACGCCATTCCTCATATCGGTGTTAGGATGTATGGACTCGTTGAGTCCTACCGCGGCAAGCGACAGCATCAGGATCCGGCTTATTGGAACGATAGCTTGGAAGGCTGGGCTTCTTCTTACCTCGGTGGCACCCTCTCGATTGATCTGAGAAACTCGATCACCGTGCTGCTAGCGAAGCAGGTGATGCCCGAAGCAAAGTCGGTTCTCGACTTGGGATGCGCGGGCGCGACACTTGCTAGGCACCTCGGGCCTGAAGTGGATTTCTATTGCGGCGTTGACATCAGCGACGTGGCGATTTCCAAGGGGCTGGAAAACCTCGCAGAATCCAACAGAACACCGACCATCACTCATCAACTTGAGGTTTCGGCAGTTCAGGACTATCAACCGTCGTGTCAGTTCGATGTTATTGTTTTCAACGAGGTCATGTATTACCTGACCTTGCGTCAGATCAAGGATTCGATCCGGCGCTATACCGGGTTTCTCTCTCCCGGCGGGGTGATTTTGGTTTCTCTCAAGGATCACGAAATGTGCCGGTGCGTCCAAGCGGTTATTTTGGAGGATCTCAAGTTCGAACACGCGGTGTTATACCAAGAGCAGCCTCAGCGGCGGGGTTGGCAAACCGTTCAGGACCGCGAGTCTCCCTCTTTTCTGATCCAGGCATTCACGCCGAGGAAACGGCAAGGTGAAGGGAAATGAGCGAATTTGACCGTTGCCGGATTCGTCGAATGCATCAATGCTCAGTCACTTAGCCGTGCTTCTTCCCGTATTCCAAGATCTGATCAAACCGCAGTGGAGAGCGGTGCTTGAGGAACTCAAGCTGTCCGGCGGATTGCCTGTTAGCGAGTTGTCCCGGCGGGTGGGTGTGAGTTACATGGCGGCGAAGCAGCATTGTGAGGAGCTCAAAAAAGCGGGCTATCTGGATCGTTCGCGGGTGCCCCGGACGGTGGTGGGGCGGCCGGAAATTTATTACGGTCTCAGTGCCAAAGCTGACGCCCTATTCCCGCAGGCGGGGGCGGATTTCACACTCGATTTGCTGGAAGCACTCAAGGCGCTTTTCGGCGACAACGCGCCGGATAAGTTGTTTTTCCAACATTTCCAAAAGCAGCAGGAAAAGTGGCTGCCGCTGCTTTCCAAGGCGAGGTCAGTCGGCGAAAAGGCTGGCAAGCTGGCCGCTCTCCGCGGGAAGGAAGGCTGTCTGGTCCGCTGCGTGGAAGATCCGGAAAGCGGCCTGCGGATCGAAGAATTTCATAATCCGTTGCAACGGGTTTTCGAGCGTTATCCACGGACGATTGCGATGGAGCAGCGGATGATCGAGCAGTTGCTCGGGACGAGAGTGACGCGTCGCGAATTCACGGGCGGCCGGAGCGGCCAGCCACGGGTTGTTTTCGAGGTGGCCACGGGCCGAAATCCTTGATGGAAAATTTTATGAATGCTTCCCCCTTGCGTCGCGTCGAAGCGGCCTGACTCCCCAAAAATCCATGAAGAATCCATACCTGATTTCTTTCGCCGCACTGGTCATGTTCGCGGCATCCGGCTGTGACAAGCAGTCGCCCGATGTTGCTAGAAAGCTTGCCGAGCTTGAGCAGAAAAACAACGAGGCCACCGCGCGCCAGCGTGATCTTGAACAACAGCTCGTGGATCAGAAACTGGCGGCGGAGCGCGACGCGATCGAACGTGAGCGCCTCCAGATCGAGGACGACCGGGCCGAGCTGGAACGCCGGCAGGGAGAAGCGGCCGCAGCGCAGGACGAGGCCATCCGCAAGCGCGAGGCGGCCTTGGCCAACCGCGAGGGTAAGCTGGAGCATTTTCAGTCGGCGCTTGAAAAAAAGGACGACGATCTCGGGCGGCACCAGCAACAACTCAACTCGCGCGACCGCGACCTCGCAGGGCGCGAGGCTTTGGCATTCGAGCCGACGGAGCTGGGAGAGCCGGTGGCGGACTATGGGATGTTTTATGATTCGCTGTCCTCCTATGGCTCCTGGTTTGAGACGCCGGACTACGGTTATGTCTGGCAGCCGGTGGTGGTGCGGGATTCTAACTGGCGTCCCTATGCTCGCGGCCGCTGGGCGTGCAGCGATCGCGGATGGACCTGGATATCCGAAGAGCCCTTCGGCTGGGCGACCTATCACTATGGTCGCTGGGCCTTGCTCCGCGGCCGCGGTTGGATCTGGGTGCCGGGCTCCGAGTGGGCTCCGAGCTGGGTTTCATGGCGTGAAAATGACAGCCACATCGGCTGGGCGCCACTTCCGCCGGAGACCTTGGCTTATCGCGGGCATGCCTGGGATTCCACGGTGGAGGTCCAGTTCGGGATCGGTGCGCTTTCGTTCAATTTTGTCGAAGTCCGAAATTTTGGTAGCCCCGTTTACAGGCACTGCCTGCCAGTTTCCCACAATGTGACCTTCCTCCAGCAAACCCGAAACATCACCCACATCCACGTCCGCGACCGCCAGGTTATTTCCGGCGGGCCGCAATACCAGAAGCTGTCTGACCGGATCGGGCGGCCGTTGCCGTTCTATCGGCTTGAGGTCGACCAACGCGCTCGTCAAAGCCGCGATTCGTTGGCGATGCGTCCGCAAGTCCAAGGTGATCGGCTGGTGGTTTCCGCTCCTAACATCGACGCGGCCTGGAACGATTCTCTCAAGCCCGGCCGGATCAAGGGCCGCATGGAATCCACCATAGTCGAACGCAGCGAAGGTCTGGACCGCGGGCTCGCGAACCGCTACCGCGAAAGTCGCGACGAGAGCCGCCGGAAAGCCGAGCAGGCCGTCAAGGAACTGGGCGGACGTGAGGAGTTAGATCAATTTCGTGCCCGGCGCTCGCAGCAAAATCGCCTCGTGGAGACTCCTCCGCGCCAACGGGAGGCGCGTGGTGCGCGAGCTCCGGTCGCTTCGGATGAAAACGAAAAGCCCGTGGCGGAGCCACTTGTCCAACAGCCCGAGCAACCGGATCAGGACCGGGAACTTCCGGAATTGCCCCGGGAAAATAATCAACCCCGCGTCGCTCCTAACGACGAACCCGCCCGTCAGGCGGATTCTCGCCAACTCCAACAGGATGAGCTCCGACGCGGGCAAGCGCGCGATACTCAGAAGGAAGCGACCAAGCGAAGCCGCGAGGAGCAACCGTTGGAAATGCAGTTGGAAAAGCCGCGTGAGGCTGAGCAAGCGCGAGACACTCAGAAGGAGGCGGCCGAGCAAAGCCAAGAGGAGCAAGCTCAGCAAATCCAACAGAAGAAACAGCTTGAAGCGGAACAAGCGCGTCGAGCTCAGGCGCAAGCCGTCAAGCGCGGGCAAGTAGAGCAGTCGTTGAATACGCAGAAGGAGAAACAACGTGAATCCGAACAGGCACCGGAGGCTGAGAAGGAAGCGATGAAGCGCGGTCAGCAGGAACAGGCGCAGCAACAGGAGAAACAACGTGAAGCGGAACAGGCGCGAGATGCTGAGAAGGAAGCCACGAAGCGTGGTCAGCAGGAGCTGGCGCAGCAACAAGAGAAACAACGTGAAGCGGAGCAAGCGCGTAATTCCCAGAACGAGGCGATGAAGCAACGCGAAGAGCAGGCATTAAAAATGCAGCAGGAAAAGCAACGCGAAGCGGAACAATCGCGTGAGATTGAGAAGGAAGCGATGAAGCGCGGTCAGCAGGAACAACAGGAGAGACAGCGCGAGTCGGAAAAAACTCGCGATGCTCAGAACGAGGTAATGAAGCAGCAGGAACAAGCCCAGCAACACGCTCAAGAACAAGCCCAACAGCGTGTGCAGGAGCAAGCCCAACAGCGTGCTCAGGAACAAGCCCAGCAACGAGCTCAGGAACAAGCCCAACGTCAGCAGGAAGAAGTTCGGGAACGTGCGCAGGAACAAGCGCAGCAGCGCGCTCAGGAACAAGCTCGGCGTCAGCAAGAACAAGCCCAGCAACGCGCGCAAGAACAAGCCCAACGCCAGCAGGACGAAGTTCGGGAGCGCGCGCAGGAACAAGCGCAACAACGTGCTCAGGAACAAGCGCAACAACGTGCTCAGGAACAAGCGCAGCAGCGCGCTCAGGAACAAGCTCAGCGTCAGCAAGAACAAGCCCAGCAACGCGCTCAGGAACAAGCGCAACGTCAGGAGGAGCAAGCGCAACGCCAGCAGGAGCAAGCGCAACGCCAGCAGGAACAAGCCCAACAGCAGGAGCAAGCCCGCCAGCGTCAACAGGAAGAATCCCGCCAAAAGTAGGAGGCCGTTCCGCGCGGGGGAAACCTGTTAGCAAAAGGGGAGTTCGCGTCCCTCGCGTCGAAGAGCCGCTCACGCCCCTCGTGTCACCTGCGGCATTTCTCCAACAAACCTGCGAGGAACCAGGTGATCTGCGCGAGGGCGTCCGAGTGGACCGATTGCCCGAGCGGGGCGAGATCCTCGCGGCACTCCGCCAATAGATTCAGCGCCGTGTCCACGGCGCTCTCGATGGCTCCCTCGTATTCGGCGATGCCTAGCAGGATGGGGAGGTCGAGTGGTTCCTGGTCGAGGATGCGCTTGTTGAGCTTCATGCGCTGGGCCTCGGAGGCGGTTTCCAGCAGGTTGAGGATGGGCAGGGTGAGCTTGCCCTTGAGTAAATCCGTGCGGAGCGTCTTGCCGACGATTTCCTCAGAACCGACGAGGTCAAGGCAGTCGTCGTAAATTTGATAGGCCGTGCCGAGTTTCATCCCGTAGCTGTAGAGGCGGGCTTCGGCGGCGGCATCGAGGCCGGATAGATTGGCGGACAGGCCGGTGGCGGCGGCGAACAGCGCGCCGGTTTTCATTTCGATCACCCGGAAATAATCGGCCTTGGTGAAGGTCAGGTCGAAGCGGCGTTGGGTCTGGATGATTTCGCCCTGGCAGACCTCGCGCGCGGCGTTGCCGACCTTGCGGCAGATGTCGATGCTGTTGAAATCGGTGGCGAGGGTGAGCGCGTGGGAGAACAGCACGTCGCCGAGCAGGACGGAGAGGGCGTTGCCCCATTTGGCGTTGGCGGTGGGGACCATCCGGCGGGTGTTAGCGCCATCCATGATGTCGTCGTGGACGAGCGTGGCCATGTGGATGAGCTCGAGGATGACGCCGATTTTCAAATGGTCGTCGGTGACGCCGCCGATCGCACCACCGACGAGGATGGCGAGGGCCGGGCGGATGCGCTTGCCGGAGGTGTTGCAGATGTAGGCGACGTAGGGCTCGACGGCGGGATCGAAGGCTCGGACTTGTTCGCGGATCGAGACTTCCACCCGCTCGAGTTCAGGACGGACCAGTTCGAAGGGGAAAAGGGCGCTGGGGGGCGGAGTGTTGATGGCTGCCATGGTAAGTCGGACTGGGCCTAAGTTTCACATGCCGGCCCTTCCCGCAACCCGGATCTGGCACAACTTGGAAAGAATCCTCGGGGAAACGCCGATTTCGGTGCCTGATCAATGTCAATCTGCTTGCGGTGATCCTTCCCCGCGTTCTAGCTCGTGCCACGATGAAACTGCAGGCGAGCTGGCTGTTGATCCCTGCGGTGGCTTTGAGCCTCGGGGCTTGTAAGAAAAAAGAAGCGGTCAACATTAAGGAATCCCCGGCGGTGGCCGAAGCGCCTGCTCCGGAGCCGCCGCTGCCGGTCCCCGCTGTGACGCCGGAGGAGCGAGCCGCCAAACTCGGTTTCGTCAAGCATCTGACGCCGGACACCGAGGGTGTTCTCACCTTTTATAACGGCACGAAAACCGCCTCCCGCGTCAAGGCCACGAAACTCTGGAAGCTCGTTGAAAATCAAATGGGCATGGGCGGCGATGAACCGGCCGAGACTGGAGCGGCAGCTAACGAAGCGACCGGCCCGGCCGCCTTGTTCGGCATCGAGTTCACGCTCGCGCTCGGCAAATCCACCGTGGAACAAACCGGCAACCTCCTAACCTTCAACCGTCGCATGGGCTATTTTCAGATGCGCTCCCTCGCGAAGGCGTTCGCGGCCGCCGCGAAATCCGGCTACGCTTCCTCACTTGGGGATGCTTTCGCCGACAGCTATGGTCCGGATTTATTCAAGGACCTGCTCAAGGACCCGCAGTCGGGAATTTCACTCCTGGAAAAGACCCAAATGCCGCCGCTTTACATGGCTTTCAGGACCCACGAAGCCGATCGCCCCAACGCCGCCCGGCAACTCGCTGCGATGATCGCCAACGCCAACCTGCTCGGTGAAATGGTCGAGCCCGTTGCAATCGAAAGCGCTGGCTGCAAATTCGAGGGCGTCAAAATTCTCGGTGCCAAAATTTCCGCCACCATGGCCGGGGACCGTGAGCACATAGACGAGGAACTCGACGCCGCGACTGTCGATCAACTGCTCGCCGCAGTCGCGAAAAAGGACCTGCTTATCCTCAGCGGCACCGTGGGCGACTACGTCGTGCTTTTCTTGGGCAGCTCGACCGATGGCCTCAAGCTAGCTGGCGACGTCGGCCAGTCGCTCGCCGCGTCCGCCGCTCTCGCCTTCAGCGACGCCTACGTTTCCAAGGAACTCGCCGCGGTGGTTTACGGCCAGAAACAAGCCATGGATACCTTGATGGGTGCCGCTGGTGGGCTGGTAGAAATGACCAACGGTCTGCGTGACGGACTTGCCGGCGCGGATCACCTCGGCGACACCCGCGACCTGGAAGCGATGTGCAAAATCATCTCCGAGCGCGAAGCCGCCTTGCGCGAACTCGCCGGAAGCGACTCGCTTGGCACGGTCGCCTTCTTCGAGGACGGCCTCAAAATCGAATCCTACGGCGGCACCGACAACGGCATGGTCGATTGGAAATCTCCCAACAAACTCGCCGCTCTCGGCGATTCGGAAGACATCGTCTTGTTCGCTAACATGACGACCGAGGCCGGTTATGACGAGAAGGCCCGCGCCTACGCCGAAGCGCTGTTGGAAACTGCCTACGCCATAGCCATGAGAGTTGCGGAAGCGCCGTTCGAAAGCCCACCATTCACCCAGTTCAAGGAAATGGCCAAGATGTTTGACGGCAGCTTCCGCCCGGACATGCTCGCGTTGTGGGCCGCTTACAGCGACGATTTCGGGGATAGTCTCGGTCATGAGCGGGCGTTGGTCGTCGATCTCAAAGGCTCCGCCCCCGCCATTCCCGGCCTGCCCCAAGCGCTGGTGGACACCGCCAGGATCCCCCGAATTTCGCTCGTCGCCCCGGTCGCGGATCGCGCCAAGCTCGCCGCCTCCTGGGACAAGATGAATACCACGCTCACCGGCACGCTCGCCAAGATCAGCGAAATGACCGGCGAAGAAATTCCGATGCAAAAACCGATCAGTTCTGAAAAAAATGGCAACACCACTTGGTTTTTTCCACTGCCCTTTTTCAACGATGACTTCCTGCCATCGGTGACTGTCGGCGACGAGTGGTTCGCCATTTCCTCCTCCAAGAACCAAGCGCTCGATCTCATCGCCAAATCCGACGCAGGTGGCAAAACCCGCAATGGCTTCTACATGAGTATGAACTTCAAAGCCCTGGAAAATTACTCGCAGGACACCCTCAGGCTGGTCGATGAAAACGCCGAAGCCGTCACCGGAGCTGCGCTCCCGGCTGACCGGAAAAAGCTCATCGAAGACTCCATCGCTATCCTCGGCGACCTCGACAAATTCACCGTTCACTCCCGCCGGGAAGGCGCGGTGCTTCGTTCAAGCATCCATTTAAAGACCCGCTAAGGAGCCATACTTTAAGGATTGGGAACCACGGTAGTTTCATTGAGTCGTTTATGCCGCAATCCGGAGTGCGCGATGCTTTGCTCGCGTCCACGGTAGCTCCGGCTCTGCCGGATGCGGCGCGGAGCTCTCCATTCGTAAGCGCTGGGAAGAGGAACGTAAGCGTCCTAAAAATCCACCCCCTACCAATCCACCCTAACCGTGCATCCTCTCCCGGATGTCCAAATTCCGCCCCGCTCCATCCCGCCCCTCAGCCGCGACCTGAGGCGGACCCGAAAGTTCGGCCACGGAGGGGCTAAACTAAGCTATGGTGGCGGGGTGCGGGAAAGAGATAGGAGATCATGG
>JAYSYA010000277.1:0-8416 GCA_043716765.1 Akkermansiaceae bacterium
GCTCGCCACGTTGAGGCACTCGATTTCCAAAATCCGCGGCACCCGCCGCAGCAGGTCCGCGGCGAAGACGAGCGCTCCTTTGAGAAGGATGATCACCACCAGAGTCCCGCTCGGGAAATCCCGTTCAATTTCGAGAGCCATCGAGTCGAGGCGCTTCTCGATCACCGCCTCATCGATCAAAACCCGCTCGATATCGTCACGCATCGACATGGGATAGAGCCTGCGACCCCGCTCGCCAAGCGGCAAAAAATCGCCTCAACGGTCGCTATCAAACTTCAAGATCCGCTCGCCCGCGCGGTAGTAGTCCAAGCGGTCACGGGCGTGGATTTCCAAAAACGCGGGATCCTCGCGCAAGGCCCGGTGCTCGATCTGATGGTATTCGCGATCTGCCAGCACCTTCTCCTCGCGCACTTTGGCCAGCTTGAGCTTCGCTTCCAGCTTTTCTAACTCGCGCCGCTGCGGGAACGCCGTTGCCACCACCACGAAGCCGATCGCCATGCAAAACACCACGAACACGATGCTACCGGCCCCCCGGATCACCCGTGTCCGGGCTTCCAAGCGCGTCAGCTTGACATCTGCCATTTGTCGTTTCGCCATCGTCTGCCCCAGAGAAACCCTTAAAATTCAAGGGCTGTCAAGCCAACGCTATCACTGGAGCAGGCGAGCGAGGTTGTAGTAAGCCGGAACTCATTTAAGGAGCGAACTCGACTCGCTCGTAAAGATCCGCGAGGGATAAGAAGGCGTCGATCTCCGGCAGCGGGATGATGGCATCAAGCCCGCTATGGCGCTCGATGGTGAATCCACCTTCCGGTAAGCGGCGGTGGAGAGTGACGGCAGGAGCCTCAGGCTCGACAAATAGCAGGGCTTTCAGCGAAGAGATCGTTAGGTAAGCGTCGCGTTTCTCGCCGAGGTCGGCACGGCGGGTGGAGTCACTGAGCACCTCAATGATGACGACGGGTTGAGTTTGGAAATGATCGGAATCTGGATTTGACTGGCAGACGACCATCGCGTCCGGATAGTAAAAGCGGGTGTGGTCTGGGAATTCGATGCGGACCTTGGTGTCGCTGTTGAAGGGCTGGCAGGGTTTCCCGCGGAGCTTTCCATATAATAAGCCAAAGCAATTTCCCGCAATGTTGTTGTGCCGGATCGTCGCGCCCGCCAGGGAGTTAACGGTGCCACCCAAGTATTCATGTTTCGTGTCGCTGAGCTCCTCGCCTGCGAGATAGTCGCTCACAGTGATGAAATCCGGCTGTTTCAGTGCGGTCATGGCGGGACGTTAGCAGGAGGAATGCATGTTGGCAACTTGTGGAATGTCAGCCGAAGAACTCCATCTGCTCGGTTTCCCGCGGGTCTTCGAATCGGACGCCGACGCCTAGCAGACGGACGGCGCGGCTGTTACCGCGGCGCCAAGCCTCGGCGAGGAGGTCTTCGAAAACAGCGGGCTCGACGAGGTGGCCAGCGCGCTCGGCGGTGGTGCGGTGGAAGTCGGCGAATTTCATCTTTACGACCAGCGAGCGGATGACGCGGTCGGGGTGGGACTTGGCGAGATCTTCAATGAGGCCGTCGAGCATCCCGCGCATCGGTGGGACGAGCGCGGGAAGATCTTGGATGTTCTCGGAAAAAGTGGTCTCGCTGCTAACCGACTTGCGGGTGCGGTCGGGAGTGACGGCGCGGTCGTCGATGCCGCGGCAAAGATACCAGAGCTCGATGCCCCATTTCCCGAGACGCTGGGAGAGTTCGATCTGGTCGAGCTGTTGGAGATCCGCGCAAGTCTCGATGCCGAGGGCGCTGAGCTTTTCGCGCATTTTTTTGCCAACGCCCCAGATTCGGCCGACGGGCAGCGCGGCCATGAAGGCGGGAATTTCTTCGTCGGTGACTTGCTTCTGGCCGTTTGGCTTGTGCCAGTCCGAGGCGATCTTGGCGATGAGCTTGTTGGACGAAATTCCGGCCGAAGCAGTGAGGCCGGTCTCCTCTAGAATCTGCGCGCGGATCTCGCGGGCGATGGCGGCCCCGTTAGACTGGAGATGGGAAACGTCGAGGTAAGCTTCGTCCAGCGAGAGCGGTTCGATGAGCTCGGTGAAGCGGCCGAAGATGGCGCGGATCCGCGAGCTAACCGCTCGATAGAGATCGAACTGGACGGGCACGAGGATGAGCTGGGGACAAAGCTCGAACGCCTTGAAAACCGGCATGGCGGAGCGGCAGCCAAACTTCCGCGCCTCGTAGTTCGCGGTGGTCAGCACGCCGCGCCGGTCGCGGCCACCGACGCCCACGGGTTTGCCGCGCAAGGCGGGATTCTCCCGTTCCTCGATGGCGGCGTAGAAGCAGTCCATGTCGATGTGGATGATTTTTCTCAAGGTGGCGGGCGGCAGTGTCGGGTCCGGCCGCGTGGAGATCCACCGGTTATTTTGCGGCGAAGGTATTTTTACCGGGGACGGTCCGAAAGATCGACAGCGGGAAAACCATCGGCCATAGAGTCTCTGTTCTCCCAAACGTCCATGGCCGAAGTGATCCAATTCAACTGCCCGTCCTGCGGGACGCTGCTGCGCTTGCCGCTGGCGATGGCTGCGTGCCAGGGGCCATGCCCGAAGTGCGACCGGGAAATCGTCGCGCCCGATCCTACGCGGGGAACCGGTGCCCATGAAGTCATCGCGGAAGCGACGGCCCCGGCTGGGGTCGGGACACTGCGGCGGAAGATTCCATTTCTCCTCTGCCTGCTAACGGGAGCGTTGGGTTTCGCGCTCGGCGTCATTTCAAATCAACACTTCGCGCAAACATCGCTCGTAATTCCATCCGTGAACGGGGAAAAACCGTGGGTCACCGCGGAATCGTCCGTTCCCGCTGCCGAGTCCGCGAAGCCCGTGATTGAAAAATCTCCGCCACCCCCGGCCAAGGCATCCGCTGCGGCGGAAACTGCGCTGCGGGCGTTTCTCGATGCGCCGGACTGGGCGGCCCGCAGCGCTTACGTGCTGTTTCCCGAAAAGCTTCGCGGCGCGATGGAAGGCTATTCGCGCGAGGCTCCCGACGGGCCCACCGCTTTTAAATCCGTCTCGGTGAAGCACAGCTACACCGACCAACAAACGGGCAACTCGCTGTTCATTTTCTACGTCGCCACGGAAACCTTTCCCGCCGGCATCCCGGCTGCGGTCAAGGAGACTTCCGGCGGCTGGCTGGTCGATTGGCAAGCGTTCGTGGAATTCCGGGACCAGCTTTTCCAGAAGTTCGCGGCGGGTCCGGCCGACCGGACCGGACGCTTCCACCTCGTCGCCACCAGCCCGCCGCCGGAGCGCGCCGCGAAGACCGACAACGAACACTTTTCCTCCTTCCTCCTCCAGTCGCCGCTCGACGCGCAACCGCAGCTCGCCTTCGTGAAGAGGTCCTCGGAGATCTCCAACAGTTTCCAATCCGCCACCAAGGGCGGAGAAATTTTCACCCCGGTGCTCGAAGTGGCGAAACGCCAGACCGCCGACGGCAAGAGCTACCTCGAAGTGCTCAAGGTCACAGCCACCGACTGGCTGCCGCGGGAAAACTAAATCCTCCCGGTTGATAGGCTTGCAGGACCAGGTGTTTCCGCATCGTTTGGTCCGGCATGACCCGCACTCTTTGGCTTCTCCCGCTCGCCTTCGCCCTGCGGCTTGCCGCCCGCGAACTGCCACCACTCCCCGCCGAGCTCGCGGCCTACGTGCTCGAACCGGCCCCGCAAACTACCGCGCCGCTGCTCGGGAAAGGCGACCGCCTCGCGATCTGCGGCGACTCGATCACCGAACAGAAACTTTACTCGGTCCTGTTGGAGACCTACCTGACCGCCTGCCTGCCAGAACTCGAAATCACCTGCCGCCAATATGGCTGGAGCGGCGAGCAAGCCGCCGAATTTCTCAAGCGCGTGAAAAGCGACGTGCTCCGCTTCCAGCCCCCGGTCGCCACGACCTGTTATGGCATGAACGATTTCCGCTACGTCCCTTACGACGAGGCGATCGCTGCGGATTATCGAAAAAACCAGACTGCGGTGATTGACGCGTTCCAGGAAATCGGCTGCCGCGTGGTGCTTGGTTTTTCGGGCATCATCGACTCGGTGCCGCACTAGGTGAAGTCCGCCAAGGGCACGCAGCAGGATTTCAACCTGCCGAGCACGTCATCACCGTCGCGGCGGTGAAGTGAAACCACTTCCTCCCCCGGCGTGCCGGTTGCGGTTGCCGGGAAATGTCCCGGCGTCCGGTTTTCGGATTGCCTCGGCGAACGTTCGGGAGACGATGGCCGCGCATGGCGTATTTGGCAGACCGGGCATTTGAATTGATTTCCTCCGCGCACGAACGGGGGCGGCTGGCCCATGCGTTTCTCATCAGCGGAGCGCACGGCAGCGGCAAGGAGAACCTCGCCGCACGCATGATCCAGTTAGTGAACGGCGCGCCGAAATCCGGCGGTTTTGATTTGTTCGGCGAGCCGATGGTGGTCGAGACGCCGCCACTCGATGAGTTGGAGAGCGGTTGGATTCGGATTGTGCGTCCGCGCATGAAGTCGCGGCGAATCGGGGTGGACGAGATCCGTGATTTGGAACAAACGCTCCATCTCGCAGCGCCCGGCGGCGCTTGCAAGGTGGGCGTGATCACCGAGGCGGACCGGATGAACGACCAGTCGGCCAACGCGTTTTTGAAAACGCTTGAAGAGCCGCCGCAAAACACCTTGCTGCTGCTTCTCACCGCCAATCCGCAGCGCCTGTTGCCCACCATTTTATCCCGCTGCGTGCGCCTTCCGCTGCTCGGTGGCCGGGCGCTTCTGGCAGATGGCGGGGCGGAGTTAGTGAGCGCGCTCAATGCTGCCGCCGCCCGCGGCTTCGGCACGCCGGTCGCGGCGCTGCATTTAAAAGCCGCCTTCGCCTCGTTCCTCGCGGAGTTCCGCGAGGAGGCGGATGCCGCCGCGAAAGCCGCGGAAAAAGAGGAAACCGCCGCGTATCGCGATGCCACCGACGGCTCGTGGTTGAAAGAGCGCGAAGCCTTCCACAAGGCCGCCGCCGAGGCCGAGTATCTCGACGCCCGCAACCGGCTCTTCGACGTGCTCATGGCTTGGATGGCGGACCTTCTCCGCATGAAGGTAAACGGCGGGGGGCTCGATTTCCCCGAGTCCGCGCCCGCCTTGCGCGGCCTCGCCGAGGCGGAAACGGAAGGCCGCCTGCTCAAGCGGATGGAGGCGCTCGACTCGCTCCGACGGACGCTTGAGACGAACGCGTTCGAGCCGCTCGCGATCGAAGTCGGGTTTTTGAAAGCGTTCGGCTGACGCCGGATTTTATCTGGCAGTTTCAAGCGCCTCCGCAGTCAGCTGGTATGAAATTTTCGATTCTAGCAACCGCATTGTTTACTATGCTCAGAACGAGGCGAGGTTTCTCATGGGAGCGAAAACCTGGAATGCTGCGGTGGTTTTCAAGCCCGATGTCTATCTCACACCCGGCAAAGTCGTCCCGCTGTCGGCGGATGACTCGGCTCCCAGGGACGCACAAAAACCCGAAGCGATCGTGCAATAACCGGTCGGCATGTTAGCCGCAGCGATTTCCGCTCAAAACTCGCCGTCACGGGCGGCGGCTTCCTCGGGCAGCGCGACGGATTCCAACAATTGGTCCAGTCCGTCGAGCACGCGGAAAATCCCGTCCGCCCAGCGGCGGCTTTCCCATGCCGGGCCGGCGAGTTCTAGCAAATGGTCGAGGGTTTCCGTTTTTAAAAACGGCTCCAGCCCGTAGCCCGGCATGATCGCCGCCTCGCCGCGTGCTGGATCGAGCGCGATGAGCAGCGCGTGGTTGTCCTTCCCGCGCCTGCTGTCACCGGCGAAATTCCCGGCGTTGAAAAGCCAGAAGACGTGCATCGAGAACGGGTGCTCGGCGGGGAACTCGTGCATCACCAGTTGCAGGACCAGCTGAGGGAAGCGCCGTTGGATTTTCGCGATTTCCTTTTTCAGCTTCAATTGCTCCGCCGCGCTGAGCTGCCGCGTGGTGTCTGCGACCACCGGCGCAAGCCGCGGCAACGCACCGACCAGCGCGCTGGTCCGCGGAAATGTCAGCCGACAGGCCGGGCACTCGGCGGCGGCGGCTTTTAGCGGAGTCTGACAGAACGGGCAATGCATTGGGAGGCGGCGCGGAATCACGCGCATTTCGGGCAGACGCCGAAGAACTCCAGCTCGTGATAGAGATTCCGGAAGCCGGTTTTCTCGCGGATCTCGTCTTCAAGCTGATGGACCGGGCAGGGGGCTTGGATCGGTTCGATGCTGCCGCAGCTGGTGCAAATCAGATAGTCGCTGTGTTTGCCGGGGACCAGCAGGGTGAAATACGCGGCGCGCTCATGCAGGCCGAGCCGCCGGACCAGGCCGTGCTCGGTGAGCCGCTGGAGCAGGCGGAAAACGGTGGCTTTGTCGCATTGGTCGGCGAGACGTTTGGAGCTGGCGAGCTCGGAGAGAGTCATCGGCCGCTGGCTTTCCAGCAGCGTGAGCACCAGCTCTTCCAGCGCCTTGGTGCGGCGAAGGCCTGCCGCACGGCAGCGCTCGATGGTTTCACGGACGATGGGATTCATCATGCCGCGGAGCCTAAACCGGGACATTTCCACAAAGCAAGCGCGGGTCCGCCATCATGATGCCAAGGTTTCAGTTCATTCCTTCCGCAAGTGGCGGGTGGGGGCGACCGGATTACCGGAGCTTGATGGGATTTGTGCCATCGACTTCTTCGGGTAAAGACATGGTGCGGGATTCCGGATCCCACTGAGAGGGCTTCGAACTAACAGCTTTTCAGGATGCGCGCAAGTTCGCTCGAAATTTCCTTGGTCGAAAGTTTCTGGAAAAGCGCTTCGCGCCAAGATGCCAGTGCTTGCGGGTTGTTTGCCAGGCCGGGCATCTCTTTCCACATCGCCTTCTGCTTCTCCGTGGCGGGGCGGTAGCCATACTGCCGGACAAGAACACCTAGCGTCAGGCGGTCGGGAGCGATCAGGGAATTTTTCCAAGTTCCGACAATTCCGCTTTGGAGCGTGCTGCGCCAATGGTAGCGCCAAGTTAGAAGCGTTTAGCGCGGGGGTGAGCAGACGGCAGAGGACGAGTGGGCGTCTGTGAAACGCATCCCTTGCGCGGCAAGCTTGGTCGATGTGCGGGGTGGGGATTTTGCGGCGGTCCGGATTGTAGCAGGAAACATCGTCGTAGCCGAGGTCGTCGGCATAGATGATGACAATGTTGGGTTTTTCCGCAGCGTGAAGGATCGTGGCGGCCGATAGCAGCAGGAGGAGAGTTTAACGGGTTACCATGTGGGTGACGTCGATAAGGTTAGTCCAGGCTAACAAAAAACTGCATTTTAGATATTCCAAAGACCTTGCCCTATGGTCATCCGACCCGTCACCGATTCAGCCGTCAATGCTTGTTAGTCGGCCCAGCCGGACACACTCACAACTGCGATCGGAGCAGTCCCACCGTGGCGTCGGCGATTTTTTCAATCAGCGGGCGCCGCTTCCATTGCTGCCAGGTGATTTCACGGGCCAGCAGTTTGTCCTTCTCGAAGGCCGCGCTTTCCTCCTGCGCGAAATCGCGGTCGAACACGTTCAGGTTTGCCTCGTCGTTGAGCCGGAACGATCGGTTGTCGAAATTTGCCGAACCCACCGAGACCCAAAGATCATCGATGATCATCACCTTGCGGTGATACATCGTCGGCCGGTATTCGAAGATTCGCACGCCGTTTTCCAGCAGTTTCCCCCACCGGTGGCGTGATGCCCTGCGCACCAGCTTGGAGTCCAGATACGGCCCCGGCACCAGCACCTCCACCGCCACTCCCCGCCGCACAGCGGCGATGAGTGTCTCCGTCACCAAGTCATCCGGGACGAAATAGGCGTTGCCCACCCGCAGGCTTTTTTCCGCTGCGGTGATCGACAGCAGGTACATAAGCCTCGCACTTTCACTGCCTTCCATCGGCGAACTTTTGAACATCTGACAGCGGTGCGACCCCTGCTCTTCGATGAGCGGGAAATACGCGTCGCCGTGCAGCACCGTGGCATGGGTTTTCATCCAGTTGTCCATGAACGCCGCCTGCATCTGCGCCACCGCCGGGCCGTCCACCTGATAATGGGTGTCCCGCCAGTGATCCGGCGTGTCGGCGTTGCCCATCCACGCATCGGCGATGCCCACGCCGCCGGTGAAGCCCTGCCTGCCATCAATCACTAACAATTTTCGATGCGTCCGCTGGTTCACGTTCGTCAGGTTGCGCGCATGCAAGTGATAGACCTCCAGTTCCACCCCCGCCTCTCGCATCCGCCGCAGGCATTGACCCTCCACGCAGTCACAGCCCATGCCGTCCATCAGCACGTGGACTGAGGCGGACCCCGAAATTCGGGCCAGGGGTTAAGCTTTGATTGTGGTGGTCGGGTGCGGGTCTTGAACCCAACCTAAACCACACAAAATGAAAGCA
>JAYSYA010000278.1:0-8403 GCA_043716765.1 Akkermansiaceae bacterium
CATCCGGCCGGATTTCCCTGCTAACAAGCTCACGAAACCGCGTCTTGGGAAACTTGTCGCGGCAATCCGTCAGGTTCTATCAGCCTCTATCGAGGAAGGCGGCACGACCTTGCGGGACTTCCTCAACTCCGACGGCAAGCCCGGTTATTTCAAGCAGCGGCTCTTCGTTTACGATCGGAAAGGCGCACCCTGCCGCAGCTGCGAAACTCGGGTTCGCCATGCGGTGCTCGGCCAGCGCGCGACGTATTGGTGTCCGGTCTGCCAGAAGTGATATGGGGGAATGTGGCTGGCGCGTCTCGCGCCAGACCGTCTTCGGAGCGTCTCGCTCCGAGTCTGAGGTCGACGAGACGTCGATGCCCCTTATTTCCCAGCGGCGATCAAGTCCGTCAGATGCCCGCCGTGGGCGGTGACCCATTTGCCTTTTTTGACGACTTTGGTGAAGCCGAGTCCGCTGGCGGCGGCGGCTTTAAAAACGTCCCACGCCTGGGTCGCGAGGATGCCGGAAACGATCAGGTCGCCGCCGGGTGCGAGTGATTTCGCGATCACCGGCCAGGCTTCGATCAGAATGGTGGAAAACAAGTTGGCGAGCACGACGTCGTAGCCCTTTTTGCGCGGCTTCCATTTCAGGACGTCCTGCTCCTTCATGAGGATGTCCGGCGTGCCGTTGCGCTCGATATTGCGGATGCCGACGGCGACGGCGAACGGGTCGAAATCACAGGCGAAGGTCTCGCCGGAGCCGAGCTTCTTCGCGGCGATGGCCAGCACGCCGGTGCCGGTGCCGAGGTCCGCGACTGTCCAGTCGGTGCCTTTGCGGGCGCGGGCGACGTCCACCAGCAGGCGCAGGCAGGTCGAGGTGGTCGCGTGATCGCCGGTGCCGAAGGCCATTTCCGGCGGGATCACGATGATCTCGCGGTTGGGATTCACCTTTTTCAGCGCGGCGAGTTCCTTCGGGCGCTTTTCTGCGGTGAGGACGAAAACGTCGCGCACCTTGACGGGGCGGGGCGCTTCGACGGGTTTGTTCCACTCGGCAGTGGCCATTTGGCGAACGCTGCCGCCGAATTGCGCGACGATGGCGTCGGCTTCCTTTTGGGTGGCGCAGAAGAGTCGGACGCGGATGGATTTGCCGCCCTTGACCATCTCGATGACCAAGTTGGGATTGCCGGCGAATCGTTCCTCCCAAGCGTCCATCCACTTTGCGGCGGAGAGTTTCGACCAGACGAACATGGGTAATGGCAAAGGGAAAATGCGCTCCGGAAAAATTGGAGCGGGCGATGAGATTCGAACTCACGACATCCACCTTGGCAAGGTGGCGCTCTACCACTGAGCTACGCCCGCGTTGGAAAACGCGTCGACGGCTTTCTACATGGGGTCGGATCACGGGCAAGCCAAAATTCACAAATTTTCCGTGTTCATTTTTCCGGCGCTGCGTTTTCTTTGCCGCACGCATGTCCGACAAGCTCGCTGAAATCATCGCCACCAAACACCTCGAAGTCGCCGCCCTCATGCCGCGGGCCGCGCTGCTCCGCGCCGGCGCCCTCCAGCGCAACGACTTCGGCGGCTTCCGCGCCGCGATCGACCGCGGTCCCGGCCGACTCGGCGTCATCGCCGAGGTGAAAAAGGCGTCGCCCTCCGTCGGCCTGATCGATCCGGACTTCGACCCGGTCCGCCAGGCGAAACGCTATCTGGACGGCGGCGCGTCCTGCCTCTCGATCCTCACCGATGAGAAATATTTCCAAGGCTCGCTCGCCTATCTCTCACAGATTTCGAAATTTTCCGATGCCCCGCTCCTCCGCAAGGATTTCATGATCCACGAGGTGCAGATCCACGAAGCCGTCGTCACCGGGGCCGACGCCATCCTGCTCATCGTCGCCGCGCTCGACGACGAAACGCTCCGCCGCCTCTACGAAGAGGCGAAATCCTTCTCGCTCGATGTGCTCGTCGAGGTCCACGACATCCGGGAAATGGAGCGCGCGCTCAAACTCGGTGCCGACCTCATCGGCGTGAACAACCGGAATTTAAAAACCTTCGCCGTCGATCTCGCCACCACCGAGCAACTCGCCGAGGAGGTTCCGGACGACGTGCTGCTCGTTTCCGAAAGCGGCATCAAATCGCTGGAAGACGCCCGCCGCGTGCTCGACGCTGGAGCCAATGCCGTGCTCATCGGCGAGGCGCTGATGCGCGCCCACGACCCGTCGCGGGAAATCGAGGCCTATCTGGCGCTGGGGAGCATTTGATGGATCAAGGCCTGCGGATTTCAACGTCCGGGAGAGACACCAATGGGTCATGATTTCGCTGGGTTCGCGGTTGCCTTTCCCCAACCGATCGCTGTGCGCTAGCGGCTTATCTGCTTTCCATGCCGCGGTTTTTGTGGAATGGAATGCCTACGGCAACGATCCATGAAACGAAATTTCCGGTCTGTCATCACCTTTGGGATTGTCGCGTTTTGCGGCCTTCTCGGGTGGTTGGCGTTCCGGCAGGCTGACAAAGTCCAGGTGCTTCGCCCGCCAGAGCGGCCGCTGCGGGAAAGTCCCGCGGCTGCCAGGTCCAAGGCATTTCGGCCCGCAAAACCCCTCGCCCGCGACGAGTTCCGGGACGGCACGACCGTGGAGGTTTTCGCCAGCAGCGAGCCGGGCGAGGTAATCCTGCGTTTTCCTTCGGCGGGAACGTACGGTAATTTCCTGTTCGCGCTTGAGGGTACCGCCAAGACCCGCCTGATCGGCCGGTTGGACCCGCTCAAAGCCGTTCGCCTCGGCTACGATGAGTGGTCGGACTTATCCGATTTATTGGCCGGGGAAAACATCGCCACCTACGAGTCGCTGCCGTCCGTGCCGGCCCCGACTCCGGTGAGCGGCGGCTATCAGGACGGGCTCGTCGGATTCGGCGACGGACTGCTGTCATGGCTCGGGATTAGTTCGGATCATTCCAAGTGGGGAGCAGGAGTGAAAATCGCGGTTCTCGATACCGGCGTGGTCCCACATCCCGCGCTGCCGGGGCTTTCCCAATCCATCGCCATCACGCCGTTTCCTCAGGATTTGGCGAAGACCCGCGGCCACGGCACGGCGGTCGCCTCGCTCATCGCGGGCCACGATCCGTCCGCGCCGGGAGTCGCTCCCGCGGCGGAAATCATTTCGATCCGCGTCGCCGACGAGTCGGGAAAAGCCGATTCCTTCGCGCTCGCAGCCGGCATTCTCGCCGCCATCGACGCCGGCGCGCAGATCATCAATATTTCGATGGGGACTACCGAGAACAATCCGCTCATCGAGGAAGCCGTGCTCCACGCCCACCGCCGGCAGGTTCTAATTGTCGCGGCATCGGGGAATTCCGAACAGGCCGACGCGTCCTATCCGGCGGCGTATCCGAGCGTCATCAGCGTCGGTGCCGTGGACGCGCGCGGCGAGCATCTGGAATTCTCTAACTACGGCACCTATCTCTCGATCACCGCGCCTGGCCACGCGCTCAATGTGGCGTGGCCGGGAAATCGCTTCGCCCGGATCAGCGGGACCTCGGCCAGCGCGCCCGTCGTGGCCGGAGCCATCGCCGCAACCATGTCGAACGGCCTCGGCGTGACGATGAGCGCCAGCCAGGCGGCTGCAATCGTCATGAACTACGCGAACGAGGCCGGCATCCCCGGGCCGGATTCCGAATACGGCGTCGGCATCATCGACATGGGCCGCGTCATGAGCCGCAGCATTCCGGGAATCGTCGATGCCGCCATCACCAACCAGCGGATTTTAAAATCCAATGATCCGGCCACCAACGATGAAATCCAAGTCACCGTGCAAAACCGCGGCACCGCGACCCTCGTCAACACGCTTGTGGAAATCACCACGCCCGTCGGCAACCGGCAGTTCAACGCGACGACGCTCGCGCCCGGAGCCGTGCAAACTTTTTCGATGCCGATCCGGCTCGGCGGCCTGCTAAAAAACGAGCCGGTGCAAGTGAGCTCGACGCTCAATTTCGGCGCGATGGCACAGGACATCACGCCGTATAACAACCGGCGGAGCGACGCGCTTTACCAGCGCTAACTGGTAAGGGGCATGGACGTCTCGTCCATGCGGAGGGAGGAGAGCTCCCTTCCCCTTATGGATAATATGGCTTTAGCATCCAGTAACAGATCGGCCCGGTGACGGCGACGTAGAGCCACAACGGGAACACCCAGCGGGCGAGCTTGCGGTGGGCGACGAAGCGGTTGGTCCAGCCGGCGATGAAAGTGAAGAGGATGAATGGCAGGCTCACCGCCGCGGAGACAATGTGGGTGACTAGCAGCAGGAAATAAACCGTGCGGAGCGTGCCCGTGCCGCCGTAGCGCGTCGGGTCGTTGGTCATGTGATAGGCGACGTAGGAAAGCAGGAAAAGTACGGAGAGAAACATGGCGAAGACCATGCCGGCGCGGTGCAGCTTCACCTTGCCGAGCTTGATGAAGATCACGGAAACCAGCAGCACCACCGCGGCGAGCGCGTTGATTCCCGCATGGAGCGGCGGCAGGAACGCAGTGCTCCAGCCATCCGGCAGCGGCAGTTTGACTTTCTGCATCACCACCACCAGCAGCAGCACGGCGGCGGATAGAACCCACCCGGCGAGGCAGAGTTTTTTCGAGAGCTCTTCCTGCGGCGGGCGGGTGAGCCATTGTCTGCGTTCTTCGTCCATCAGATGCCGGGCGTTTCGTTTTTCTCAAGCTCCGCGCGGATGCGGGCGAACAGCTCGTCCTTGAGTTTTTGATAGAGATTCGGGTCGAGCTTCTTGCCTGCTTCGGAGCGGGCGTCGGCGAGCGGCCATTTGCCAATCACCTTGAAATCGCGGTCCACCAGGATGAAGCCGAGGTCGTGGGCGTATTTGCCGTTAGTCTCAATGTCGAGCGGGTCAGTGCGCTCACGGATGCCGAAGAATTTGAGTTCCTTCTCAAGATACTCATGGGTGCTCTTGGCGTCGCCGGCGTTGAGGAACCACCAGTTTTTTGAATCGGCTCCGAGGGCCTTGGCGTAGTCGGCAAGTTTCTCCTGCTTGTCGTTTTCCGGGTCCACGGTGATGCAAGTGATGTGGAAATCCGGGTGCTTGCCGAACTCGTCGTAGAGTTTCCGCAGTTCTTCGCCGTTGCGGACGGCGCAATGCGGGCAGATTGCGAAGAACTCGGCGACGACCCAGACCTTGCCGCGCAGGTCGGAGAGTTTGACCGGCTGGTTATCCTGGTTGACGGCGGATAGATCCTTGGAAATTTCAAACCACTGCGGCGCGGTCTCCTTGCCGGTGTCGATCGCCGGTGCCTGATAGGGCGCGGAAAGCCCCGGCCGCAGCCACATGGCGAGGCTGATGATGCCGACGGAGATCGCGGCGACGCCGGTGTAGAAAAGAGCGATGGTGGTGTTGCGTTTCATTCGTTCTTGAAGGATTCTGCGAGCAGTTTGTCGATGGTTTGGTTGAGCAGGACTTCGAGTTCTTCGGCGTTGGTATTAGCGGTGCCGGTCTTGGCTCCTTTGGAGTCCCAAGCGGCGGCTTGTTCGAAATCAAAGGTGGCGATGAACGGCGGGCCGCCTTGTTTCTGCGGCACCACGGCGCGGCGGATGTGGCCGTTCTTGTCGATCAGGACGATGGCGGCGTCGTAGTCCCACTTGCCAGTGTTTTCGTTCGGATAGGTGGTGGCCTTGAGTTCGTTTTTGATGAACTTGTGGAGGGTTTTCGGCTCGTTACTGCCGAGCCACCACTGCGGCAATTGCATCCCGTGGGTGGCCGCAGTTGCGGTGAGAGTGGCGAGGAGTTTTTCCGCAGGGAGGGGATCGATCACCAGCGAGACGAGGTGGAAATTCCGATTTGCGGCACGCGATTCTGACAGCCGCTTCATGACCGCCCTGCTGCGCGCGGCGATTTCCGGATCCCGCAGGCTGAAGACGTTGAGGGCGATGACTTTGCCTCGCAGTTCGACGAGATCCACCGTCTTGCCGTCTTGGCGCAGCATGCGTAAATCGCGCTCCGGGGTGATCCGGTAGATGATGGCCGGGCGGTCGTCCTTGGCTTGGTCGACCGACCATTTTTCGTAAGCCTTGAGCACCAGCCAGCCACCTAGCAGCATTATGCCGACGAGTACGAAGGCGGTGTTGCGAAGCTTTTTCGGATCGCGGATGGCGGGTTCGAGGCTAGGATCGGGCAAAGGCATCGGTGGCGGAAGTTAAACGGCAGCGGCGGCGAGGCAAGCGGAGACCACCACTTTTACGATCCGGCCCCAAGTTGATGTCATTTCCGCCCCGATCCTCTGGCGATTTTTCCATAACCAACTTGCATCCGCATTCATTTGCGGCTGATTCGTGGCATGGCTTCAGCGCGAATTGCCAGAATCTAAAGTTGGGATAACCATCGCTTGCGACTCGGCGCACCCTGCGCGCTTGCTTGACTCCGCATCGGCGGTGGACATGCTCCCGGCCATGCAACGGATTCTTCATTTGACTGCATTGGCGATCGCCCTGTTTTCCCTCAGCTCCTGTGGTTTGCCCGGCGCGCTCGCCCGTTCCACCGGCAGTTTGGTGAAAGGTGTCGGAAACATGGTGGGTCCCCTAATCGGCCCTGCGATGACCGCCGCCGCGCTCTAGACCACGCCTAGGCGCACGCTCCGGCGACCTTCCGTTTCCACAGTGAAATGCAGCCACGTCGTGTCCGGCGGTAGCAATTCCGGGAATTTATCGCCCCACTCCGCAAGGATCACGCCGTTTTGATCCTGCAATTCATCCCAGCCCAAGGCGATTAATTCCGCCGCTGACTCGAGGCGATAGAAATCCAGATGAAATACCGGCAAGCGGCCGCCGTGGTATTCGTGAAGCAGCGCGAAAGTCGGGCTCGTCACATCCGCTCTGGAGCCCATGCCCGCGACGAACCCCTTGGTCCAGTGGGTTTTGCCCGCGCCAAGGCCGCCGACCAGAGCGATCACTGAGCCCGGCCTCGCCCACTCCGCCGCCTCTCGGCCCAGAGTTTCCATCGCTTCGGGGGATTCCGCGTGTCGTTGCATCAGCCCTTCGGAAAGCGGAAATCGCGAATGAAGTCGATTGCAAAAGCGAGAGCGCGCAAAGTCGCGCTGGCACCCGTCGAGCGATATCCCGCATTCCCTTAAAATTCGGTTGATTCTCCACCCCATCGCCCGTGAGAGTCTCGCCGCCATGCTCGACATCCGCGTCATCCGCGAAAATCCCGCCGCCGTTCAAGACCGCCTCAAAACCCGCGGCGGTGACCACTGGAAACTTGTCCATGAAGTGCTCGCCTGCGACGAGTCCCGCCGGGCGCTTGAAACCGCCAAGCAACAGCTTCAGAACTCGCGTAAAACGATTTCCAAACAAATCGGCATGCTCAAGGCCAAGGGCGAGGACACCTCCCCCATCGAAGCCGAGGTTCGCTCCATCAACGAGCAGATCACCGCGCTCGACGTGAAGTCGGAAGACGCCGCCGCCGAGCAGAATGATTTGCTGCTCAACATCCCGAATCTCACCCACGAAGCTTGCCCCGTCGGCACCGATGAAACGGCCAATCCGGTCGTCCGCGAGTGGGGGGCTAAGCCCGATCTCGCCGAACCGAAGGACCACGTTGAGCTCGCCCTCAAGCACGGCCTCGTCAGCTGGGACGACGGCATCCGCACCGCCGGCTCCGGCTTCGTCGTCTATCGGGGGAAAGGTGCCCGCCTCGAACGCGCACTGATCAATTTCCTCCTCGATACCCAAACCGCTAACGGTTACGAGGAGGTCAACGTCCCGCACCTCGTCAAGCGTGAGTGCATGGAAGGCACCGGCCAGCTGCCGAAATTCGAAGACGACATGTATGGCACCGACGCCGACGAGAACGGCGTCAACAGCCTTTTCCTCGTCCCCACCGCCGAGGTTCCCGTCACCAACCTCTATCGAGACACGATCCTGCCAGAGTCCGCGCTGCCGATCCGCATGGTCGCCTACACGCCGTGCTTTCGTCGGGAGGCAGGGTCCGCCGGGCGCGACAACAAGGGCATCATCCGCATGCACCAATTCGACAAGGTCGAGCTCGTCCAGATCGTCCACCCGGAGCAAGGCTTCGAGGTGCTGGAGCAACTCACCGCCCACGCGGAATCGATTTTGCAAAAACTCGGCCTCCACTACCGGACCATCGAGCTTTGCACCGGCGACATCGGTTTCTCCTCCGCTAAAACCTACGACATCGAAGTCTGGGCGCCCGGCCACGGCAAATACCTCGAAGTTTCCAGCTGCTCGTGCTTCGGCGACTATCAGGCCCGCCGCATGAAACTCCGTTTCAAAGACGCCGAGGGAAAGAACCGTTTCCCCTACACACTCAATGGCTCCGGCACCGCGCTGCCGCGGCTCTACGTCGCGCTGCTAGAACAATGCCAGCAACCCGACGGCTCCATCCGTATCCCGGACGCCCTCGTCCCCTACTTCGGTG
>JAYSYA010000279.1:0-2809 GCA_043716765.1 Akkermansiaceae bacterium
CTCACCGACCTCGTCGGCATCATGGACGTCAACGAGGCCCGCAATTTTGGTCGCCGCTTGCTCGATTGCCCGGTCTTCGGCGATCTCGAGAAAAAGTCGCTGATGGCCCGCATCATTAAGGCCCGCCCCGAAACCGCCGAGCTCGTCAACGGCGTGAATGCAAAACGCCCGGAAGAAGTTCTCCTCGTTTCCTGGGAAAGTCTGGAGAAGAAAAAAGCCGAGCTGGACGACATCATCCGCAACAAGATTCCCCAAAATCTCAATGACGTGAAAATCGCTCGTTCTTACGGCGATCTTCGTGAGAACTTCGAATACAAATCCGCCAAGGATCTTGAGAAATATCTCGGCCTCCGTCGCAATGCACTGGAAAAGGAAATCGCCAATTCCCGCGGCACCGATTTCAAAGGCTCCGACGCCAGCAAGGTCAACATCGGCACGGTCGTCACTTTAGTGAATGCGGCCGGTGTGGAGGTCGTCATGACCGTTCTCGGTGCCTGGGACTCCGAACCGGACACCAAAACCGTTTCCTATCTATCCGAAGTCGGCAAGGTCCTCGTCGGCCGCGAACCGGGCGACACCGTCCAGGTTCGTGACGAACTCACCGAACTGATGGGCGAACTTAGAATCCGTTCGATCAAGCCGTTTAATCCCTGAATTTCAAAAACCCACCTTATCTAATACCAAAGCATAATTATGGACTATACCACCATCGTTGAAATCCGTGGCCGCGAAGTGATCGATTCCCGTGGCAACCCGACCGTTGAAGTTGACGTCCACCTCGAAGGTGGCGCCATCGGCCGCGCCTCAGTTCCCTCCGGTGCCTCCACCGGCGAAAACGAAGCTGTCGAACTTCGCGACGGCGACAAGGCCCGCTACGGCGGAAAAGGCGTGCTCAAGGCCGTTGAAAACGTCAACGCGATCCTCGCTCCCGGACTCCTTGGCTACTGCGCCACCGAGCAAGCCTCCATCGACGCCGCCATGCTCGCCTTGGACGGCACCTCGACCAAAAAGAATCTCGGTGCCAACGCCATCCTCGGCGTCTCAATGGCCGTCGCCAAAGCCGCCGCCTCGCAGCTCGGCGTGCCGCTTTACAAATACCTCGGCGGTCCTAACGCCAAGGTGCTGCCCGTTCCGATGATGAACATCATCAACGGCGGCGCCCACTCGGACGCGCCGATCGACTTCCAGGAATTCATGATCGTGCCTGTCGGCGCGCCGACATTCCGCGAAGCGCTGCGCTACGGTGCTGAAGTTTTCCATGCCCTTAAAAAAGTCCTCCACGACCGCGGCCTCTCCACCGCCGTCGGTGACGAAGGCGGATTCGCCCCGAAACTCGGCGGTGCCGAGGATGCTCTGGGCGTCATCGCCCAAGCCGTCGAACTGGCCGGCTATAAGCTCGGTGACGACATCGCCATCGCCCTCGACGTCGCTGCTTCCGAGTTTTTCGACGCCAAGCAAAACGCCTACGTCTTCAAAAAATCCGACAAGTCGGTGAAAAGCGCCGAGGAAATCGTCGCATACTACGCCGGTCTCCAGAAAAACTATCCGATCATCTCCATCGAAGACGGTTGCGGTGAGAACGACTGGGACGGTTGGAAGATTCTCACCGAGAAACTCGGCAAGACCACCCAGCTCGTTGGCGACGACCTTTTCGTCACCAACGTCGATTTCCTCAGCAAGGGCATCAAGCTTGGCGTCGCCAACTCGATCCTCGTCAAGGTGAACCAAATTGGCACCCTCACCGAGACCTTCGACGCCGTCGAGCTCGCCAAGGAAAATAGCTACACCGCCGTTCTCAGCCACCGCTCCGGCGAGACCGAGGATAGCACCATCGCCGACCTTGCCGTTGCAACCAACTGCGGCCAGATCAAAACCGGCTCGATGAGCCGCTCCGACCGTATCGCGAAATACAACCAACTCCTCCGCATTGAGGAAGAGCTGGGCGATGACGCGGTCTTCGGCATCAGGAAGCTCAAAGTGCTCGGCTAAAAGCGAGACAGGCCTCCAGTCTGTGACATTTACTAAAACGGCGGTCCCCAAAATGGTCCGCCGTTTTTTGCAGACGGGCAGGGTTTCGCAAGAAATCCACGGCCCTGTTGGAAAATGCCGAAATAAACGATTTTCGGGTTGTCAAAGCTGCGGCAGCCACTCTTACTGCCGCCCCACCCGCAAGGGTGCAAGAGATCAAGGCCCGATAGCTCAGTCGGTAGAGCAGTGGATTGAAAATTCACGTGTCGGCGGTTCAAATCCGTCTCGGGCCACTCTTTCAAACCCTTGAAGGAGCCAGCTATCTCTCAGACCTATGAGTCCATGTGGTCGCCAAGCGACAGTTGATCATTGGTGAGCGATAACACCCGCTGAAGTCGAACTCTTTTTCCCGAGTGCTGGACACCTGCCGTGCCCCAGGCAGCAGCCACAGTGCGTGTCAAGGATCGCGATCTTGGTGGGGCGCTGGCCGAGCGCCGGCGTGGCGGATGCAGAACCGTGACGCCTGACCCAAGTAACCGAATCGTTCTCCCAAAGGATCTGGCGTGCCACGGGCAGTTAGGCTGGTTGGTGGCGGCGACTCTTTCGAAATCCGGGAACTCGGGAGCGATGAGGTCTCTATACAAAAGGGCCAAGAGCAGGCAAACCTCAAAGGGCGCAGAGTCGGTTCAAGGGGTGTTCCCTAGGCCATTCGGATTATCCGAAATCTGCGGTATGGGTCTCCGATCGCCTTGTCGAGAGCTCACGATGGCGCGCGAGGTGCGGCTGCCGGGTCCTGAGATGATATAGTTGGTCGGGAGTAGATCACCTTGCTGTTTGGCAA
>JAYSYA010000280.1:0-25576 GCA_043716765.1 Akkermansiaceae bacterium
CTGCTGCGGCGGCATCCTCGGCATCAGCGAGACCATCACCGACCGCCTTCGCCTGCTAGAGGTCATTTCCAGTTTCAATCCGCAACCGGAAAGCGTGCCGATCAACTCGCTCATGCCCATGCCCGGCACCCCCCTGGCCAACAACCCGCAGGTCGATCCCTTCGATCTCGTCCGCATGATCGCCTGCGCCCGCATCGCGGTGCCAGGCGCGAAAGTCCGCCTCTCCGCCGGCCGCACCCGTCTCTCCGACGAAACCCAGGCCCTCTGTTTCTACGCCGGTGCCAACTCGATCTTTTATGGCGACAAGCTCCTCACCGCCGAGAACCCGGAAGCCGGCGCCGACCGCGAACTCCTCGCCAAACTCGGCCTCGAAACCCTCGAGCCGAATCCGTCGATGGAAGCTCCGATGCATGACCACTCGCTCCCAGCCAGCCCGGCCTGCGCCGCTGCTAGTTGCTGCTAGAATGCAAGGCGGTCGTGCCGATTCAAGCGCGCTGGGTGGGATATCTGATAAAAAGCGCGTTCAGCGACATGTTGGCAGGAGATGCGAACGCGCTTCTGAGCGGTTAAGGAGACTAAAGCGGTTGACGGAGTCATGCATGACAATGTCTATCAAACCGTCCTAATGGGCATCGGGGTCGGCGCGCTCCTTGGACATCTGGTCACTCGCCGGGGTGACTGCAGCGCCCGTTGATTCGGAATCAGCGCTCGGGATCTCGCGGGGCAGTTCTGCGGGCGTTTCCTCAGGTTGTTCCGGGATTTCAATGTCGGCGGGAGCGGGGGTGCGGCCGTTGTTTTCCAAGAGGATGAAAACTTCGTTTTGGACGGCTTCGACTTGGCTCAGGGGGATGTCAGGATCTTTGACGATGAAGACCTCGCCGGTTTTGCGGTGTTCGTAAACGCGCAGGATGCCGGATGGGGTGCGCTGGCTGTCGGTCTCGCGCAGGAGTTTCTGGCGCTCCAACATCACGGCGAGGATGAAGCGGGCGTTTTCGGTGTGGTCCTCGTCCTCTTCCACGAGGCGCTGGAGGATTTCCTCGGCGCTGAGTCGTTCCGCGGCGATGGCGGCGTCGTTGTTCTGAACGGCGGTGTAGGTGGTGCGCCAGAAGGAGAAGGGCTTGTCGCCTGTTTCCTGATAGCTTGTCCAGCCGTCCACGCAGTAGTCGCGGCGGAGGTAGCCGCTGGATTCGGGGTCGGGGAAGAGGGCGGTGACGATAATTTCGCCATCGACAAAGGGGCGTTGGGCGGCGGCGCATTCGCGGCCGCGGGAGCGGACATGCCAGGGTTCTGCAATTGCCATGGGAGCGGGGTGGTTAGTCGTTGCCGGGTATGAGCCGGCGCAGAATCAGGTAGATGGGTTGGCCGGAGATCCGGCGGTGGAAGAGATAGAGTCCGAGCAGGGAGAAAATGATGTTAGGAAACCAGGCGGCGTGCTCCGGGCGGAGGGTGCCCGATTCGCCGAGTGCGAGGGAAATGTTGGAGAACAGCATCATCAGCGCGGAGAGGACCACCGCTAGGAGGATCCCACCACCGGGGCCGCGGCGGGAAAAATGGATGCCCAGCGGAGTGGCGAGCAGCACCGTGACCAGGCAGGCGAAGGGCAGTGCCCAGCGGTAGTGCCAGTGCGTCAGGTAGGGCGACGGATCGGCGAACTGGCCGTTATCGTAGTAGGTTTTGAGCCAACTGGTGAGGTCGGGGATGCCGAGAAGGTCGGCGCTGAGGCCGGGCTTGATGAGCTGCCACGGGGTTTCGCTCCAAGTGGCGATGGTGACGGGCGCGGCGTGGGTTTGGAAAACCGGCGCTTGTTTGGGAAGGTAATTTCCGGTCACGGCCTCCTCGAAAGTCCAGCAGCGGCTGGCGCGATCCCAGAACGCGCGCTTGGCGCAGAGGCGGCTTTCCAAGGTCTTGTCCTCACGGGTGGTGGTGACCTCGACGTCTTGCAGCGGTTTGCCCTTTTGATAGTTCTCGGGAAACGCGCCGATCATCCACAAGCGGCGGTTGGCGGCGTTGCGATAGAGCACGTGGGTGGCCTCGGTGGCGGGTTTGCCGCTGGCTTCGGCCAGGATCTTATCGACGTTGCTCTCGGCGGCGGGTGCCCATTGGTAATTGAGGCCGAGTCCTAGCAGGCTGAATAACAGACCGACGATGATCAGCGGCAGGGTGATCCGGATCACGCTGCGGCCGGCTTGGACCATGGCGATGATTTCGCGGCTGCCAGAAAGTTTTCCGAGCGCGTAGAGCAGGGCGAGCAGCAGGCTGTATGGCAGTAGCAGGAGCAGGACGGCGGGCGAGCGGGCGGAGTAAAACTTGACGATGGTCGTCATGACGTCCTGCGATTCGCGGAAATCGCCGATCTTGTCGGTCATGTCCATCAACAGCCAAATCATCAGCAGCGCGCCGAGGCAGACAGCGAAGATCCCGGCGAACTGGCGGGTGATGTAACGGTCCAAGGTGCCGCCAAGGGCGTAAATGAAAGCGGCGAGCGCGGGTAAAAAGCAGAGCGCAGCAAGGATGAGTGGCCGCGCTTGGTGGGCTTGGACAACGGAGTCCGGGAAACCGACGAGTTGCTGTTGGACGGCGGCGGTTTCTGCCGGGACGAGCATCGCGCAGACTGCGGCACCCCCGGCGGCGAGCGCGAAGGGGAGCAGGAAGCGCAAGAGATGGTTGCGGAAAAAATTCATGGACCGGCCGCGGGCGGCAGACAGTGGCGGCGGCAGGGGAGAGCTGTCGAGCGCGTTATGGCGGAGTTATGGCGGCGCGGCGCGAAGTTGCGGCTTGGCAGAACGCCTGATGCGGGATGCGATGGCCGGGAGATGATTTCCATGACCGAAGGCCAACCGATCCCCGGATTCAGCGATGCGGTGCGGGAGGCTTTTTCCCGGAAAGGCCTGCTGGCGAAATCGCGGGATTTCGAATACCGGCCGCAGCAGCAGGAGCTGGCGGTGGCGGTGGCGGAAGCGCTGATCGGCGCGAATCCGCTGGTGGCGGAGGCGGGGACCGGGGTGGGGAAATCGCTGGCGTATCTGCTGCCGGCCGCGCGGTTCGCGCTGGAAACGGGGCGCAAGGGCGTCATTTCCACCCACACGATCAACTTGCAGGAGCAGCTGGTGAGGAAGGATATCCCGATCGTGAGGAAAGTCCTCGGCGAGGAGTTGCCGGCGGTGCTCTTAAAGGGGCGGCAAAATTATTTGTGCCCGCTGCGGCTGCGGCGGGCATTCGAGCAATCCGCGGATCTGTTCACCAACACGGAAAATGATGAGCTGGAGGCGATCGCCAAGTGGGCGGAAAAAACCCGCGATGGGACGCTGAGCGATTTGGATTTCCAGCCGCAAATGAAGGTCTGGCTGCAAGTGTGCAGCGAGGCCCATCTGTGCACGGCGCGCCACTGCGGACCTCGCGGAAATTGTTTCTTCCAAGAAGCGCGCAAGGCGGCGGCGGACGCGAAATTGATCGTGGTGAACCACACTTTGTTCTTCGCGTTGCTGAATACGGATGACGAGCCGTCGGATGAGGATGACGCGAAAAAGACCGGTGGATTTTTATTTCCTAACGATTTCGCAATTCTCGACGAGGCGCACACCATCGAGCAGGTGGCGGCGATTCAGCTCGGGCTGCGGGTGTCGCAATCCGGGCTGCGCTTCGACTTGCAGCGGCTCTATCATCCGAAGACGCGCAAGGGGCTTCTGAAAGCGTTTCGCAGGGCGTCGGCGCTGACGGCGGTGGAGTCGGCGTTGATCGCGGCGGACCGGTTTTTCCATCAGGTCGGGGATGTGGCGAAGTTCGGGAACTTCTCGAAGGAGTGCCGCATCCGCGAGACGGAGGTGGTGCCTAACACGCTGGCGCAGCCGCTGCGGAATTTGTGGCTGGAGATCGACAATCTCGCGGCGGACGAGGAGTCGGAGACGACACGCTCCGAGCTGCAGGACGCGTCGCGGCGGCTGCGTGAGGCGCACGGCTCGATCGGGGTTTTCCTGGATCAGACGACGGATGACAGCGTTTACTGGGTGGAGAAAAGCGGCCGTGACGAGCAGCAGCTCAGCCTGCATGCGGCGCCGGTGAACGTGGCGGACAAGCTGCGCCCGCTGTTGTTTTCCGCGAAGAAAAGCTTGGTGCTGACGAGCGCGACGCTCGGCGTGGGGGACCCTAAGCTCGGCTATTTCCGCGGCCGCGTGGGCGCGGAAAACGCGCGGGCGCTGTGCATCGGCAGCCCCTTCGACTATCAGCGGCAGATGAAGATCCGGATCTACAAATCCGTGCCGGATCCGGGGACGCCGCGCTACGCCGAGCTGCTGGCGGAGGGAATCCGCCAGTCCGTGTTAGAAAGCGACGGGCGGGCCTTCGTGCTGTTCACCAGTTACCGCACGATGCGCGACGCGGCGCAGCGCTTGGAGCAATTTTTCCGGACTCAGGGCTGGCGGGTTTTCATGCAAGGCGACGGCATGCCGCGGCACAAGATGATCGAGGAATTCCGCAACGACGTGCACAGCGTTTTATTCGGAACCGATAGTTTTTGGACCGGCGTGGATGTGCCGGGCGAGGCGCTGTCGAACGTGATCGTGACGCGGCTGCCGTTTGCGGTGCCGGATCATCCGCTCACGGCGTCGCGGCTGGAAGCGATCGAGGCGGCGGGAGGAAATCCGTTCATGGACTACTCGGTGCCGGAGGCGATTTTAAAAATGCGGCAGGGCGTGGGCCGCTTGATTCGCACCGAGCGCGACAAGGGGCTGGTGTGTATTTTGGACAACCGGATTCTAACAAAGCGCTACGGCAAGGCGTTTCTTAAGGCGCTGCCGGACGCACCGGTGGAGATCATCGAAGGTCGATGATAGAAGACCCATCGGCGTGGCGTTTTTATCGAGGCCGTCGTCCGGCGTCCATTTCGCTCGATTCCCATAAAATCCACACTGCTAGCCGAAATTTTCGCCGAAACCATGGCGCCGATGGTGAAGAAATGAACCATTCATGAGCCGACCCCGTCTCTTACCTGTCGCCCTAGGATTTCGAAACGCTCGAAAAGGCGAAGCCCTGAGACGAACCTTAAAACCATGATTTAGTCCGCTGGGGAAGGGAAAGCGCACGAGAGCTGCAGCGGTCGCAGCCGATCGGGCGGTCAGGTGATCGGCTAGAGGCGGAAAGGCACCAGCTGCGAGATGGCGGTTTTTAACAACAAGCTGTCCCACTGGCCGGGGGCGGTCGCGGTGGTTCCGAGGTAGCCGTAGTTGAGCAAACTGCCGCATTGCGCGCACAGCAGGCGCGAGACCGGTGCCAGCGGCCCCATGCCCATGGTGGCGACGGGGATTCCGTGGTCCGCCAGTTGGAAATCTGCCAGCCGCGCGAGATCCGCTGGCGAATGTAGCTTGGCGGCGGCTTTGAAAACCGCGGCTCCAGCGTCTCTCGCCTGTCTCGCCGCGTCTTCCAGTGCGGCGGTTTCTGGCAGCTGGCAGAAATCGTGATAGGAGGCGATCCAGGGGATTTTCCGGTCCGCGAGTTCATGCAAAAGAGCGCCCATTTCGCGGATGCTCGCCACTTCGATGTCGATCCACGCCGCATGGTCCAGCGCGCTGCGCAGCAAGTCCATCCGCTCGTCAGGGCCGATGGCCAATGCACCGCCCTCCTCGATCCGCCGTGCGGTGAATAGCAGGGGGATTTGCGATAAATGGCTCCATTGCGAGGCGCCAATTTCGGCCTCTTTCGCGCTTAAAAGATCCAGCCGGATTTCCACAATATCACAGGACTCGCGGACCGATGAAATAGAGGCTTCGCGGAGGTCCCGCGAGCTGCCAAAGCTTCCGACGACCCTTGGCTGGGCGTCTCCCGGAGGGAAATTAACAGGTGCCATGGCGAAGTGATGGGTGGCAAAGCGCGGCTCGTCAATCGCTTGTGGATGTATCAGGAAGCAAATGTGTTTACAGCGACCAAGATTTTATCCAGAATCCGTCATTTTCGCTCGTCAACCCGAAACCCAACTCACTACGTTCCTTCAAACCCACACCGCATGAACGCTTTTTTACGCAAATCCTTCTCGATCTCCGTCTCCGCATTCATCGCCGCGCTTTCGATCGGAAGCGCCTCCGGGCAGGCCGCTAAGGCGGTTATTGAAAAACCTTCTTTCGATGATCTGCCCTCCCCGGAGTTTGCAGGAGCCAAAAACAAGGCTTTCAAACCCAAGGATTGGTTGGAAATCGAAACCAAGCTGAACCTCTCGCTCAGCCCGGAGCCCGCCAGCAAGACCTGTGACAAAATCACTGTGAAGTGGTATATCGCGGTGAAAAACGTCGAAAAAGCCGGCACTTTCTTGCTCCTCACCAAGGACATCGACTATGTCAACGTGCCACTGTCTGAAGACATTTACTGCTCGATTTATCTCTCCCCGTCGTCGATCAAGCGTCTCACCGGTCTCGACCGCGCCGGCAAGTCCGCCGTCGAATATGTCGGCTACGAGGTGCTGATCAACGGTGAGAAAGTCGCCCAAGAAACCAGCAAGGGCAAAGTCGGTTGGTGGAGCGTGGCTTCTGATAAAATTTCCCGCAGCGACAAAGTGCCGCTTCTCAACAAGGGTGAAACGCCCTTCGCGCCGATGTGGTGGGACCGCTATGCGGAAGTCAGCGCGGAGCGCCGCTGAACGGAGTTTCCGCCGCTTCCCTCTCTCCAAGCCTTCTCTCCTATCTCTACCGAATCATGGCTGATAATCAGACGACCGTCGCACTCAACATCGGATCCCAGCGCATCGGCATGGCCGTTTTCGAAGTTTCGAAAAGCGGCAGCTTGACCCTTACGGCTTATGGCTCCGAGACCATCATCGCGGATCCCGCGCTGGATGCTTCCAAAATGTCCCAGACGCGCGTCGCCATTGCCGATCTCGCCCAGCGTCTCAAAGTCGGCAAGGTAAAGGCCCGCTACACCATTTCCGGCCAGTCGGTTTTCACCCGCTTCGTCAAGCTGCCGCCGCTCCAAGACGATAACATTGAGCAGCTTGTCACTTTTGAAGCGCAGCAACATGTGCCTTTCCCGCTGCAGGAAGTCGTTTGGGATTACGAGCTGATCGAAGGTGCGACCGAAAAGGAAGTGGTTATCGTCGCCATCAAAGCCGACGCGCTTGATGAAATCAACGCCGCCGTCAACGATAGCGGTCTCGCCACGGCGGAGGTCGATGTCGCCCCGATGGCGATTTACAACGCGTTCCGCGCCACCTACGGCAATCCCGAAGAGCCGATTCTGTTGATCGATATCGGTGCCAAAACCAGCAATCTTCTCTACATCGAAGGCCGTCGTTTCTTCACTCGCAGCATTGCCATCGGCGGTGCGGCAGTCACTGCGGCCATCGCCAAGGAATACGGCATCCCGTTCATGGAGGCCGAGCACCAGAAGATCGCCAACGGTCTCGTCGCCTTGGGAGGCGGGCACACCGAGCAATTGGATGAAGCGGTGGCAGCGCTCGCCATGGTCATTCGCAACGCCCTGACCCGCCTTCCGGCGGAAATTGCCCGCACTACCAATTATTACCGCAGCCAGCACGGGGGAAGCGCTCCCCGGCGGGTGCTTCTGGCTGGCGGGGGAGCAAATCTGCCCTACACTCTCGAATTTTTCCAAGAGAAGCTTAACCTCCCGGTCGAGTATTTGAACCCGGTCCGCAACGTCACCATCGGCAAAAATGTCGATGCGTCTGTTGTCCAACGTGAAGGCCACCTAATGGGTGAACTCGTCGGCCTCGGTTTGCGCGGAATCGGCAAATCCGCCATTAACATTGATCTGGTGCCCCACGTCGTCGAGCAATCGCGGGCGGCGGACCGGCGCAAGCCGTTCCTGGTCGCCGCAGCCGCCGTCCTGTTGGGCGGGATGGCGCTCTGGGCCACTTTCGAAAATATCGCCGCCTCCAAAGCCGCAGAAGAGGCCAAGACCATGGAGGAATCGCACGAGGCGCTCGGCCTTCTCAAAGCGGAGATTGAGCCACTTCTGCAAAAGGAGGATCATCTCCGCCAGATTGCAACGGGCTACACCGACGCGGAATCCGCCCACGTGTTTTGGATGGATCTGTTGGCCGAAGTTCGCGGTGCCCTGGCCAGTGATGCAGTGTGGGTGACCGACTTGGAGCCGCTTCAAGGCTACGTTCCGCCGCCGCCAGGTGCGAAAATTGCAAGCGGCAAGCCGGACGCCAAGGACCAGAATGGCAAATCCGCCGTCAAACCTGAATTCATGACCGCCACCTACGGCAGCTCGTCGCTGGTGGATCTCAAGGTCGAGGAACCCGCGCAAGGCAAGAAGCCGGAGCCCGCCGCCACCACGGTGAGCGCCAACGCCGTTCGGATCAAAGGCTTCTGGCGCGAGACTGCTAAAAGCCAGAACGTGGTTTACGAGCTTTTGAAAAACCTCCGCGATAAATCCACCGGTTTCCGCTTCAAGATCAAGGATGCCAAAGGCGCGGAGACCGTTCTCAACGACGATCAGATCCTCAACATCACCGTGGCCGGCAAGACCGGCGAGTTGGGCCTTCCTTTTGAAATCACCCTGCCTTTGGCCCGCGAAGTCGCGATCAAGTAAGATTCGTCAAAACCATTTGCCATCTGAAATATGAGTTGGATTAAGGATAACAAGTTCATCGTCGCCCTCGGGGGAGGAACCCTTGCGGGTGCCATCCTACTATTTGTAATCGGCTCCCAAGGGTCCGGCCGTTACGCGCAAGCCCAGGAGAAATTTCAAGTCGCCGCAGATGAAGCTGCTGGTTTTGAGAAGCTCGCGCTCTATCCGCAAGCCGCCAACCGCGACGCCAAGCGCAAGGCGCTTGACGGTTACCGCCAAGCGGTGGAGTCCCTGCAAGCCGCCTTCGCGCCGTTCCGGCCGAAGGAAATCACCAACATCACTCCCCAAGAATTTACGACCCGCCTCCTAGCCGCCAACACCGAAGTCCGCAAAGCCTTCGAGGATGCCGGCACCACCGTTCCGGAAGCATTTTTTGTCGGCTTTGAGGGCTACAAGACCGCGCTGGCTCCCGCCAAAACGACCGGTGTTCTCGACTATCAGCTCGCATCCATCAAAAACCTCATGCTTGAGCTGGCCAAGGCGAAGCCTGCCGAACTCAAGAATGTCCATCGCCCCGCCCTGCCGGAAGAAGAAGGGAAGAGCTACACGCCTGCCGCCACCGCAGCCACGCGGCCATTTCCTTTGGAAATCACCTTCGTCGGCCCGGAGAAATCGGCCCGCGAATTCCTCTCTTCCATCACCCAGCTGCAAAATCAATACGTCGTGATCCGCTCACTGCGCGTCACCAGCGTGAAAAAGGATCCGCCGCGGACCGCTGATGCCATGTTTGACAAGCCAACTGCTGCCAAGCCTGCTGCGGCAGATCCCTTCGGCGGGGGATTTGTGCTGCCGGGCGATGACCCTGCCGCCGCCCCTGCCGCAGAAGCTCCCAAAACCGCTGATTCCAGCCGGATTCTAGCGCAAGTGCTTGGCAACGAGCAGATCCAAGTCTTTCTCCGGCTCGACGTCCTCCAATTTCTTCCCGCGAAGAAACTTCCTTAACCTGACAACCGCCCATCTCCTAACCATGTCCTGGTTTGCAAAGAATTACGAAAAAGCCGCCCTCGGCGGATCCGTGGCGCTGGCCCTAGGCCTCGCCTTCATGGGTTACTCCAAGTTTTCCAATGTGGAACAAGACTTCGGCGCTGGCCTCAAGGGCAAGGGAAACAATAACGCCGCCGTCCGCGACGCCGATCTGATCCCTAAAACTCTGGCCTCCCTCAAACTCGACCGCACCTGGAGCCAAGCGCTCGACGGAGACCGACCCGTGGACTTGTTCACCGGCATTCCGCTCTTTGTCTCAAGTCTCGCGCCGGAAAAGCCCATCGACCTGCTGAAAGACGCGCCCGTCCATCCACCCATTCCCAACGTCTGGTGGATTGAGAATCGCCTCGACCCCGGCTTCGCGGATTCTCCGAGTCTGGATCCCGATCAAGATGGGTTCTCCAATCTCGAGGAATTCACCGCTAAGACCGATCCCAACAGCGCCAAGTCGCTTCCTTCCCTGATCGCCAAGCTGATGTATGTGAAGGACGAAAGTCTCACTTGGGTGCTGCGTCCGGGCTACGGATCGGATGGAAGTTTCCCCTTCAACTATCAGGACAACAAAGGCGGCGTTAACAAAACCGGAGCTGCTGACATGGTCGCTCCCGATGGACTCTTCTTCGCAAAACCGCCGATGAAGGACCGCTTCAAGCTCCTCGGCTCGGAAGTCCGCAAGGAGCTTAACAAAAAAATCAACATCTCGATGGATGTGACCATCGTGCGGATCGAGGACCAGCGTCCCAACAAAAAGGGCGTCATCTATGAAATCCCTTCGCCGCTCTCGGAAGAGCGGAGGAACGAGCACCTGAAATACGACCGCACGGCCGTTTTCTCCCTCGAAGCACTCGGGTTGAACGGCAAGGAATTCAAAGTTGAGGAAAACACCCAATTCGCTCTGCCCCCAGACAGCCCGAAAAAAAATTACCTCGCCAAGATCGTCACGCCCGAGTCGGTGACCGTCGAATACACCAACCCCGCCGGGGAGACGAAAACCTTCCAAATCGGCAAGGGCAGCCTGCCATCCGCCGCGGAATAATTCTTTAAAATAATCGCTTTCCAAACCTCGAAAACATCGCCAGAAAACTCCATCTTACCATGCAAAAAACGCCAATTTACCGATCCAGTCACACCGCCCTCGTGTTGATGGCCGTGGCATCGTCCATGCCCGCCACTGTTACGGTTGCAACCGCTGGCGAAGGCGGCTCCAGCCTCAGTGGTCTTGCCCAGCGCGAAATGATCCGCCGCCAGGATGCGGTCGCCCAAGGCGACGCGCTTTTGAATGAAGGCCGCGTGGCCTATGCCAAGGGCGACTATCAGCAAGCGGTTGACAAATATCGGCAGGCGCTCGACCGGCTTCCTGACGCACCGATGGTTTCGGACCGCCGTCAGAGCTACATCGCGCATTTGAGCGACGCCAGTGTCGCCCTTGCCATGCAGCACCGCAAAGTTGGCAAATACCCTGAAGCCCGCGTGCTTCTCGAAGGCGTGCTCGTCGTCGATCCTGAAAACGGCGGTGCCAAACAGGAGCTCGGATATCTCGATGATCCAATCCGCACCAATCCCGCCCTCACTTTCGAGCACACCCAGAACGTCGACAAGGTGCGCCGCGGACTTTACACCGCAGAGGGCAATTACAACCTTGGCAAATACGACGACGCCAAGCGCGAATACAACAATGTCCTTCGTTTGGATGCCTACAACTCGGCCGCCCGCCGCGGCTTGGAGAGGATCGCTTCCGCCAAGTCCGACTACTATCGTGCTGCCTACGACCACACCCGTGCCGAGCTTCTCAGCCAGGTGGACGCCGCTTGGGAGCTCTCGGTTCCTGCGGAAGCGCCTCTGGTGGACCAGACCTCTTTCGGCTCGGACGCCGTCAGCTCGGGGGTTGCCTACATCACCGAGAAACTCAAGCGAATCATCATTCCGCGGATTGATTTCGAAGACACCACGGTTGAAGAAGCCATTGATTTCCTCCGCCTTCGCGCCGCCGAGCTCGACACCACCGAACTCGACCCCGCCCGCAAAGGCGTGAACTTCGTCATCCGTCGTCCGCGCGCCACAGCTGCGGCTGCCGGCGATGCCGGATTGGCAACGGCCGGTGCTGACGCACTGCCTCTCGCCGCCAGCGATCCGGGAACGCTCCGGGTTCGCGAACTGCGCATCCGCAACGTGCCGCTTGCCGTGGCGCTTAAATACATCTGCGATCAAACCAAGCTCCGCACCAAAGTGGATGACTTTGCCGTCACCCTCGTGCCGCTCACCGAAGGCGGTGAAGACATTTTCACCCGCACCTTCCGCGTGCCCCCTGATTTCAACACCGCATTGGACAGCAGTGGTGGAGCCGAAGGCGGCGGAGCCGCAGCCGATCCATTCGCCGAGACCAAAACCGGCGGCACCACCTTGACCGCCCGCAAGCCGATTCTCGAACTCCTCAAGGGCGCGGGCATCGCCTTCGCTGACGGCAGCTCCGCCACCCTGAGCAACTCGGGCGTCTTGCTCGTCACCAACACCCCGACCGAACTCGACAAAGTCGAGCAGCTCGTCCAAACGATCAGCAACACCAAGCCAAAGCAGGTTAAGATCACCACCAAGTTTGTCGAAATTTCCCAGGAAAACAACGAGGAGCTCGGCTTTGATTGGCTTGTCGGACCGTTCGGTAACCCTGCCGGTAATCTTTTCGGCAGTGGCGGGACCGTGGGTAGCGGAACCCCTCGAACCGCAGGGGACTTCATCAATCCGGTCAATTACACGACGATTCCAGGGATTCCTGCTAGCGCTGGACAGCAGGTGTCAAACATTGTCACCAGCGGCTTGCGATCAGGTGATGCTGCGGTGAACCGCAATTCGATCGACTCGATTCTCAATAACCCGAGTCGGACGGCACAGACGGCGAATGTCGCACCTGGCATCATGGGACTCACCGGACTCTTTTCGGACGTTCAGATGCAGGTGATGATGCGTGGACTTTCCCAGAAAAAAGGTGCCGATCTCATGACGGCTCCTTCGGTGACCGCCAAGTCCGGTCAGAAGGCCACGATCGAGATCATCCGCGAGTTTATCTACCCGACCGAATACGAACCCCCGGAACTTCCAAACTCCGTGGGTCAAACGAGTGGCGCCTCCATCATTGGTGGTGGCAGTTCGGGTGGCAGCTTCCCGGTCACTCCCGCCACGCCGACCGCGTTTGAAACCCGCAACACCGGCATCACCCTCGAAATCGAACCAACCATCGGCGAGAACGACTTCGTCATCGACCTGCGCTTCGTGCCGGAAATCGTCGAATTCGAAGGCTTTATCAACTACGGCAGCCCCATCCAAACCGCAGGCACCGATGTCTTGGGTAACTCGACGGTCACCGTGGTCACCGAAAACCGCATCGAGATGCCAGTGTTCTCGGTTCGCCGCGTCAACACCGCGCTCACGATCTATGACGGCTACACCGTGGCGGTCGGTGGTCTAATGCGTGAAGACGTCCAGAATGTTGAGGACAAAGTGCCTATTTTGGGCGACATTCCAATCATTGGGCGATTGTTCCAATCCAAGGGCGAGAACCGGATCAAAAGTAACCTCATCATCTTCGTGACTGCCCAGATCATCGATGCGACCGGTCGTCCGCTCCGTGGAGCGGATGCGGGACAAGCGATCCCCGTATCCAGCGGAGCTGGACAACTCGGTGACGGAGTTCTCCCTCCATTGTGACCATCGCGAATCGAATTCTTTGACTCAGGTATCAACCCAACTAAAATGAAACAGTCCGCCACCGATCGTGTGAAGGGATTCCTCGCGCCCAAGCTAGCCCTGAAACTGCTGTTGGTTTCGCTTGGACTGACTGCCGGTGCGTCTGCACAGGATCCTACAAGCGTTGATTTATGGCGTGAATGGATGTCGGTTTTGCAACGGGAAGCGAGTCAGACCAACGGACCCCGTCTTTATCTGATGACCGATCGGGAGGTTCTTCAAACCAGCCCGTCCACTGCCGCATTCCAGAGTGGCAGTTACCGGATGGTTTTGGCGGACGGGAGCGTGCCGGATGTAGACGGCGATGTGGACGGCTACACCGACGTCTTCGAGGATAATCACGACCGTTTTTCTAATAGGAATGATCCTGCGTCGATTCCCCGCACCGGGCCTCCTGCTCTTGATCCCCTCCCGACGGATGCGTTTAGCATTCTGATCGCGGATGGAAGTATTTTGGGGATTGCTGATAGCACGTTGGATGCTGATACTCGGGCAAGTACGGTGAGGCCTGGATCAGGCTCTGCCGTGCGTGTGATCGGCGCACCTTATTCCAGCTTCGAGCGTCCCGCTGCATTTCGCGATTTCTCCAGTACGTTTTATTACTACTATGTCGTAGCGGGCCAAACCACGGGAGAGTATAGAGAATATCCACTTTCACTTTATCACCTGCAAAAGGATTTCCCCAATCCCGCAGATGGTAACGCTTTCGAGACAACCATGAAGCAGGGAATCTACACGGTCGAGTTCCCAACCGTCGTAAATCCTCCCATCGGAAAAGCCTCCATCCAAGTGGGTCATCGGTTGGTTCCCAACGGATCCCTTACCGTGGGCTTGAAGAAGCCGACTTGGCTAATCCGATCACTCAAATCCATCGAGAAGCCAAATGCTCTGCCCGTTGAGCAGAAATGGGTGAATGGAAGATTGAAATTCGACCCATACCTGCCATTGACCCTCACCTGGGATAATATCGTTGCCGGCGGCCTGGCGTCGACAGCCGACTACATTGAGGTGTCGCTGGAAGACGAAGCCTTGGGGCGAGTCAGCTATACGTTCCGAAAGAACGCCAGCACCTCGGAGTTAGCTCTCAATTTGCGTGACTCGACATATCTCATTTACGGTACTATTCGCAAAACCCTCGAACAAAGGACTTTCCCACTCAAGGTCAATGGCCACATTGTGATGAAATACTTCCGGTATGCCAACCGGCAGACTAGCGCGGATCTTTCGTCCGTCACCGTCCGTGTTCCTATCGAGATGTACACCAGCTATGCCTCATGGAGGCAGGAGGTATTCACCTTGGGTTCATCGACCAATGATTCGATCTCCGGTCCCAACGCGGACCCCGACGGGGACGGTATCACCAACCAACAGGAATTTGATCAAGGCTTGGATCCCTTGGTGTCAAAGATGTCAGTTGTGAATGCCAACAGCACGAATATCACAACCAACTCCGCCACGTTGGGGGCTACGCTCGTGAAAGACCCGCTCAGCGAAAACAACCCGTTGGCCGGAGCCGATGTGATTATCTATGAGCGCGGGGTAGTATATTCGGCTTCCTCGGCCAATCCCTCTCCTGCAATTGACGGACCGGGAGTGATCAGGGCGGTGTCGTCACCGCCGGAAGTAGGCCCTTTCACCGTCAATGTGACCGGTCTGTCATCAGGCACTCAATACACTTATCGAGGCTACATGATTTCCAGTGCGGGAACGTTCTACAGTTCGCCGGTTTCGAGCTTCGCGACTCTCTTACAGCCCCCCGTGACGCTTCCCACGGTGACCACACCCACCAGTAGCGACATCGCCAGCACTTCCGCGATCTTGGGGGGGAACGTGACCAGTGACGGCAACTCCTTGATCACCGAGAGAGGCGTGGTTTATTCGATTACCAGTGCGAATGACAACCCGTTCAGCGGGGGGACTGGTGTGACCAAGAAGATTGGCACTGGAACAACCGGTGTATTCACGGTCAACACCACCGGTCTCGTGCCGAATACCGCTTATTCGTTCAGGGCATACGCTATCAACGCTGTAGGCAACAGTCACACTTCAACCATCGGGACGTTTACCACTCCCCCCGCGCCCACCGCGCCAATTGTCACTTCTCCGACGTCTGTGAACATCACTTCGTCATCGGCCACTCTGGGTGGTAATGTGACAAGCACGGGCGGCTTTCCGGTTATCCAGCGGGGTATCGTATTCTCACTCACCGCTACCAACGCCAATCCCCTGATGGGAGGCAATGGTGTAACTGCGTTTGCAACCTCGACAACGGGGACCGGAGTCTTCACCGCCAACGCCACCAATCTTGCTCCTGGTAAGAGTTATTCCTTCAAAGCCTATGCGATCAATAGCGTCGGCACGGGATACACCACGGTAGGTATTTTTACCACGGCGGCAACGTTGGCCACGATTGGCACCCCGACCATCTCGAATGTCACCTCCACGTCAGCCACTTTGGGGGCGAACGTCACCAATGACGGTAGCTCACCCATCCTTGAACGAGGTTTTGTCTATTCCGCCACAGCGGTTGACAGTAACCCGAACGTGGGCGACGCGGGAGTGGTCAAGCTAACTGCCGCAGGCACCACTGGAGTGTTTTCAGTCAATGTTACAGGCTTGGTCGCGGACACGGGATACACCTTCAAGCCATTTGCTCGCAACGCCATTGGCACCGCTTATGGTGCGCCGTATGCCTTCTTCACCACCTTCCCGCCACTTACGGTTTCATCGCCAACCGTCACGGGTGTCACCGCGACCACGGCCACTTTGGGCGGCACCGTCGCCAGTGATGGGGCAACAACGGTCAGCGAAAGAGGTGTCGTTTTCACCCTCGACCCGAACCTCGTTCCGGTGATCAACGTGATAGGGGTAACTAAGAAAACGGCATCCGGAACCATGGGTGCATTCACGGTTGGTGTGACCGGATTGTCGTCTGCTACGAATTACTACTTCCGAGCCTACGCCACGAATATCGCTGGGACGAGTTACAGTGCCGTTGCCACCTTCAAGACTCAGCCAGCGCAACTTTTGGGGATAGCTCAAATGGAGTGGACTCCGGTACCGCCGCCAGCCCAGCTCCTGGCGTCTTCTGTGGGTGAACCTCTACAGCCTCAATCCACTGCCGTTGAGTCGCTGCAAGCCATTCCCGCATTTGTTTACTACAAAACGGACGCTGAGATGATCAACCCAATGACCTACCAGATCGAGATAAGCTTGGATCACCGCGAATGGCTCCCGATCAACCCTGAATGGGTAGTTAATAATACTTCCACCGAAATCAGGGCGACTTGGGGGTCGACGGTCAGTAGCCCTCCTGCCCGTGTCTTCTTCCGTGTCAGATCGACGATTCAGTAACCGGCGCGGGTGCTCAGATGTGCATGCGGGTGATAGCACTGACGGGCGGGATCGCTTCGGGGAAATCCACGGTGTGCCGCTTGCTGCGCGAGTGGCTGCCGGCGGTGGCGATCTTCGATTGTGACGAGGTCGTTCACCGCTTGCTAGAGTCGGATGCGGCAGTTGCGGCGATGGTTCCCAAGGCCTTCGGCCACGAGGCACTCGACAAGCGGGGCCGGATCGACCGCCATTTCCTGCGTGGCCGGGTTTTCGCGGATGACGCCGCCCGACTCCAGCTGGAAGCAATCCTCCATCCGCGGGTGCTTCAGGAATGTCTTGATTCCCTCGAGCAGGCTGGTAAACGGGGGGCGGAATTATTCGTCGCAGACGTTCCGCTCTTCTTTGAGAAGGGATTCGATTTCGGCCAGACCCAAGTGCTCGTTGTCGCTTCTTCCCGTTCCACTCAAATTCAGCGGCTCAAGGCGCGCAGTGGGTTCAATGATCTTTTGATCGAGTCGATCCTCGCCGCCCAACTTCCGGTTCAGGAAAAAGTGTCCCGCGCGGATGTGGTTTTTTGGAACGAAGGTCCGCCCGCCGTGCTCCGCTCTCAAGTCCGCCGTTACGCCCAAGCCTTTCTCATGACTCTTCCCAACGACTCCCCAGCTTCGGAATCCCAATCCGCGCCAGCCGCCGCCACCCTGCCAGCGGTGCCGGTTTCCATCGATATCAATCAATTCCGTCTCAAGTCGCTTGCCGAGCTGCAAGCAATGGCGGAGGCGGTGCCTGCCAGAATCCAAGGCGGCATCCCGAAAAGCCAGCTGGTTTACGAACTACTCTGCTTTTACGGCTTCGAAGGCACCGGTCTGGTTTGCGATGGCATCCTTGAGCTGGGGAAGGACAATTTCGCGATGTTGAGAGACCCGCAACGCAGCTTTCGCCCTGGTCCGGATGACATTCATCTCAGCACGAACCTGCTCCGCGATCACGGGCTGCGCGTCGGGCAGCAGGTCAAAGTCCGGGTGCGCGCGCCCCGCGAGCGTGGCAAATACCTCTCCGGTTACGAAGTGCTGGAAGTCGAGGGCATGCCCGTCGCCGACTATCACCCGCCGACGGAATTCGACCGCCTCACGCCGCTTTTCCCGGATCAGCGAATTCACTTGGAAGGGGAGGGGGTGGATTTTCTCGGCGTGCGCGCCATCGACCTCATCGCCCCGCTGGGCAAAGGCCAGCGCGGAATCATCGTCGCGCCTCCGCGCGGCGGAAAGACGATTTTGCTCAAGCAAATCGCCCGCTCGATCCGCCTGAACCACCCGGATGCCGAGCTGATCATCCTGCTGCTCGACGAGCGGCCGGAAGAAGTCACCGATTTCGAGGAGACCGTCGGCTCGCAGGTGTTCGCCTCGACCTTTGACGAATCGCCCCGCCGCCACTCGCAGGTCGCGGATTTGGTCATCGAGCGTGCCAAGCGGCTCGTCGAGCAAGGCAAGGACGTGATCCTTCTGTTGGACAGTCTCACCCGGCTTGCCCGCGGCCACAATTCCGCGATGCAGGGCGGCCCGATCGGCTCCGGCGGTGTCAGTCCGGTGGCGTTGCAGAAATCGCGCAAGTTTTTCGGCACCGCCCGCAATGTCGAGGAAGGCGGCTCGCTGACCATCCTCGCGACCGCCCTCGTGGAAACGGAAAGCCGTCTGGACGACGTGGTTTTCGAGGAATTCAAAGGCACCGGCAACATGGAGGTCCGCTTGGATCGCGAGCTCGCCGAGCGGCGGGTTTTCCCCGCGATTCACATCCCCCAGTCCGGCACCCGCAACGACGACCGGCTCTATCATCCCGACGAATTTCTTAAAGTCGTGGATATTCGCAAGCAGCTTGCCGGGCTTCCCATCGGTGACGCCATCGAAACGTTGCTCTCGAATTTGAAAGCCACCAAGACTAACGCCGAGTTGTTGCTCCGGGGCCTGCGCTGAGTGTCAACCGAGGCGGATTGCCCGGATTCGTCGCCGTTGCTTTGTGCGCCAGGCTTCGGCTTCCTGCGTCGTAGGGCCTCTGCCGCAATCCACTTTCCATCAATTCCGTGATCCCACTGAGGCGGCCCCGAAAGTTCGGCCACGGAGGGGCTAAACTAAGCTATGGTGTAGCGCTTCACGGTGCGGCGGTTGATGCCCAGCGTGCTGGCAATGCGGGCTTGAATAGCTTGTTGTTATGGCGCTTTGGGGATGTTGGACATGCTCCCCGATCCAAGCACATTGGCAGTGGCCTGAGGGGAGCGGTTTTACATCCACAAGTGGTGCACTTTGGGTGCCCGCTGACAGCGTGCTGGACTTTGCCTGCGGCACCACAAAAAACCCCCGTCCGGCGTTCCGGACGGGGGTTTTTAAGTAAAACGGACTAACCGGTCAGGCTTCCTCGGACTTTTCCTGAGGCTCGTCGAAACCATACTTGGCTTCGAGATTTTCAGCGGCAGCGACCGGAGCTTCTTCCGTCTCTAATGCGACGGTTTCCACGATCGTTTCGATGACCGGCTCGGCGACGACTGCGGCGGCGACCACCGGCGCGGTGGAGGCAAGAACGGCGCGGGTTGGCTCGCGCTCATCACGCCCTTCCATATCTTCACGTTCGTCTTGGCCTTTGGATTTGGCACCGGAAACCGTCATCTTCCGACCCATGAAGGGCTGGTCGTGGAGGACTTCCACGGCGCGCATCGCTTCGTCCATGCGGAGCATTTCCACGAAGCCGTAGCCCTTGGAGCGGTGGGTGCTGCGATTGTAAACGATCTCGATGTTGCGAACCCCGCCGATCCCTTTGAAGAGTTCCTGGAGGTCTTGTTCGGACACGTCATACGACAAGTTCCCCACGTAAACGCGAGTGGACTCGACGCTTTTCGGATCGCCGCCGCGAGGACGGTCACCGCCGCGCTCGCCGCTGCGGCTGCTGCCACCGCGTGAACGTTCCTCGCGCTCGCCTTCGGGACGAGGTTCGCGTGGCGCACGTGGCTCGCGGGGTTCACGCGGGGCACGGGCTTCGGCTTCGCCGGACCGGGCGTTGCGGGTGTTTGACTTGGGTGCGCGTTCGCCGCTCGGAAACGGCGTGGACTCGGGCTTGTGCTCGACGCGCGCCGGGCGGGCGGGCTCCTTGTAAAGACCGACGGCCTTGAGAATTTTCTGCCACAAGCTCAGTTTGGCCGGCGCATAAGTGCGGGCCGGGCGGGAAGCTTGAGGACGGAATTCCTCGGAACGATTGCCATCTTTGCGGCGGCCTTGGGATTGGCCGCGGTCGCCGCGGGAATCCCGGTCACCCCCGCGTTCGCGACGGTCTTGGTTTTGGTTGGTATTACGGTTTTGGCCTCCGCGTGAGCGGCGGCGACGGCTGTCTCCTCCCGAATTGCGGGAATCTTGTGTTGCGTTTGACATGGTGTCAGTGGGGTTGTGGTTTCAGGCGGCCCGGCGCGGCGGATTCAGGAGAACCCGGCAATGCTGGAAGGACCTCGTGCTGACCGACATGGTCCCGACAATCCGGCTTTTTGGTGCCGGGGAGAAGCTCCGCAGCTGGCGGAAGGGGTCTTCACCCGTGTGTCAGAACCAGTCGGCTTGCGCCGCCGCCCGTTGAGGCAGGTGTTCCGGGGTCCTAGCTGCAAGGCCGATTTCACGACCCGGGAAATGGGGTGAATCTTGTAGGCACTCGGCCGGATGCGGGCATGGGAGGTAGGGAATTACCTGCTCGGCGGCAAGCTAAGGGCTTTTCCTGCTTTGGCAAGACCGGAACCGGAGCCGCGGAATTTAATCCACGTCGGTGCGGAACGGAGAGGCGGGGAGGCCTTCCTGATTGAAAAGGTTCACGTCGGGCACATTCGCCCAGCCATAGCGGACGGCTTTCGGCGCCGCCACGCCTTCGGCGGAGACAATGACAGTGGAGCCTTGGATCTTGGCCAGCGCGGGGACGAATTGCTTGTCCTCGCCGGCGATGGTGAAGCCTTTGAGTTCGCCGTCTTTGGCGATCAGTCCGCCGCCGACGTGCTTGAAGCTGAGGGCAATTTTCCCGCCTTTCGCAGTCATCATCGAGTCATAGAGCGGGCCGGAGTATTGGATCTTCTCGCCGTAGGCCAGCGCACGGGCGGCAAGCGCCAGACGCTGGCCGACGGGTTCCTTTTGGTTCGGGTGAATGTCGGTGGCATTGCCCACGTCGGTGGTCACGGCCATGGCGGTGTTTTTTACCTTCGCGAGCGTGAGAAACTGCGCCTCGCGGATTTCCGGCGGCTGGCTGTTGAAAGGCGCGATCTGAACGAAGAGGAAGGGGAAATCGCCTTGTTTCCAGCGGGCCCGCCAGTCGGCGATCATGGCCGGGAAAAGCGTGCGATACTGCTTCGACTGCTTGGCGTTCGACTCGCCCTGATACCAGATGGCTCCCTTGATGGCGTATGGAATGACCGGGGCCAGCATGCCGTTGAAGAGAGTCGCCGGTTCGCCCGATCCGCCCCCGGGTCCCGCCGGTGCCTTCGGCTGCGGGCTGGAGGGCGCGGGCTTCGGCGGCAGCGGCTGGCCTGCTTGCTTCGCCTGCGCGGTGGCCTCAGTCCAGGATTTCAGGGCTTCCTGATGGGCCTTGCCGACGGTTTCCTGCCATTCCTTGGCCTTGGCTTTGAATTCCTCTTGCTGCGCCGGATAGGCGGCGACAACGGCATCGTGATTGGCGAGTTTCTGGTTCACCGCATCGACATAACCTTTCAGTTCCGGATCGGTTCCAAATCCTTCCAAGCTCGTCCAAGCCTGGGCGGGAGTGCCACCCCACGAGGTATGGATCATGCCGACCGGCACACCGAGTTTCTGGTAGAGGTCGCGGGCGAAAAAGTAACCGACTGCGGAGAAACCACCGACCGTTTGCGGGGAGCACTCGACCCAGCTGCCGACGGCTTCCGTCAACGGCTTAACCGAGGGATTTTTCTTCACCGTGAACATCCGGATCTTCTGGAAATCCGCCTTTGGGCCTTCTTCCTTGGCGTTGTGAGCCTTGGAGAAAGTCCACTCCATGTTCGATTGGCCGGAGCAAACCCAGACCTCGCCGACGAGCAGGTTGTTCACAGTCACGGCATTGTCGCCGGTGATCTTCAGCGTGTGAGGGCCGCCCTCTTTCAGCGGCTTCAGGCTCACGCTCCATTTGCCGTCGGCGGCGGTGGTGCTGATTTTCTGCTTGTCGATTTCGACGGTCACCTTCTCGCCATCCCGCGCGGTGCCCCAAACCGGAACCGGCTGGCCACGTTGCAGGACCGCGCCGTCGGTGAACAGCGGATTGGGTTTCACATCGGCTTGCAGCGAGCCGGAAATGAGGGCCGTGATCGCGACCACGGACAAGGTAGGGACGGTTTTTCGGGTCATGAGATTTTGTTTATACGAAAAGTTTCCGGGAGTTTATCAATCACGCAGCAGACAGGTGGACTGGCGTTCGCGCGGCTATGGTCGTTTCTTGCCGCCGTATTCCTGGACCAGTTTTTCTAAAATGGCTGGCACGAGAGCCTTGTTGTCGCGGTGGGCAAGGGCTTCCGCGAAGGGATCGCCGGTGCGTTGCATGACGGATAGAAGTTCGCGTCGCGTCGCAATCGTTTCAATCGCTGTTAGTCTCTTGGGATCAGCGATGAGATTCGAGCGCTCGGAGCGGTCGTTTGTCAGGTCGTAGAACTCCTCGGTGACGCAGTAGGAGTGAAAATCGGTGCGGGCCTTGATCGCCGGGTTATACTGCCGCAGATCATGATTTTTGATTTGGGAAGAACTGGAAATTCAATGCTAATAGGATTTTGAGTTCGGGTTTTAGGCGGCCTTCGAAATCGTCAAGGCATTGGTCGATGGCAGTGCGAAAACCGCTGAGATTGGGGCTGTAAGACGGCAGGAAAAGTAGTTCGATATCCATTTTGGCGGCGTGCTTGCTGGGTGAGATGGATTTCGATCATTGCGTAAGCCAAGCATGATAGGGTGCCGCGACATCAAGTGAAAGACCTCTTTTCCACAATCAGACGCCGCTGTGGACCCCGCTTACGGATGGACGGCACATTTTGGGCTGCCGTAGAAACAGGATCAGCATCCTCATGCTCATCCGCGAGGACCCCATCGACCGGGACCTCAGCGAAGCTCGTCTTGTGAATCCGAGAGCAATGACCCCATTAACGAAGGCACGTATCATGCCGCCACCTGGAAGCCCATCCTCACCTGGGCTGCTTCCGCGGATCCCTCCGTCGACAAGCTCGAGCTGCGCGGCAATGTCGGCCCCGACTTCGATGCCGTGAACGAGATCCTCATCGACACCTTCCTCCCCGCCGGCCCCACCACCTGGACCGGTTCCTTCGGCCTCACCACCCCCGGCACCGCTGCCTCCTTCAAGATCTTCACCCTCACTGCCGAGGACAACCAGCGCGGCAGCAGCGAGGTCACCATCGCCCGCCCCGCTGCCTGACATCTGGCGCCCTGCGGGGGGAGGGGGAAATCGCAGGGGGGCGGCGAGGTCCCGCGCGACCCCGAAGCCCGTGATATCTGCTAGGTCACGTTTCTCGGAATCGCTCCGCCCCCTCCGCCCGATATACACACGCGCCGTCCAAAAATAGCTTGTCAATCAATGGGTTCCGCCCAAAGTCCGCAACGAGGTTTCGCTGGATATCATACAAAGAGACCCGACGAATAAAAACTGTTCGACAGAAATTGAAGACCACCAAATACCATGAAGATAACAATCACCCGCACCATCCCGATTTTTGCAGCCCTCGCATTGAGCGCTTGTTCCAGCAAAGATCACAAGACCTCACACACGGGCACGCTGATCACCCGTCAAAGCGACGGAGAAGCATGGGCGTTCACTGTCGATAGCGGCTACATTTATTCAGACAGCGGTGCTGCGATTTTCGAGAGCGGTGGGACGAAGTATGCCCTCAACGGGACGGCCAAGGGTATGGGATATACTCCCGTCGATTCCATTTGGAGGGCTCACCCGGAGTCAACAAGTGGCCAGCGGAAGATCGACATTGGTCCTTACATCCAGGCAGCATTGGCCAATCCGCAGTAATTAATTTCTGACACTGATTCACAACACAATAATCTTATGGCACTTATTACATGTCCCGCGTGTGGCAAACCTGTTTCGAAGAATGCGCCTGCATGTCCATCATGCGGCGAACCTATCAAGAGTTCAGTCGAGAAGGCATCAGGCGCAATCAACATCAAGGATCCCATTCACATCATCGGAATACTTCTCGCACTTCTAATGGTCGCAGGCATTGTGATGTATGTCATTATTCTTTCTTGAAGAGTCCGATTCGTGGATATCGCTTGCGCCATCAACAAACAATAAGAAGTCGAACAAGACGTGGATGGGCAACCCCCACTAGCCCCTTTGTTCTCGATGCTCCCACGTAATTACAACCTCAACCCCGCGTTCGACGCTGGCTCCCGCTAGTGGGGTTGCCATCACTTTGACGTTCGGCAGAAATAATGAAGATCATTCCACTACTCGTAGCAGCGGCATTTGCTCTTTCTGTCGCATACGCTGATCAGCCCAAGCTTAACGAAGCGCAAGTCGTCGAGATGGCAAAAATCATCGCAAAGAAATCAAAGAACGAGGATGACTTTGTATTTGATGAGCCAAAGTATGCCGAGAAGACCGGCGTGTGGTCGCTATCTCCACGCATGGCGACAAGTGCTGGAATCCATTTTCTAGAGATCAGGGACAAGGACCTTTATTTTCGGGTGGGCTTCAGCGGGAACACCGGATATACCCCCAAGGGTTCAGACAAGTTCCGATTGCCACCGGATCTCAGGGGCCAGTTTAAAAGAATCGCAGGGGAGGAGGCGAAGTGATTTGTTTCACCATTCACTTCCAACAGCCGAACACGTCGTGGGTGGCAACGGCGGATAAGCTCCCTCGTTCGCTTCGCTCTGTGAGTTCTGCGCCGCCGTGCCACCACATTTAACGTAAGTCAAGAAATGGAAGATTGCAAGTTCAAGCCGAAACGAAGGTGGTGGAACAATGGATGGATTGGTCTAGCGATATTGCTCGTACTCTATATATTGCTTTTCATTACCGGAAAGAATTCGCTCCAGTCCGAGCTCAATCCTCTGGTTGAGGGGCGGCAACTCTCAGAATGGACCGACGAACTGCTGGATCACGATTCGTTTTTTTCAGATGAGCACAATAGGGCTTCCGAAGTTTTGAGAAGACATCAACAGGAGCTATGTGCGGTCTTAGTTCGTTGGCTGGACACTAGAGATACCTTTCCTCAACATTTATATTTCTTCACGATCTCAAGGTATCGCGGTAACCCTACTTTTTATCTTCGAGATGATCTTGGTGCCTATTCCTGGCAGTTTAGGGCGGCGAAAGCTGCCCGAGTGTTTCGTATGAAGGATCCATTACTTGCTGCCGCTCTTGGACGCAATCTTGAGCACTACAGAGTGCAGAATGATTTCAAGAAGGGCAGAAACGAACTAGCAGAGGTCGTTGAGAATTCATTGCGAACCCAAACGGACTAACAAGTTGTGAGTGGCAACCGGCGATAACGTCCCTTGTTGAATCGGAGCTTGATCTCGCCAGTGCCACCACTCAAACGTTAGGCAAGAATCATGAAGACACCTTCACGCATGATGGAACCTCTCGCGACGCCGACGAAACTCGGAGTCGTTAATTGGACCGTGATCATCGTTTTGCTGTTCGTCGTCATCGGCCTTCTGATATATAGCGTAGAGTGGCGTTGGGCTTTGGGAGCCACTGTTGCAGTCGTTGGAGTCCTGGGGATTATTTGCCGTAAGCAATGGCAGCGGCTTGAGATTGAACGAGAGAGCGATTCGATTTGCCGCTTCGCCAGATTGCTTCCCGCACGAGACCATGACACTTGGGTTGTCCGAGCCGTCTACGAGGGACTCGCAAGTGACAGGGGTTTCGGCATACGGCCATCCGACCGGCTGGAGGAAGATCT
>JAYSYA010000029.1:0-6218 GCA_043716765.1 Akkermansiaceae bacterium
CAACGCCGCCTTCGACCACTACCCTGAGCACCGCGCCGAAGCCATCCGGCTACTCACCCAAACTGCCCCGCAATGCCCCTAGCCAGCCAAACGCCCTGAGGGGGCGATTTGCACTGGAAATCCCGGGCTGCCCGCGCATGGTCGGCGCATGGGGATGACTCGCTTTCAAAAACTGGCCACCGGGGCCTTGGTTTCCGTGCTGGTTTTGATGTTCGTGGGCGCGATCGTGCGGGTGACCGGGGCGGGAATGGGCTGCCCGGATTGGCCGACTTGTTGGGGCTGCTTGATCCCGCCGACGAAGGTGGAGGATGTGGATTTCTCGAAACTCCCGATCAAGCGATTCCAACAGAAAGCGGAGCGGATGGGCCGCGATCCGGCAACGATCACGGAGGAAAGCCTGCGGCAGGAATTCAATTCACGGCATGTGTGGACGGAGTTTATGAATCGGTTGACGAGCTTGCCGGTGGGCTTTTTTTCGCTGGCGACATTCATCGCCGCGTTCTGGCAGCGCGAGAAGCGGCCGCTGGTGTTCTGGATGGCGTTCACCTCGCTGGCGGTGGTGCTGATCAATGCCTGGATGGGTGCGCGGGTGGTTTACAGTGGTCTGAGTCCGGGCGTTCTAACGACCCACCTTGCGTTGGCGATGGCCCTGCTCGGCACGCTGGCTTACTGCGCTTGGCGGGGCACCGACACGCCGTGGCGGATCCGGATGGAAGCCGCGCCGCTGGCGAAACTCCGCATGGCGGTGACGATGCTGTTAGTTGTCATTGTCGCGGAGGGCATCATCGGCGCGCAAGTGCGTGAGATGACCGACGAACTGGCGAAGTTGCACGTCAACGCGCCAAGGTCCACGTGGACGGCCGAACTTGAAAGCTCGTGGAAATATTTGTTCCACCGGAGTTTTTCCTGGGTGGTGCTCGCCGGCACTTTGCTCGCCTTCGTGCTGGCCAAGCGCCACCGGATGGGCGGCACGGGTGTGGTCGAGCGGGTGGTTTTGGGAATCGTGCTCGCGCAGATGGTTCTGGGGATGGTGATGGCGCAGGTCCATATTTACTCATGGGTGCAAGTGCTCCATGTCGGCCTCGCCGCGATCCTGCTGACCTTCGTCTGGCTGTGGCGCTTCGGGCTCTCGCGGGCCGGCTCCTGCTAGCTCGGCGGTGAATTTGCTTTGCTAAAACACCATGCAAGCGTCCGCAAGTTGTTGAATGTTTGGCTTCCGGCAAAAGGCAGCAAGCCGTGATCCTTGCCTACGACGAGTCGAAAAAACTGGTGACTTTGGGGCTGCCGGATCAAATGGAAGTTCAAATCCGTGAACAGGAGGCGGAGATGCTCGAACGGTTTACCAACGTGCTACCGGAGATCGAAGCCACCGTCCCTCACGATGAGAAGCGGTTGCATGCGGGTGGCGATGGTCCAACGGGGACAAAGACATCGCCGCGAACTGGTTGGTTGATCCTGACAGCGCCCGCCTTAAAGGGCGGGCTGAAAAGAGATCTGGTGATTTTCCCGCTCGAAAAATTTCCCGCGCTTGCCAAGTTGCGGCGTGGATTTGTTTTCGAAACCCAAGACCTCGGAGGAAAAGGCGCTCTCCGTGACGCAGTTGCTGCGGCGGATGAAAAATCTGTTGGAGGTGCAGATCGGCGAGGCGTGGGTGGAAGGCGAGGTTTCCAATTTACGCAAACAAGCCAGCGGGCACTGGTATTTCTCACTGAAAGACGAAGGCGCGCAGATCTCGTGCGCGATGTTCGGCGCGCGCAAGCGGCCGGGCGCGGAGGCCTTGGAGGACGGGGCGAAAGTCCGTGTTTTCGCGGAGGCGAGTGTGTATGAGGCGCGCGGGCAGTTGCAGATTATCGTGCAGAAGGCGGAGCGGGCGGGAGCGGGCGATTTGCAGGCGAAGTTCGAGGCGCTGAAGCGCAAATTGCTCGCGGAGGGATTGTTCGACGCGGATCGCAAGAAGCCGATTCCGCCGTTTCCACGGGTGGTCGGGCTCGTCACGTCCGCCACCGGGGCCGCGCTTCAGGACGTTCTTAACGTGCTCACGCGCCGCGCGCCGTGGGTCCAGCCGGTGCTTTTCCCGGTGCGCGTGCAAGGCCGGGGCGCGGAGATGGAAATCGCCCAAGCCATCGCGAAGATGAGCGAGCCGGAGAAATTCGGTTATCCCCGCTGCGATGTGCTCATCATCGGCCGCGGCGGCGGCTCGATCGAAGATCTGTGGAATTTCAACGAGGAGGTCGTGGCGCGCGCCATCGCCGCCTGTCCGATTCCTATCATTTCGGCCGTTGGCCATGAAATCGATTTCACCATCGCGGACTTCGTCGCCGACCTGCGCGCCCCAACGCCGAGCGCCGCGGCGGAGCTGGCGGTGCCGGACGGCGTGGAGTTGTTAGCCCGCCTCGCGCAAATCCGCCGGCGGATGACCCGCGTCACCCGCGAGCGGCTGACGCGCTCGCAATTCGCGGTAGACGCCCTGAAACGCGGCGTGCTCCAGCGCGACGGCGCGAAGCTCCTGCGCGAGTCGGTCCTGCGGCTCGACTCCGCGCGCGACCAACTTTCCCAAGCGGCGCGCGCTTCGTTCGAGTTGCTCGCCCGGCGCTTGCATGACGCCCGCGCCCGGCACCGTGCCTGCCATCCGGCACGCATGCTGGAACGCCGTGTGGAATCGGTGGCCCATCTGCGCGAGAGGTTCGAGCTCGCTGGTAATAACAGCCTAGTTCGGCGCGTGGAGCGTCTTGCGCGGCTGCGCGGCCTGCTGCGCACGCTCGGCCCGGAGTCCGCCTTCCAGCGGGGTTTCTCCATCACCCTAGGTTCTGATGGGAAAATTGTCACCTCCGCCACCGCGCTCAAGCCCGGCGACCTCATGCGCACCAAGTTTGCGGATGGCGAGACGGTCAGCATCGTGGTTTGACTCAACCCGCAATTTCGGCCAGTGTGCGAATTGAGATCATGAAAACTCAAGCCATCACCCGCAGATCGGCATTGAAACTGGTAGGTTCCGGAATCACCGCGCTGACCTTGTCCCCAGCGTCCGCCTTCGGCCAAGAGGCGCAGGCGGTCACGAAAAAGATTCCGTCCAGCGGCGAAGCCCTGCCCGTCATCGGCATGGGCACTTGGCGGACTTTCAATGTCGGACGCGACCCGGTTCTGCGGGGCGGTTGCGCCGAGGTCCTCAAGGCATTTTTCGACCACGGCGGCGGAGTGCTCGACTGCTCGCCGATGTATGGTTCCGCCCGCGAGGTGATCGGCCACGCGCTCAAGAAAACCGGCATTCCAAAAACGCTCTTCTCGGCCGAGAAAATTTTCACTGAGGACGGATCCAAAACCCGTGAACAAACCAAGGAGTCCGCCGCTTTGTGGGGCGTCGGCAGACTCGATTTGATGCAGGTTCACAACCTGGTTGCGTGGCAGCAGCACCTGCCCGCCCTAGTGGAAATGAAGAAGGAAGGGCTGGTCCGCTACATCGGCATCACCACCTCCCACGGTCGGCGGCATGAGGATATGGAAAAGCTGATGAAGGGCGGCGGCCTCGATTTCATCCAGCTTACCTATAACCTCCGCCATCGCGAGGTGGAGCAACGATTGCTGCCGCTCGCCGCCGACAAGGGAATCGCCGTGATCGCTAACCGGCCCCTCGACGGTGGCGCGTTGGTGACCGGGCTCCTGCAAAAAAAGGCACCGCTGCCGGAATGGGCGGCGGAGTTCGACTGCAAGACCTGGGCGGCGTTCATGCTCAAGTTCGTGGTCTCCCATCCCGCCGTCAACTGCGCCATTCCCGCGACCACCAAGGTCGCCCATCTCACCGAAAACATGGCTGCCGGACGGGGACGGATGCCCAATGCGGAAACTCGGCAACGCATGATTCAACACGTCGAAAAACTGTGATCGACGAGCTTACCAGTTACTCGGTCGGGAATTTTATTCCGTTCCTGCCAGCGTCTTATTTCCGGCTGTTCGAGCGGCAATTTGAAGCGCTTTGGCCGCTTCATCCCGCGCTCCTCGCGTTGGGAGTCGCGGCCATGGTGCTTGCTGTGTTAGGGAAGGGACGCGCGGTGGCCGTGATCCTCGCCGCCGCGATGGCGACCGCCGCCGTCACTTTTCATTTCCGGCTTTATGCGGAACTCACTTCGGTCGGGCGGGTCTTCGGTTGGGCTTTTCTCGCGCAGGGAATTCTCCTGCTGGTGTGGGGTTTCGTCGGTCGTTTCGACGGGAAACCGCGGCTCGATGCCGCCGCTTGGATTGGGATGGCTCTGGCGGTTTTCGGTGTGGCCATCTATCCGCTGCTGGCGCTGGTTTCCGGACGCCAGCTGGCGGGTGCGGAATACTTCGCACTGGCTCCTGATCCTACCGTCTGTGCGACTCTCGGAGTTCTTCTCATCATCGCGCGGCCGCTCTGGCTGCTACTGCTTCTGCCGGTCCCGTTGCTCTGGTGCGTTGTCAGCGGGGCGACGCTGAAGGCGCTTGAAGCACAGTTAGCCATGCTTCTTCCCGTGATCCCTGGGATCGCATTTCTATCATTTCTCGCGAAGGCTATTTCTTCTTTTTGTCGTCGAGGTTCGCCGTCATGTCTTCTGCGGTGACGGCGGATTCGCGCGTGGCCATCTTGAAGTCGTCGCGTCAGCGCCATCTTTCATGCCGCCGATTTGCCCGGTCGTTTGGATTGGAAGGAAACGTTGATTTTATTCGAACAGCGGGGAGCGCAGCATTTCAATCGCCTCTCGCAGGTCGTCGGCGGTGACGGTGTTGATGACCTTGGCGCTGCCGAGCGCGTCGAGCACGACGAAACGGATGGCTCCCGCAGAGAATTTTTTGTCGCGCGCGAGTTTTTCCATCACCTTGTCGGTGGTGATGTGCGACGGGAGTAGCAGCGGCAGGTGGTATTTTTCCAACAGGCTGATGACTTTCGCGCTGTCGTCCGGCGAAAGCCCGGCGTGGAGTTCTGATAGAAATAACGCGGCGCGGATGCCGAGGGCAATCGCCTCGCCGTGCAGCATCTCGCCGTAAGGCACGGACGCCTCGATGCCGTGGCCGATGGTGTGGCCGAAATTGAGCAGGGCGCGGATGTCGCGTGTCTCGTGTTCGTCGGCCTCGACCACGCGGGCCTTGATGGCGATGTTGCGGGCGATGAGATCCGCCGGGACGTCGCGGCCGCTTGGATCGAAAGCGGCTAGATCATCCAGCATTGCCGCGTCGCGGATGGCGGCGTGCTTGATGGCTTCCGCGAAACCTTCGCGGAATTCGCGGTCGGGCAGGGTGCGCAAGGTTTCCGGATCGATGATGACGAGGCGCGGCTGATGGAAGGCTCCTAGCAGGTTTTTCCCCTCGCCCACGTTCACGCCGGTCTTGCCGCCGACTGAGGAATCGACTTGCGCGACGATGGTGGTGGGGATTTGCACGAAGGGAATGCCTCGGAAAAAAATGGCGGCAACGAAACCTGCGAGATCACCCACCACGCCGCCGCCGAGGGCGACGACGAGCGATTGGCGATCATGTCCGGCGCGGATCATTTCGCGGCAGAGCGTCTCGGCGTGGGTCATTGATTTCGATGCTTCGCCGGCGGTCACGGTGTGCAGCGTCGGGCGGAATCCGGTGGCTTCCAGCGAGTCCATCAGGGCGCCGGCGTGAAATCGCGCGACCGTCTCGTCGCTGATGATCGCGGCGCGCAAGCCAGTGATTCCGGCGCTTTTGAGGGTTTCACCGGCTTGGCCGAGGAGGCCAGGTCCGACGATGACCTGATAGGCGCGGTCGGCGAGATCGACATGGACGGAAGGCATGGGCGGGAGCATGAAAGATGCGCCGCGCATGTCCAGTTGATCTCCGGCGGGTTCGGTGATTTCCTCGGCGCATGGAAATCCGCAACCGCGAGCAGCAAGCGCCCTTCACCACCAAGGACGGCTCGACGATTCGCAGTCTGCTGGATCTTTCCAACGCCCCGGTTCGCAACCAAAGCCTCGCCGAAGCCAGTCTGCCGGCGGGCGCGGAGATCGAGCGGCATTACCACCGGGTGAGCGAGGAATTCTACTATCTGACTGCGGGTCGCGGCCTGATGGAAATCGATGGCATCGAGCGCGAGGTCGCGGGTGGTGATGCGATTTTAATTCCGCCCGGAGCGTGGCACCGGATCCGCGCCATCGAGAACTTGCAGTTTCTCTGCTGCTGCGCGCCGCCGTATTCGCACGAGGACACCTATTTTGCCTGAGCTGCGGGACTGAAAATGAGATTGA
>JAYSYA010000281.1:0-2803 GCA_043716765.1 Akkermansiaceae bacterium
TGCTCCAACGGGTCTTATTTTAACTCCCAGCCTCGGTCAGATCTCCCTCGCTTGGAACGCGGGAGCCGCAGATACCAACCCAACTTACTCCGTGCTGCGGGCCACCAGTGCAAACGGTCCATTCGTGACCGTCGCCAGCGGCTTGACCACGGCCAATTACACGGACTCCGGTTTTATGAATGGCACGACTTACTTCTACCGCATCGTCGCTGACAACGGAGTAAGCACAGCCACTTCGACCACCTCGAGTTCCACCTCGCCCAACGGTACATTTACAAAAGCTAACAACACCACCGCGCTCGATGTGGCAGGTTCCTTTTCACCGGCGTCCATCCCCAGCACCGGGGATGTCGCACTTTGGAACGGCACTTACACCAACGGCGCAGTATCCGTCGGCAGCGGACTTTCCGTTTCGCAAATTCAAATCACCAGTCCCTCCATAGCGATCACACTCAGCTCAGGTTCCGGCCCTATCGTCCTCGGCTCTGGCGGACTCGACATGAACGCGGCAACCCAGAACCTGACACTCGACGCGCCGGTGATTCTCGCGGCCTCCCAAGCATGGAACGTCACCGCTAGCCGGACACTAACCGCAAGTGGCGGAGTCGCTGAGGCGTCCAGCAGCCTCGCGTTGACGAAAACCGGAGCCGGCACCTTGGTGCTATCGAAAGCTGCCTCAATGACCGGCGGGATCAACGTCCAAGCGGGAACTCTAACTTTCGGCGGTAGCGGCGCGGTTTCCGCCCAGGGCATCACCAGCGCCGGTACCGGCACGGTGACCTACACGAACACCGCTGCCAGTGGCAACACCCTGCATTTCGCCAATGGTGCGAACCTGCTGAGATTCACGCCGGGCGGCACGGCGGTGACACTGACCAATAGTGGTCCGACCACTTTCGCCACCTACGGTTATAATGTCACATCCACTTGGACTGTAACTTTCAGCGGTGGCAGCTGGGTGCTGGGAAATGTCGGCACTAACGGCACCAATTTGCAAGTCAACGGCGTGACGAACATCACAAACGGCGCGGTAGTCTCGATTACTAACGGACGCTACGGGGCTCACGGCACTTGGAACGTCGGCGGCAGCGGCGGCTCGGGAACACTGAATTTTCCCGGAATCAGCATGGAAAACGGACCTACGTATCCCTTCAACCTCACGGTCGGAAATCAAGGAGTCTGCACCAGCAGCGTGATGACGCTGAGCTTTAACAGAGCCAATACCGCCGCTTGGAGTAACTCAATCAACGTCTTACCCGGCGGCTCACAGAGTTTTTCTGGAAATCTCACCATCGGTGCCACGACAGCCATGGGAACCGGCGGGAGCGAAAATGACACCGTCTCACTGAGCGGCGGAAAGCTAGTCATCAACGGCACGCTCGCCGCCAGCGCCCCACTCCCCAATGTCGTCAAAACCTTCACGTGGACCGGAGGACAACTCTCCGCCGCCAGCATCACTGCGGGCGCAGGCTTCACGCCCCCCGCCTCCGGCGGCGGATTGACGGAAACCACTCTGGCGCAAAATTCCGGTACCCTCGCGCCCGGTGACGCGGGAATCGCCGGCAGGACCTCGATCACCGGAGCCTACAGCCTCGGCGCATCGGGCACACTTGCCATTGACCTTGGCGGCACCACTCAGGCCACCGCATTCCAGACCGGCCAATACGACTACCTAACCGTATCCGGCACCACGGCGCTGGCGGGAAATCTTTCGGTCAATTTGGTCGGCGGTTTCACACCGTCCAATGCGACCACCTTTACCGTGGTGAACTCCACTGGCGTACTTTCCGGCGGGTTCTCGAATTTCGCCGCCGGGCAGCGGGTAGGCACCTCCGGCGGGCAAGGCAGTTTCCTCGTCAGCACTGCCAGCAACAAGGTCACCCTCAGCGGCTACACGGTGCTCACACCACTTCAATCCTGGCGATTTGCAAATCTCGGCGACATCAATGCACCTGACACCGCCGACCCGGATGGTGACGGCATGGCCAACCTGATGGAATACGCTCTCGGCACTCTGCCGAACTCCGCCGCATTCATGGCGGCGCCTGTTCTCGCCATTGCCGGAGACCGGCTCACATTGAGTTTTAACCGCGTCCGCGGCGATGTGACCTACATCGCCGAGGCGGGCTTCGATCTTGCGGCATGGACAGCGCTTGCCACCAATCCCGGCTCGGTCGGACAAAACGTCACCGTGACCGACACATTCCCAATTTCCACCATCAATCCGCCGCGCCGTTTCCTCCGTCTCAGGGTCACCAATCCATGAGCGGACCTGTATCGAAAAATCTCTCTCTGATCAGCATCGTAGAGCTAACGTTTGTGATCAAAATCCGCTTCCTGTTGAATTTATCAGTCCGATCCGGCTTGTTGCTGCTCGGCACCGCTGCCCTGCTCCCAGGCGCTACAGCCCCCGCCTTGCGTGCGAAGGTGATCTCGGCCGGTGTCTTGCCGGGGACTCACTCCTTCGTGTTTGGAATGCGAAGACATGGTGGAACCTGTTGGTTTCCTGTGCTATCTCCCGCCCTTGTATCCCCGAACTGCCTTTCCCCGAACTGACCTCCCCCCAAACTGACCGAATCTATGAGAATGTTCCGCGCACTGTTTCCGCTTCTGCTCTTTGCCTCCATGACCACGGCCCGCGCCGGTTATAGCGACCCGGCGCTGTCGGTGAAGATCGTCTCGACGGCGGGTAATGCGAATCAACCAATTCTCGTGATGCCGTCGAGCGGCAGCGCGAGTGCGACGTTAATCGCGACAGCGACTTATTTTTCTCCAACGTCCTACTCGTGGTCGCAGGTGACGC
>JAYSYA010000282.1:0-2792 GCA_043716765.1 Akkermansiaceae bacterium
GGATTGACCGCACCGATGACATTCTGGCGGACGTGGCTCCCTTGGTAGGCTTGAGTCGGCCGCGAGCCTCGTTTGACCCACTTCTGGCGTGGCCGGGGAATCTTGCGGACGTATTGATGCTCATGAAGGTAGCGCACGAACGTGCGGTAGGTGAGTTCGATTTGCTTTTCCTTGCGCAGCCAGCCGCAAAGTTTGACGACGGTCCAGTGGGTTTGGTTAGCAAGTGCGGGATCATCGACCAGCGGAAGGATGTCGGACACGACTTTTGCGGCCTCCAGCTTACGGGGGCGTCCGGGGCGGGGCTTGTAGGTAAGCCCGTCGATCCCTCGTGCGTTGAAGCGGGAAATCCAGAGGCGGAGCATTCGGCCGCTAACCCGGCTATTGCGCAATACCAAGTCATAAGCGACTACAACTAACAACAAATGGATGGCGTTGAGGCGCCGGAACACCTTGTTGTCCCGCCCGCAATCCATGGCCACTTCAAGCTGAATGATTCAAACAGTCGTACCAGTCTTTTGTGAGGGTTTCGGAAATTATTTTTGGCAAAGGGTCTAATAGGTTCTCTCGGCTCCAGTTGACGATCGGCGAGATGGCCTTGGCTAAAGCGACCGCGCCGAGGGTGACACCGGCGGCCGCAAGCAGATTGCGCCGCGTAGAGTCTGCTTGTCCGCCGGGATCCGAGACACCCGCAGCCCCCTGCCGCAGCCACCGCTTGTAGGTTGGTTTTCCATGGAAATGTTAGTGGGGATGTTTTTTGTCCGTCGCCAGAATGGCTTCGCCGAGGACCGGTTCGGGCGGAAACACGGGCATGACAAGGGGATACTTGGGATACTTGGGATACTTGGGATGGTGGGGATCGTGGCAATCCGTGCAAGGCGCAGAGCTGCATGCTTTCGGCGTCGAGCAGGTCGATGTGATTTACGTCGGCTTTGACGAACCTTCTCCCACTGAAACCGCGCCATTGAATCTCATTGAACGCCGCACCTTCCTCAAAACCTCCGCTCTCGCCGCCTCCAGCGCTGCCGCAGTCGCCCGGGTCTAGTCCCCCGCCCCGTCGGTCGCACCAGCGGATGGCATTCTATGGGACAAAGCCCCGTGCCGGTTTTGCGGTACAGGATGTCACGTGAAGGTCGGCGTGAAAGACGGAAAAGTTGTCGCCATCGCCGGACATCCGGACGCGGCGGTGAACAAGGGCCTGCTTTGCGTAAAGGACTACCAAGTCGGCGGCATTCTTTACGGCAAGGACCGCCTCACCGACCCGATGCTCCGCCGAAATGGCGTGATGGAAAAAATTTCGTGGGAAGAAGCCATCGATATCGCCGCTCGCCGCATCATGAAAAACCCGGGGGGGGGCGGCCTCTACACTTCAGGCCAATCAACGGTCCCCGAGGGTTACGCCGCCACCAAGTTCATGAAAGATGGTCTCTCTAACAATTGCACCGAGCCCAACGCCCGCCTTTGCATGGCCTCCGCCGTGACCGGTTACATTTCGACCTACGGCGTCGACGAGCCCGCAGGCTGTTATGACGATCTGGACGCATGCAACGTGCTGCTCATGTGGGGAAACAACATGGCGGAAATGCACGCGGTGCTGTTTTCCCGCATCCTCGACCGCCGGGAACGCGGCCAGAAAGTCACCATCATCGACCTCGGCACCCGCCGCCCCGCACTTCGGAAATTACCGATCACTACCTGGAATTCCGCCCGCAGACGGATCTCGCCATCGCCAACTGCATCGCCCAACAGCTCGTCGAACGCGGCGCGTGGGACAAGAATTACGTGGAGAATCACTGCGCCTTCCGCGCCGACGCAGACATCGCGAAACCCGACCTTCTCGGCGTGGCGATTTCTTTCGACAAGTTCAAGAAACGGATCGCCGAATACACGTCTGAATATGTCAGCGACACTTTCCGGCTTGTCGGTGGAGCAGCTAAAAATGCAAGGCTATCTTTTCGCCAATCCCAACATCCGCATCACCTCCACTTGGTGCATGGGCATAAACCAGCACACCCGCGGCACGGCGAGCAACCGCCTCGTGCACGGTATTCACTTGCTCAGCGGGCACTTCGGCAAACCCGGCGACGCGCCCACTTTTCTAACCGGACAGCCTTCCGCCTGCGGCACCGCCCGCGAGGTCGGCACGCTCTGCCATACGCTCCCCGGCGGATGCCTCGTCGCAAAGCCGGAACACCGCGCGCAGTGCGAAAAGCATTGGAACCTCCCTGCAGGCCGCATCAAGGAAACGCCCGGCTACCACACGGTGTTTTTGTTCGATAAATTCTGCACGCCCAAAGACAAAGGCGGCGACATCGACACCATCATGGTCCAAGTGACCAACCCCGGCCAGACGTTGCCTAACCTCAAAAAACTCTACGCCGCGAAAACCGGACTCGAAGACAAGTTCCTCATTGTTTCCGACGTCTATCCGACCGCATCCACCGAGATCGAAGACCTGATTCTACCAGCCGCTATGTGGGTCGAGAAAAACGGCGCGTATGGAAATACGGAACGCCGCACGCAGCAATGGTTCAAGATGGTGCCGCCTCCGGGCTAGGCGAGTGAAGACGTCTGGCTGACGCTCGCCATCGCCCATCGCAGGTTCGAACTCGGCCATCAAGGTATGAAGGACAAGAACGGGAAATTTATCTTCAGCTTTAAGGATAACACTGAATGGAGTCGTTGCTCACGGATTAACCTAAAAAGGAAAATGGGCGCGTTGATTTGACGCCTCGGGCGTGCCGTGGCGTGGAGCGGTTAGGATGGATCAGTGGACCGCCTTTTTTATCCGCTGA
>JAYSYA010000283.1:0-25270 GCA_043716765.1 Akkermansiaceae bacterium
GCCCTTCGCATCCGGGTCTTGTTTTTCCTTGGCAAACTCGACCTCTCCATCGCTTGAAAGAAAAATCACCGAATTCCACGGACAGCCAGCAAAGGGATCCAGCACTTCATTGATTCAGCCCATCGTGCTGACCGTGGAGCGGATCTTCAAAGCGCGCGGGAGATGTCCCGGGCGAGGCGGGCGAGGGCTTCGTTCATGGCAGCGATTCTGCCTGATAAGTCCTTCGGGGTGTCCCGAGGTAAGATAGCGACGACGGTGCGGAACGGCCGGGTGCTTGCCACGCGGCCACTCACGGGTTGCAGCTTCCAAGTGCATTCAAGAACGAGGTTGTCAGGCGTGTCCGGCTCGAAGCGCGAGACGCGGATTTCCAGCAGTGTCTGGTAATCGAGGGTGACGAAACTTTCGACCGGCTGGATGTTGAGAGAGTTCTCCAGCCGTCCCAGATTGATGGCGGTGACGCGGGAGATGGCTGAGTCCAGCGGCTCGGCCCAGAGGTGATAGCTATTCATCTCGAGCTCGCCGCCGCCACTGCGGCTGACGAGCTGCTGGCGGTCGAGATAGCTCGGCAGCTTGGGCCGGGAAATGGCGACGGCGGGGCTGGCACCAGTCATTTGGCGCTCCGGAACCACCGGATCCAACAGGTGGTTTACGGAGGTATCCTTGACGGGTGTAAGTCCGCAGGCGACCAGCAAGAGTGGGGTAGTTAGGGCAAGGAGGAGCGTTTTCATTCGGGTATGGCTTTGCCGCGGAGTAGGGTGTCGGGGTCGCGTTTCAGGTCGTTGGAAAGTTCCTTGAGCGCCCGCGAGGCGCGTTCGGTTTCCTGTAGCACGTTTTGAAGCCGCATCATGACGGGGGCGCGGGCATTGGAGAAATTCGAAATTTCCTTGGCTGCTTCGTCGACCCTGGCCAGCCCGGCGTCGGTTTTGGCGATGACGGCGTTGAGGTCGGCTAATAGGGGGTCGAATCCGGCGTTGGCCTTGGCCGCGAGCGCTTCGATCTGGGCGAGCGCTTCATCGAGATTCTGCACGGCGCTGGCGAGTTTCTCGTCGCTGGTGATCCTGCGGACGTCCTTGGTGATGGCGATGACGTTGTCATTGACTTCTTTGATGTTCAATCCGGCGATCTGGTCCTTGGCTTTGACGAGAACCTCGCGGAGATCGGACATCACGCCGTCCAGGTCGAGCGCGTTGAATTTTTTCAAGCCATCGGCAATGCCGGCAATGAGCTCGTCGAACTCAGTGCCGATCGTGGGGACGACGGGATGAGGATACCCGCCTGGTGACGGATAGATGAAGCCCGTCTCGTCAGGGACGATGTCGAACTCGATGTAGAGGAGGCCTGTTAGCAAGCTCTGTTGTTTCATCCCGGCGCGGAGGCCCTCGCTGACAGCTTTTTCCACTCCCGCGAAGGACGACAAGTCGATGCCGCCACCTTCTTCGGTGCTGATCAAACTGAGTTCCTTGTCGCCGAGTTCCACCACGACGGGGATGATTTTGCGGTTTTCCTTGCGGTCCACGAGGACGTTGATCGACTGCACCCTGCCGATACGGACGCCGCCGAAGCGGACGTCCGAGCCAACCTGCAGACCGTAAACGCTCTTATCGAAATACAGCAGGATTTCGTGGGTGCTTTTGAAATACTTGCCCGCACCGAAGAGCACGATGGTGGCCCCGGCGATGATGATGCCGATGAGGGTGAAAACACCAATGACGGTGGGACTGGCTTTTTTGCTCATGACGATGATGGGGGTGATGATGACTCGGATTTCTCACCGCGGTGGAGGAAGAGACGGACGGCGGGATTCTCGGAATGGTCGCGGAGCTCGCTGGGATTGCCGACGGCTCCTTGAGTGCGTGTGGCAGTATCGAGGAAAATCGAGTTGTTCGCGACCGCAAAAATGCTGGCGAGTTCATGAGTCACGATCACGATGGTGGAGCCGAGGCTGTCGCGGAGGCGGAGGATGAGGTCATCCAAGCGGCGCGAGCTGAGCGGATCGAGGCCGGCACCGGGTTCGTCGAGGAAGAGGATGTCTGGATCGAGGGCCATGGCGCGGGCGATGCCGGCGCGTTTGTTCATACCGCCGCTGATCTGGGCCGGATAGTAGTCCTCGTAGCCGGAGAGGCCGACGAGAGAAAGCTTGTAGGAGACCAGGTCGCGGATGGCCTTGGGCGCGAGGTCGGTGTTTTCCTCAAGCGGCATGGCGATGTTCTCGGCAAGCGTTAGGGAAGACCATAGCGCGCCGGATTGATACATCACGCCGAAGCGCCGGATGAATTTGCCACGGTCGGCGGGACCGGCGGCGGTGAAGTCCTCGCCCTCATAAAAGACGCAGCCATGGGTGGGTTCCTGCAGGCCGATGAGGTGGCGCAGCAGCGTGCTTTTCCCACAGCCGCTGCTGCCCATGATGACGAAGATGTCCTTTTCGGCGACTTCGAAATTGAGGTCCCGCATGACCTCGAACGAGTCGTAGGCCATTGTCAGATCACGCACCGTGATCTTGGCCCATGTCGGAGAATTTGCCGGAGGAGTGGTCATTAGCTAGATATCGAGCACGGTGAATATGGCGGCAAAACAGGAATCAAGGACGATAATGCCGGTGATGGAAGCGACCACAGCGCGCGTCGTCGCCTCGCCGACTGCGGCCGAGGAATTCCCCGCATGCATGCCTTGAAGGCAGCCACTCATGGCAATCACGGCACCGAAGAAAAAGCTTTTGAAAATACCGAGCGAGGCGGTCGTCAGAGATACGGCGGCGACGGTTTCATTCCAATACAGCACTGGCGGGATTCCCACCGCCGCGCCGACTAACATGCCGCCGAAAATGCCTACGGCATTCGCATACAGCGTAAGTAACGGCATCATCAGCACCAGCGCCAAGAGTCGGGGAAGCACTAAAAAATCGAACGGATCGAAGCCGAAGGTTTTCAGCGCGTCGATTTCCTGATTCGCCTTCATGCTGCCGAGATGGGCAGCGAAGGCGGCCCCTGTGCGGCCGCTCATGATGATGGCGGTCATGACCACGCCCATTTCACGGACCATCGCAATGCCTACCAAGTCAGCTACATAAAGGCTGGCCCCGAAACTCGCGAGCTGCACATTTCCCACAAAAGCGAGAATTAACCCGATGAGAAAACTGATAAGTGAAACGATCGGCAGCGCCTGCGCGCCCGATTCCTGGATGACCATCCAGAAATCGCGGGACCGGAAGCGGGCCCTGCCCGTCACGAAGCGTCCCAGCGCCAGCACCGATAGCCCGGTGAACTCCGTTACTGATAGAACACTGGCCCAGACATTGATCGAAACTTTTCCTAACTTTTTGATCTCGGAAGGATCCGCCAGCTTTTGGCGGGCATCACTTTCCTCCGGCACGGCCAGGGCCAGTTCCATGAGGCCGAGGAGATTGGGCGGCAGGCCTTCGAGCGATGGCTTCGCCTGCTCCGGGCCGGCCGCCGGTGTTTCAATGCTTCGGAGGTGCGAGAGGATGAAGGCGGGAAGCGTGGAATCGAATTTGCCAAGCTCGCCAGCGTCGTAACGGACCGGCGCTTCCGCAGGCGTTTCACCTTGAATTTCGGGTACCGCGCCATCACGCAGCCAATCACCGCAAAGAGCCAACACCACCTGTTCGCCGTCCCGCGTCCAGCGGGCGCAAGGTGAGGGTGAACCATTGGATGACATGACTAAGAGTGCGCGAGCGATAGTCTTAAAACAAGCATCTTCATTCCGGAAGGTGCCGGTGCTACCCGGTTCGCTGGTGCTGGCGGCAACGTTCAAATCACCACGGCTGTTAGAATTTAGGGCTATTACGACGTTCGTAAACCTAGCCCTGTAGTTGGGGGTTGCGGTCTTCATCGAGACTCCGCACAAAAATTATAGACGTTCTTCTCATGCTGCCCCATGGTCGCCATCCATGACAATTCCCGGTAAAAGAGCCTCTTCGGCGGAATCATTGGAGACAATTTCCACCGTCATTGTCAGCACGTTCATTGTCCTGACACTGTACTTCGGACGTGAGCTTCTGATTCCCTTGGCGTTATCGGCGTTGTTGACGTTCATTCTGGCACCGCTGGTAACAGGTCTGCAACGCTGGCTCGGGCGGGTTGGAGCGGTGCTGTTCGTCGTGGCGATGATATTTGTCACCACGGGCGCTATCGGTTGGATGCTGACGCGACAAGCCATTGACCTCGCGAATCAATTGCCAAGCTATAAGGAAAATATCCAGACTAAATTACGTTCAATTCAACTCCCGAATCATGGGCCTATTGAAAGGATCTCGAAAACCTTTGAAGAGCTGAAGAAGGATCTCCCCGGTGGCACAGAGCCCTCCTCGCCTGTCGCGCCACGCGCTGGTGAAGAAGTGACTCAAGTGCAGATTGTCGACGACAAAAATCAGGTTGAACTCATGCAATCGGTCTTGATTCCGGCCTTGGGTCCGTTGGGGACCGCCGCGCTGGTCATACTCCTGTTGATCTTCATGCTTCTTCAGCGCGAGGAGCTGCGAAACAGGATGATTCGTTTGATAGGGCAGGGACGCATCAGTTCGACGGCGCGTGCCATCGATGAGGCGGGGGCTAGGGTATCGAAGTATTTGTTGATGCAGATTGTGGTAAACGTCAGTTACGGCATTCCAGTCGCTATTGGGCTTCATCTCATCGGAGTGCCGAATGCGTTGTTATGGGGGGCACTTGCCACCGTGTTGAGATTCATTCCTTACGTGGGCCCTTGGATTGCGGCGGCGTTTCCCATCTTGCTGTCACTGGCCTCCTCGCCGGGGTGGATGGCACCGCTCCTCACCATCGCGCTTTTCGTCGTGCTGGAATTGATCAGTAATAACGTGGTGGAGCCGTGGCTGTATGGCTCCAGCACCGGCGTGACTCCGATTGCGTTGATTGTGGCCGCGTTGGCATGGACTTGGTTGTGGGGCCCGGTGGGACTTGTTCTGGCAACTCCACTAACAGTATGTCTGGTGGTGATGGGACGGCACGTTCCGAAGCTGGCGTTCTTGAGTGTCATTCTGAGCGATGAGGAGGCCCTGACACCGGCCGAGGATTGTTACCAACGTCTGCTTCGTGTGAGAGAACATGATGAAATGGAGTTGGTTGATAATTTTTTAAAGACGAAATCACTGGTCGAACTGTTCGACAGCGTTCTCATGCCGGTGATCAGCGCGGTCGGGACGGATCACCGGTCGGGCTTCTTGGAAACAGAGCAACTGGATTTCGTCGAGCAGGGCTTGAGCGAAATTTTGGAAGCGGTTTCGCCTGATCATGCATCCGATAGAGAAAGGGATCTGCGTGTTTGCTGTGTTCCTGCACGGGCGCATCGAGACGAACTGGCGGGTGAGATGCTCATCCAATTGTTGCGGCAAAAGAACTTTCCGGCGCGAAATGCGGCTGCCAAGACCTCAGTGGGAACATTGTTTGGGTGGATAAAAGAGGCGGACGCCGATGTGGTTTGTATTTCCGCGGTAGCGCCCACCACGCTTATTCACGCGCGTTACATCTGCGCGAAATTGCGCGCTAATTTTCCTAATGTGAAAATTATCGTCGGCCTGTGGGGGCGGTCCGGCTTGTCTCCGGAAATTGTGGAGGGCCTAAAGACCTCAGGCGCGGACGATGTGGTCATCACGCTTGCGGAGGCAGTCGAGCGGATGACCAGCTTCTCGCAGAGTTAAAGGTCCGCTTGCATGCATCCGGAAGAAAGTGTTTGATCCACTTTCATGTCACCGACCTACCAGCAATTCTCACGTGGATTTGTAGGGGGAATGCTGGCGCTGCAGGTCTCCTGCTCAGGTGTTTCCTCAAGCGTGCGATCGGAGCAGGCTAATGATTCATTGACCGGCGGTGGGAAGCTTGCGATGGCGGCGTTTCGCGCAACGGCGGTTGCGACGCTTCGTCAACCGGTGACCACTGCCCGGATCGGCCTCGCGGTGCTTTGGAACCGCCCGCGAGAGCTTGTTAGTGGGAATTTGCCGATCAGGTCCACTCCACAACCCGCCCTCGCCGAGGCACCGGGCACCCCGGAGTTCGAAAGAATGATGGACAACAAGCGCTTCCCCGCCGCCGAGTCGGGTGCACTCAAGTGGCTGGTGGACGGTCCCGGATTTTTCCCCGAACTCGACCGACAGATCGCCGCGGCCCGGCATTCGATCAATTTTCAGGTGTTCATTTTTGACAATGACGACATTGGGGTCCGTTATGCCGATGAATTAAAGCGGCGCGCCTCGTCCGTGCCTGTCCGGGTGCTTTTCGATGACCTCGGAAGCACATTTGCCCATACATCCGCGCCAGGGACTCTCGGGCCGCCAGGTTTTGTTCCTCCGTGGGACATGCACTCCTATCTGCGGGACCATTCTAAGGTGCACGCGCGCCGCACCCTCAATCCCTGGTTGGTTTCCGACCATACCAAGCTCTTCGTTTTTGATCAGCGCACAGCCATCCTCGGTGGCATGAACATCGGCCGGGAATATTTTTCCGAATGGCACGACCTGATGGTGGCTGTCGAGGGACCCGTCGTGCGCAGCATGTCACGCGAGTTCAATCGTGCATGGAGAAAGGCCGGCCCGTGGGGAGATCTCGCACTTTTCCGGAAGCCTGCGTTTTTCCACCGCCGCAAGGCGGTGGCTAACGGCATTCCGCTGCGGGTTCTCCGTAGCGATCCGGCCGAGGGACGCTATGAAATTCTCGACTCGTCGTTGTTAGCCATTCGCGGAGCGCGGAGACGCATCTGGATCGAGAACCCATATATCGCCCATGATGACATCGTGGCAGCGGTGGCCGCCGCCGCCCGTCGCGGTGTCGATGTGCGGGTGATCATTCCGGGACGTGGTGACTCCACCATCATGAATGCCGGAAATCTCGCCACCGCCAATATTTTGATTCAGGCAGGAGCGAAAATGTTTCGCTATCCGAAAATGACCCACATGAAGGTGATGCTTTGTGATGATTGGATCAGCGTGGGTTCCGCGAATTTGGATTCGTTGAGCATGCGTATCAACCGGGAGCTGAACCTCGCGCTTTACGATCGCGCAACTGTCAGGAAGCTGGAAAATCAGGTTTTTTTGCCTGATTTCCGTGTGTCGAGGCGCATCAGTCTGAAGGAAACTAAAGGAGTATCCAACGCTTTTGCGGAAGTGGTCGCGGACCAGTTATAGCAGGGCCAGCCATGGCCCGCGCTGCTCGTCCTGATGGAAGTGGGTTGGACTCCGCTTCCTACGAAGGGGAGGCATCGAGCGGGCTGAATTTACTCAGCGGGAACGTGCGGCTCGAAGGTCATGGCGCGTTCGTGCTCGCGGGCTTTGGCGTCCTTTCTCGCTTGTTGATAGAAATGATCCTGGACGCGGAATGCTTTCTGGCCCTTGGCACGGACGATGCGCTGTGAAGTGCCGTCGGGGAGCAAGCGGGAGGACTGGGTGTTGTCTTGGAAATAGGCTTCGAGGATGCGGACGAGCCGGCGTTTAAGCGCGGGCTCTTCGATGGGAATCATCAATTCGACGCGTTTTTCGAGGTTGCGCGCCATCCAGTCGGCCGAGGAGATATACACTCCGGGGGTTCCTCCCTGATGGAAATAGAAGAGGCGGGCGTGTTCGAGAAAGCGGTCGATCACGGAGATGACTTCGATGTTTTTGGAGTATTTCAGGTCGCCGGGTTTGAGACAGCAAATGCCGCGCACGTTGAGGCGGATCTCGACGCCGGCCTGGGAAGCTTTGTAGAGCGCGCTGATAATTTCCGGGTCTTGCAGGGAATTCACTTTGCCGATGATGCGGGCGGGCAGGCCTTGTTTGGCGCGTTCCGCCTCGCCGGCGATGAGGTCGAGCAACTCGGGCTTCATTGCCGTGGGGGCGGGGACGAGGCGCTGGAAACGCAGCAGTTTGGAGCGGCCGGTAACGGCGTTGAAGAACAGCGAGGCGTCGTTTCCATACTCCGGCTTGCAGGTGAGGTAGGAGAGGTCGGTGTAAAGCCTGGAGGTGGTCTCGTTGTAATTGCCGGTGCCGAGGTGGACGTAGCGGCGCAGGTGGCCAGACTCGCGCCTAACGATCAGGCAGATTTTCGCGTGGGTTTTGAATCCCTTGACGCCGTAAACGATTTGGGCTCCGGCGCGCTGGAGTTCGTCGGCGCGGTTGAGGTTGCGGGCCTCGTCGAAGCGGGCCTTGAGTTCGACGAGCGCGGTGACGTGCTTACCGTTTTCCGCAGCCTTGATCAGGGCGTCGATGATCCGGGATTTCCGCGCGGTGCGGTAGAGGACTTGTTTGATGGCGATGACATCCGGGTCCTCGGCGGCTTCCTCGATGAGCCGGAGGACGGGCTCGAAGGACTCGTAGGGATGAAATAACAGGACGTCCTTGGAGGCGATGGTCTCAAACATCGAAGCGCCTGGAGCAATGGCGGGAGAGTTCTGCGCGGGCCAGTCGGCATCGCGCAGGTGGTCGAAATCAGGCAGGAAGGCGAGCTCCATGAACGACGCGAGGCCTGGCGGGCCATCCACGCGATAGACTTCCTGCGGAGTCGCGGCGGTGACATTTTGGATCATGCGGACCAAATCGCGCGGAGCGTCCGAGCGGAGCTCGAGACGGACGGTGTCGGCAAAACGACGTGCGGTTAGGACGTCTTCCATTTCACCGGCGAGGTCGATGGCGTCTTCCTCTTGCACGGCGATGTCGCCATTCCGGGTGACGCGGAACGCGGTGGTGGTAGTGACGGTTTCACCAGGAAAAAGCTGGCCGGCGTGGGTGGCGACGAGGTCCTCGATGAGAATGAAGGCGTGGCCCTCGCCCTCGATGGCGACGTTCACGCGGCGACCGAGGATTTCCGGAATGGGAATGAGCGCGTGGCGGGCGGTTTGTGTTTCAGGGTCGAGCAGGCGGCAGGCGACGATGATTTGCAGCGCGGGGACGACAGGCGGCGCTCCATCAGGATCGACGGCGAGAGGGGTGAGCAGTGGGAAAATGGCGTCCTCGAAAGTCGCGGCGACCTGGGTCGACTGGGAAATGGAAAGGTCGGATGGCTGGAGTGGTCGGATGCTGGCCTTTTCAAGCGCGGGGACGAGAACTCCGGTGAGCAGGGTGTATTGCTGGGCGCTCATCTTGAGAATGCGCTGGCGCAGCGCGGTTAGGTTCCTGGCAGGCGTGAGGCCCGACGCGTCAGGCGTCTTGCGGCCGCTGCGGCGCATCAGCATGAGCCCGCCGATGCGGACTTGGAAGAACTCGTCGAGGTTGGACGCGGTGATGGCGAGGAATTTCACCCGCTCTAGCAGCGGTAGGTCTTCGCGCAGGGCTTCGTTAAGGACGCGCTGGTTGAACTCGATCCAGGATAGCTCGCGGTTGAGGTAGGGAGTGGACATGGGAGAAGAGGAGAAGTTAGTTATCTTCGTCGATGACGACGCCTAGGCCGAAGACTTGCTCGAAGAGGTCGGCCTTGGAATCCATGGCGAGGCGCTCGACGGCGGCATCTGCGAGGCCGGGCAGGCGGATGCGGAGTTTGCCGGATTCGCGGCGGATTTCCAGGTTCGCGACGCGCTGGGCGTGGGTGCGCTCGAGGGCATCGGCAACACGAAGGAGCGCCGCAAGTTTGCACACGCGGATGCGGTCTTCGGTGCTGAGGGCAACGTAGCTCGGGTGGTCGAGCCGGGGGCCGGAGTGGCGGTGGTAACGGGCGACGAGCGCGACGATGGTGACGTCCAGACGGTCGAGCCCGAAGACTTCCGAATTCAAGATGAGGTATTCCGAGTGCTTGTGATGGGCGCGCGGGCTGACGTAGGTGCCGACTTCATGGAGAATGGCGGCCACTTGGAGTAGCAGCGCGTCGTGCGAAGTGAGCTGATGGAGATCGGTGAGGGATTGAAAGAACTTGGCGCAGAGATTGCCGACGTGTTCGCCGTGGCTGGGGTCGGACTGATAGCGTTCCGCCAGGATCCGGGCGGAGCGGAGGACTTCCTCGGCGAAGGCACCGGTGAGTTCCTGCGAGACGAGCAGGTCGTGGAGCAGGCCTTGCTCGTATTCGCTGGTGGGGATGTGGACTTCACCGAGCTTAAGGGTTTCCGCGACGGCGAGGTTGATTTCCAATGCAGAGATGAGGGCCTCGGCGGTTTGATAGTCGAGCTGGAAATGTTTGACGAGTTCCACGTCGCTCATGTTAGCGGCGTCGGCGGTGAACTGGCGCAGTGCTTTGATCGTGCAAACTTGGGTGGATTTGGTGAGCGAGGATGCAACCGATTGCAGCTCGTAGCCGATCACCACCAAGCCGTCGATGCGGACATCGGAGTAGTCGAAGCGAATCTGGGCGAGATTTCCGTAGGCATGCTCGCGGATGACCCGCAGCATGGTTGAGCCTTCCGCATGGGAACCCTCCACGGCCTCGCGGGTGCGGTGGGTGCCCATCCGATAGCTGGTGTAGCGGGTAATGAGGCCGTTTTGAAACAAGAGTGCCCGCGTGTTCCCGGGACCGACGTGGAGCACCAACGTGGTGTCCTTGCGCATGGCAGGCAGGTTGAGCAGGCGGCGGCGGGTTTTTAGATAGATGAGGCGGGTCATTTCCCCGTCGTCGATGGTGCCGATCCGCAGTCCGCAGGCAATGCGGATGCGGTTCATGAACGTCTCGTGATTGGTCGCCTCGCTGAGGATGTTAGTTGCCACCGCGCGGGTGACGGCGTGGGGGTCGAGTCCGAGTTCGGCGAGGGATTTCTGATAGCCCTTGATGATCGACACGACGCGCTCGGTGGTGGACGGGCTCACGCCGCCGCCGCGGAAAATGTCGCGGGCGACCGGCGCGGGTTGTTCGAGGAAATCGACCGAGGTGAACGAGCCGTCCTCTTGGCGTTCCGCGACCATCATGGAGACCGAACTCGCGCCGATGTGCAGGGCGGTGAAGAGGTTTTCGGCGACGAGGGCTGTTTTCGCGGATTTGCGGGCGGGCGGCATCGCACAAAGACAACGTGCAATCGCGAGCGGTTCAACCCCCAATGTGTGACAAGCTGAATCTTCTGTGAGTCGGGGCTTGTCACGGGGGGATTCGCTGGCAATAAGACGCCCATGCCAGTCAGAGGAGCGTTGGAACGATATTGGGTGAAACCCGGTGCCGAGGTGGACTTGGTGAAAATCGACGGCAACGAAAAATTGTTGTTCAAGGGAGTGGGCAAGGAGGAGATCCAGCGGCAATTCGACGAGCTGCAGAACGAACTTCAGGAATTACAAAAACGGCTCTACGCGCAGAACAAACACCGCATTCTAGTGGTGATGCAGGCGATGGACACCGGCGGCAAGGACGGTTGCATCAAGCACGTCTTCTCGCGGATCGACCCGCAGGGGATTCACGTCCGCTCGTTCAAGAAACCGAGCGATGAGGAACTGTCGTATGACTTCCTGTGGCGGGTGCATTCCAAGGTTCCGCACCGCGGGCAACTGGTGATTTTCAACCGCAGCCACTACGAGGACATCATCGCCGTGCGAGTGAAGAAAATTTTTCCCGACGAGGTCTGGAGACGTCGCCAGCGTCACATCGTTGAGTTCGAGCGGATGCTCGCGGAAGAGGGGACGACGATCGTAAAAATCTTCCTCCACATTTCCAAAAAGGAGCAGAAAAGCCGCTTGGAAGCACGTCTGGCAGATCCGGTGAAGCATTGGAAAATCAATCCGGACGATCTGGTAGACCGTGCGCGCTGGGATGATTTCATGAGGGCCTACGAGGATGTAATGCAGAAAACCTCAACCGAGTTCGCGCCATGGTATGTGGTCCCGGCGGACCGGAAATGGTACCGCAATCTTTGCGTTGCCCGGATCATGCTCGACACGCTTAAGAAGCTGAACATGGAGTATCCTTCCATCAACTGGGACCCCAAGACGATCAAGATCGAAGATTGATAGAAGGCGCGCCGTTCAGTCCCCGGAGGGCGGGCGCCGCATTGATTTCTTCTGCGAGAGGTTGCGCTTGTCGGCCACGGTGCGGTTCTTTGAGTTGCGCGAGCGCGGCCGGTTGGTGCGGCGCATTTTCTCGATGGCCTGCGTTTTCGCCACCGCCTTGCCTTCGCGGATCGCTTCCAGTTGCTCGCAAAGTTCCCGCCGGGCGAGGAAGCGGTTCATCTCCCGCGAGCGGTCTATTTGGCACTTGATGCAGACGTTCGAAGGAAGGTGTTTCAGGAAAACGCAGTTGGACGTCTTGTTGATCTTCTGCCCGCCTGCTCCCGAGCCTCGCACGAATTTCTCCAACAGGTTCTCCTCCGCAATCCCGAGCGCCGCCATGCGCAGCGCCAGCGCGGCGAGCTTGTCGGATGTGATCGGACTCTGCATGGGTTGGAATCTAAAATGACCCGGCGAGAAAGGCAAACGAAGGCTCCAACGTAAAATCAACTTGACCCGATCCGGGTGGAATCGCTTATTCCCCCCCGACGTCGCAACGGGCTTTGCGTGCCGGGCCAATACCTACTGATAGGAGTGCTCATCATCTCGATGGGCGGGCATTGGGCGCTGTTCCAAACCATCGCTTGGGGATACATGCTGGTAGATTTCTCCAGCCAATCCTGGATCTCGGAAGCGGTCGAAAAAACCTTCGACGGCGAGCATCCGTGCGCCTTGTGCAAGGTGGTGAGAAAATCGAAGGGCGAGGAGGAGAAGAAACCTCTGCTTAAATCCGAAATGAAAATGGAAGTTATCTTGCCCGCTCCGGTCAAGGTGCCGTTTCCGCGCCGCACGGCGGTCGTGTTCCGCGTGACGAAGTAAGGTCTGTCTCGTCGTGCCGATACAGCCGCCGCGAACGTGATTCCGCATTCGCGCACGAAATCCACGGACTCACATGCCGGTTTCTCCGAAGGGAGGCATCCGCATCGTGGGCGGGTCTTTCGTTGGAATTTTTCAAGACGTGTCGCGCGGCAGTTGCCGTGCCGGACGTCGAGGCCGCTTTGGCCAAGCGATGCGCAAACGCATCGCGCTCTTTTTAAATCTTAAATAAAATAAAATAGGGGCAGAGTAAACCATTGCACAAATTTGTTGATCGGAGAGCAATGACCCCATTTACAGGTCTTGCTCGATGGCTTTAAGCGTCAGGAAAAGTTCCTGCCAGCGTTTGAGGCGGGGCTCGATGGCTTGCTTCTCGTTGACGAGGTGCGTCCTAACGGCGTTGAGGGTGGAGGCGTAATCCCGGAAGACGATGCGGAGGGCTTCCTCGTAGTCCGACCGCAGCGTGGTGGCAAAGCCGCCGCAGGTGTCTAGCAGACGCCGTTGGAACTCGGCGGTGATCGACTTGCGGGTCACCCACGCGGTGAGGACGCCGCCGGCTAGGAACAACGCGGCGAGGCTGCAGAAAACCAGCGGCAACCACTGGATGCCGAGCGCGCCGCAGGTGGCACCGGCGGTGGTGAGAAGCAGCGTCATGAAGGCGAAGGATTTAAGCGCGAGGTTGCGGCGGCGAAGGTCTTTGTCGAGCTGGTTGCGGACTTTGAGATTGCCGATGCCTTGGCGTGCGGCGCGGCCGAGGCGCTGGACAAAGCGCGTTTTCGCGGCGGCGAGAGTGGCGTCAAGGGGATCGCCGCTACCAAGATCCACCGCCATCGCTTCCTTCACTCGCTGGCCGAGTTCGTTCCAATGGCTGCGGCAGAATTCGACGACTTCAATGCCGTCCTTCTCCGCGACCGCTTCGACGGTGGCTTGCAGGCGCTCGACGAAAATTGCTTCGATCGCGGGTCCGGTGCGGTCACCGACGAAGAGCCGGAAAAACGACGGGATTACGCCGAGTCGGCGGCGGAGACGTTTGGAAATCCAGACGGCTTCGGTCTCGAAAACCTCGGCGACTCCTGCCAGATGGCGCGGCAGGCGGACGACAAAGCGCTCACGGATGTCGTCGATTTCGCGCTCGACGGTGTCGAGGAAACGGCTGTGGCAATTGAGCGCGTGGTTCTGGCTTTCCACGTAGTCTTCCACCGCGCGGAGGGCGGCGGCGGCTTGGCTGCGCCAGGTCTCGATGATTTTTTTGCGGCGGGGGGATTCGCAGACGTTGTTGGTGATGAAGCTTTCCAACTCGAGATAACCGCTGGCTGTTAGCAGATCGCCCGCGACGGGTGAGGCGCGCTTGGCCGCGCAGGCGAGTTTGCCGGAGACGGCGAAAATCGGCGGGACGCGGCCGAGGCGTTTCACCGACAGATCCGCCATGTGGCCGCGGATCACGCTGATGTCCACGGGCTCGCGAAGGTCGGCCTGTTGGATGATGAAAACTACCTGTTGGAAATTTTCCGGAGCGAGCTCTGAGATGAGATTCCAAGTGGAGGCTCCCCACGGGTTGGTGACGGGAAACACGAACAATATCAGGTCCGCAGCGGGCAGGAGGCGGGCGGTGATTTGCTGATGGTTGCGGACGGTGGAGTTGGTGCCGGGGGTGTCTATCAGGACGAAGTCGCGCAGGAATTCGAGCGGGCGGTGATGCTCTTCGTAGAGTGGGCAAACTCCGATGTCGCGAGGCGGATTTCCATACTGATAGGAGATGACGCGGTCGGTCTCGGGCAGGACATTAACCGGGCAGAGCTCGTGGCCGAAGAGGCCGTTGAGGAGGGTGGACTTGCCGGCGTTGACCTCGCCGCAGACGATGAAGAGGAAGGGCGTGCCGAGGCGGTTTTCGATTTCCTCAAGCGGCAGGCTGCCTCCGAGGTCGGCGGCCGTTTCGAGTGCGAGCCCGGCGATGCCTTGCATCACCTGTGATAGCCGTTCGCGGGTGGCGAAGTAGCGCTCGCCGAACATCGTGTGGCTCAGTAGGGGGAGGGAGTCGCGGCCGCTTGGGCGGTAGCGTCGTCGGTTTTCATCGCCAGCAACTGAGAGACGGTGACGAATTTAAAACCTCGGCGGAGCAGGCCGTCGAGGGTGGCGGGCATGGCGTCGACCGTTTGGGAATGGAGATCGTGAGCGAGGACGATGCCGCCGGCGCTGGTGCCGCTGAGAATGCGGGAGGTGACGACGCTGGGTCCGGGGCGTTTCCAATCCAGCGGATCGACGGACCAGAGAATGGTGGGATAACCGAACTCGGCGTGGACCAATTCCCGCTGGCGCTGGAGCAGGCCGCCGTAGGGAGGGCGCATCGTGCGCGGGCGGACTCCGGCGGCGCGGCCGATGGAGTCTTGGCAGCGGCTGAGCTCGGAGCGGACTTCGGAATCGCTGAGTTTGCTTAACAGGCGATGCGTGTGGGTGTGGTTGCCGATTTCATGGCCCTCGGCGACGGTGCGGCGGACGATTTGTGGATAGAGTTCGACGCTGCGGCCGATCACGTAAAAGGTGGCCTTGATGTTGCGTGCGCGGAGGATGTCTAGCAGACGCGGAGTATTTTGTGGGTGCGGACCGTCGTCGAAGGTGATGGCGATGTAGTTGCCCGAAACCATGACGCGGGTGAAGGTGACGCCCGCGCCTTTGGAGAAATCCGAACCCAGTGACATGTCCGGATTGCGGGGGACCGGGCCTTGGACGGATGGTGTGCGGTAGTTGGAATTGGCGGTCGTTTTGACCGGGGCGGCTCCTTCAGGTTTCAAAGGGGCGGCGGCGGAACAACTGGTGAGGGAGGCGGCCAGCAGCATGAAGCCGCGGCGGGAAAATTTGGCGGAAGCCGCCTGCTCGGCGGAATCGGCTTCAAGTGAGGCGTTGAGAACCTTGTAGCCAAGGGCGTGGAGAGGATTTTCCATAGAGGGGCGGATGCGGAAAGAAGGTTCGGAGAAGTTACGGATTTCAGAAATGATGTCACGCCTCGTTTTCTAGAAGGTCGTGCCTTGATTGAGGGCGTGGAAAATCCCGCCGCCGGAGGATTGGAAATGATAAGACCGCTGGAGGGTTTCGCCTAGGAAGTTTTTGGCGGCTTCGACGGCGCGGGGAAGTGGCTCGCCGTGGGCAAGGGCGGCGGTGATGGCGGCGGAAAGCGTGCAACCCGTCCCGTGTGAGCCGACGACGGAAATCCGCGCTGCGGCGAAGCGAAATACTTCGCCTTGGTCGACTAGCAGATCCACGCACTCCGGGCCGTCGAGGTGACCGCCTTTGAGCAGGACGGCGCAGCCGAAAATTTCCGTGAGCCGGCGGGCGGCCGGTTCCAGCGCGGATTCGTCGGGAATCCGCGCGCCGAGCAAGGCCTCGGCTTCGGGTAGATTCGGGGTGATGACGCGGGCCAGCGGCAGCAGCAATTCCTGATAGGCCGCGATGGCATCCGCTTCTAGCAAGGGCGCTCCGGTGGAGGCGAGCATGACTGGATCGACAACGAGTTGGACGTGCGGGTGCTGTCGCGAAATTTCCGCGACGGCGGCCACGTGGGCGGCGGAGAAGAGCATGCCGGTTTTCATCGCCGCCACGGGGAAGCTGTCTAGCAGTAGCGAAATTTGATCACGCACGATGGCCACGGGCACCGGGTGCACGGCGCGCACGATGTTAGCCGTCTCCGAGACCACGCAGGTGACGGCGGTGAGTCCGTGGACGCGGAAGTGTTGGAAGGTTTTCAAATCCGCCTGGATTCCGGCTCCGGCGGAGCAATCCGAGCCGGCGATGGTCAATGCGACGGGAAGCGTGTGAGTCATGCCCGGTGATAGCGGGTTGGAAATTCGCGGCAACTTTCTTTCACGCGGATCCCGAGTAGGAAAAAGTGCGCATTTGAAAAACCTCGCGAAACTCGCTGGCGATTCGGGAAAAAGCTGATTACGCTCCTCGCACTCAATGGCATCCGAGGAAAAGAACAAGCGCTTCAAGGTTGAACCCATGCTGGCTGGTCTGGCTTTGCTGCTGCTTTTAGCGGGCTGTGTGTCGGTGCTCAGGCCCTTTATGACGGCCTTGTTATGGGCGATGATCCTGACTTATTCGCTTTATCCGTTGCAGAAAATTTTCACCCGTTGGTTCCGCGGCTCGCGGACTTTGGCGGCTTGTTTCGTGACCCTAACTGTGATGGTGCTGTTGGGCGGGCCGATTTTCCTGATCGGGTTCAGCATCGCCCAGGATGGCAAGGATCTGGCGGCGGCGACGCGGAAATGGTTCCTGGCAGCTCCGGATCAGGCCCCCGCATGGGTGGAGCAAACGCCGCTGGTGGGCAAGGAACTGGGAGTTTATTGGTCGAATTTCGCCGAGGACCGCAAGCGTTGGATGGAGCAGCTCGACAAGGAGGTGAAGAATCCGCCATTGCGTCCCAAGATCGTCGTGGAGAGCGGCGATGACTTGGTGGTGCAGGACGCGCCGCCACCGGTGGTGGATGTGGTGGACGAGAAAACCGACGCGGCCCAGAACCCGCCGCACATCGTCGTTTTGCTAGGGAAATTTCTGGCATGGGCGAAGAACGGCCTGATCGCCGTGGGCGTGGCGGTGGGGCAGGGGGTCACCCAGATTTTACTGAGCGCGTTTCTGGCGTTTTTCCTGTTACGGGACGCGCCGGTGCTATCAGAACGCCTGCTGGTCACGATGAATCGTCTAGCGGGCGGGCGTGGCCGGCGCTTGATCACCGTGGCGGGCGGCACGGTGCGCGGTGTGATTTACGGAATTCTGGGAACGGCAATCGCGCAGGCGCTGGTCGCTGGCTTGGGCTTCTGGATCGCCGGACTGCCGGGCGCGGTGCTGCTCTCGGTGCTGACGTTTTTTCTGGCAGTGATCCCGTTCGGCCCGCCGATGATTTGGCTTCCGGCGGCGATGTGGTTGTTTGCGCAGAACAAGCCGGGGATGGCGATTTTCATGCTGGTTTGGGGCGGTCTCGGCATCAGCAGCGTGGATAATTTCTTGCGGCCATACCTCATCAGCCAAGGCAGCAAGATGCCGTTCGTGCTGATTTTCTGCGGAGTCATTGGCGGTGCCTTGTCGTTCGGGCTGGTCGGGGTTTTCCTCGGTCCCACGCTGCTGGCGGTGGCGTTCCGTCTAATCGATGAATGGTCTTCGGCACCCGTCGAACCGGACGGTGGGTCCCTGCCTGGGGTCAGTTCGGGATTGCGCGAGGCGGCGGCATCGGAAACATAGCGGCATGGCGGTGTGTTCCTCGGTGTTAGGCAAAGTGCTGGAAGTCTTCGAGCGGAATTTCCGCGACCGCGGCGAGTTGGGCGCATCGATCAGCATCTGGTGGAATGGCACCGAGATGATTTCCAGCGGCCACGGCTGGTGCGAGCGGGAACACCTCCGCGAGTGGACGGTGAGGACGCTGGTGCCGGTTTATTCGGCGACGAAAGTCCCGGCGGCGGCGAGTTTGTTGCTGGCCTTGGAGAGTCGGGGGCTTTCTGCGGAAACTGCCGTGCGTGAGGTCTGGCCGTCATTTCCGGTGGCGGAAGCGCGGTTTTGCCACCTGCTGTCGCATCAATGCGGACTGGCCGCGTTGGATGAGAAGGCAAGCGTTTTGGAGCATGGGGAGGTGGTTGCTGCCATCGAAGCGCAGTCGCCGGCGTGGAACCTCGGGGACGGCCAGGGCTATCACCCGCGGACTTTCGGCGCGCTGGTGGACGAACCGGTGCGCCGCCTGACCGGGCAGCCGCTCGGCAGTTTCTGGCGGGAAAAAATCGCCGCGCCGCTCGGCCTGGATTTCTGGATCGGCCTGCCGGAAAGCGAGTGGCCGCGGGTCGCCCGGCTCTATCCGGGCAAGGCAGGCAAGGACGATCTGGCAGATGCCTTTTACAAACAACTCACCACCTCCGGCACCTTCACCCGCCGCGCCTTCTCGTCGCCGCGCGGGCTGCACGCCATTCATGAAATGAACGAGCCCCGCGCCTGGTCGGCCGGCCTGCCCGCGCTCGGCGGGGTGGGGACCGCCTCGGCCCTGGCGAAGTTCTATCAAGCGGCGATCGGTTCCATCGAGAGTCCGCTTTCCCCCGCCGTCCGGCACGCGCTCGCCACCCCGCAGTGCTCGGGAGATGACCGTGTGCTGCTGCGGCCCACGACCTTCACCTGCGGCGCGCAGCAAGATCCGTGCGACGCGACAGGCCGGAAGATCCGCCACATTTACGGTCCCTCACTGGCCGCCTTCGGCCATCCGGGCGCAGGCGGCAGCCACGCTTTGGGCGATCCTGCGACGGGGATTTCCTTCGCTTACGTGATGAATCAAATGGACCTGAGCGTGATGCCCGGCGTGAAATGTTTGGAAATGGTGGACGCGCTTTTTTCCGAAATTTGAAGCCAGTCACTGATCTAATCCTCCCGACTAACCTGGTTGTCATGCGGCGGCGGGTTGAAGAGTGAGGCCGAGTGCTGCGGCTTGTTTTGGGCGTATGCTTGAAATTTTTTTCCCCTGTCGCACGGCATAGGCCGGAAATCCAATGGTGGCGTGATCTGCGGATCGCAACTCCGTTTTTTAGTATGGCCGCGACAGAACCGCCGAAGCTATCAGTCACGGAAATCGCGATGCGCGCCGGCTTCAATTGCAGCCAATATTTCGCCACCCATTTCCGCAAACGCTACCGCACGACGCCGATCCGGTACCGCAACACTTCCGGGAGTGACGAAAGCACGTGATCGCCCTCGCGGCTGAGCTGGGATCGCGGTTTCGCCGAGGTCAGGTGGTCGGAAGCGATTTCTCCCACTCCGCTTGCTTGAAGCCGACGAGCACCTTGCCCTCGCCGATTAGAAACGGCCGCTTCACCAAATTGCCGTTTTTCGAAAGGAGATCGAAGGCTTCGCTCTCGTTCATCGCCGACAGCCGGTCTTTGAGGCGGAGTGCGCGGTAGTCGATGCCGGACGTGTTGAAAATTTTCCGCAGGTCCCCGCCGAACGCTGCGAGCGCCGCCGCCAACTCGACGGGGGGCGGGGGAGTTTCACGGATCGCCTTCACCTGATGGGGGATTTCACGGGCGGCGAGCCACTTGAGCGCGTCGCGGCAGGTGCTGCATTTTTGGTAAACATAGACGGTAAGCATGCGCGAGCTTGGCATCCGGCCCCGCCCCGCGCAAGGATTGCGGCCTGTGATGAAATCCCTATTGCTCGACCACATCCGCGCCGAACTCCGAGCCCGTCTGGAGCGTCTTTCTAAAGCCGCTTACGAAGCTCATGCCGCCGCCACTGATCCGGGCAGCAAGGCGGAGGGGAAATACGACACGCGCAGCTTGGAAGCATCGTATCTAGCGGCCGGTCAAGCGCGCCAGGTCGATGAGCTCGCCGAATCCGTGCGGATTTTCGAAGCCTTGTCGCTTCCCGATTTCGAGATGGATGCGGGGATCGATGCCGGCGCACTGGTTGAAGCGGATCTCAATGGCGAGACCGCGCATTTCCTGCTGGTTCCCGCCGCAGGAGGCATGGTCATTTGGCGCGATGGCCGGGAAATCACCCTACTGACGCCGGAGAGCGCGCTCTACCGGAAGCTGTCGGGGATGCGAGCCGGGGAAACCTTGGACGTGCCCGCCCTGCGAGTGGTTGAGGTGAGCTGATCGGAAGGGTAGGGCTGGAACTATGGACGGAGAGCGCTGTCCGTGATGGCCAGCACCTCGGTGGCGGACAAGCCTTGCTGGCGCAGCGCCGCGATGGAGAGTGCGTCGCATCTTTTGGCGAGGCGGTTGCCGGCTTCATCGAGCATCAGCGGGTGGTGTTGATAGATCGGCGCGGGAAACCCGAGAAGAACTTGCAGCAGGCGGTGGACGTGGGTGGATGATAGCAAATCCTCGCCGCGGGTGATGTGGCTGATTTCCTGGAACGCGTCGTCCACGACCACGGCGAGATGATAGGCGGTGCCGATGTCCTTGCGGGCGAGGACGACGTCGCCGAGCAAGTCCGGGTCCACGGAAATTTTCCCGAAGCGGAGGTCGTGGAAGGTGAGGGGGCCGGCGAGTTCACGCGCCTTGCGCGAGTCGAGGCGCCAAGCGTAGGGCATGCCCGAGCCGAGTTTCGCTTGCCGGGCGGCGGTGGTTAGTTTCTGACAGGTACCGGGATACACGGCGGCTGCGGGGCCTTGCGGGGCACCTCCCATGCGCGCCCATTCGTCTTGGATCTCGCGGCGGGTGCAGAAGCACGGATAGACGAGGCCTCGCTCGCGCAACGCTTCAAGCGCCGCATCGTAGGCCGGGATCCGCGAGCTTTGGCGCAGCGCGTCGCCGTCCCATCGCAGCCCGAGCCATTCGAGGTCCTCCTCGATGCCTTGATAGAATTCTTCCCGCACGCGGGGGGCGTCGATGTCTTCGTGGCGCAGCAGGAAGGCTCCGCCGGCGTCTCGGGCGGTGGCAAATGCGATCCGCGCCGCGAGCACGTGGCCGAGGTGCAGGCGTCCCGTGGGGCTGGGCGCGAATCGCGTGCGGACGATCATCACGGACTGTGTCGCACCGGCGCATGCGAAGCACAAGCACAAGCCGGGTGGCGTCCGTTCATGCGACTGCCCGCGATCAGGCAAAGCAGCCCGAAACCGCTGACGAATAACAGGTGGTCGAGCGCGATGTGTTGCAACGGGGCAAACACCGGCGCGATGAGTCCGACCACCGCGTGTCGGTATCCTCGCCGAAGTCGCCGCCGAGCAGTCTTGGAAAAAAGAAGCTGCCCACGCCCATCACCGGGCCTAGCAGAAATCCTTGATAGAGCAGAAGTCCGGCGAGACGATGGATGCGCGGCGCGGTGATCCAGTCGGGATTGATTGATCGGCAGCACCGGCTGGCGCGTCCGGCGGCGGAAATCAGCTTGCTCGATGTGGTGCGGGTTCTTTCGCGCAGTTAGCCGGTCCGGGCGGCAAGTGACGGGAGCGCCGTGAAACCGCCGGTCGGGCCGGGCTATTTCCCGCTCCAGCCGCCGCCGAGGGCTTTGGCGAGGGCGGCGAGCGTGATTCGCTGGTTCGCTTCGAGCTGACTGAGGACGAGCTGGACCCGGAGCACGTCGCGCTCGGAATCGACAACTTCGAAATAGCTTGTTAGGCCTTTGTCGTAGCGTTCCTGCGAGAGTCGCCGGGTTTCTTGGGAGCTGTTGAGTGCGAGCTGCAGTGCGTTGCGGGATTTCGCGAGCCCCTTGAGATCGACGAGCGCGTCTTCCACTTCGCGGAGGGCGACGAGCAGGGCTTGGCGATAGGCCGCGAAGGCCTCGTCATAGCGGCTGCGCGCGGCCTGATAATTGGCCTTGTTGCGGCCGGCGTCGATAAGCGGTGCGGCGACTCCGGTACCGAGCGAGAGCACTCGGTTTTCCCAGTCAAGGAAGCGCTTGATGTCGGTGGACTCGAATCCGCCGCTGGCGGTAAGGCTGAATTTCGGATAGAACGCGGCTTCGGCCACGCCGATGCGGGCGTTAGCGGCGCGAAGTTCCTGCTCGGCGGCGCGGACGTCCGGACGGCGGTTGAGAACCTCGGCGGGGAGTCCGGCGCGGATGATGGGGAGAGAGCTGTTGGACGCACGACGGGCGACGGAGAAACCGGACGGAGCCACGCCGCAAAGCACCGCGAGGGCGTGCTCGGCGGAGCCGCGCTGGCGCTGGACGATGGCGAGGTCATTGGAGGCGAGTTCCACTTCAGTGCGGGCGCGGCTGGAGGCGAGGCCGTCGATGAGGCCGGCGTTCATTTTGGAGTTCTGGATTTCGAGCGCTTCCTGGCGGCTTTTCAGGGTGTTTTGGAGCACGGCGTCCTGGGCGTCGAGGCCGCGGAGGAGGAAATACTGGCGGGCGACTTCGGTGGCGACGCCGAGCCGTTGCGAGTCTAGCAACGCCTCGCTGGCGGCGGCCTGGGCGGACGAGGCCTCGAGGGCGCGCTTGTTGCGGCCCCAGAGATCGGGGTCGTAGGCGAGGTCGAAGGTGCTGCGGTAGCGCTCGGATTTCAGCTCGACAGGCAATCCGGCGGGAATATTTGCGCCCATGACATCGGCGGAGCTGCGGGATATTCCGGCGCTTCCGGATAGATCGAGGGTGGGGAAGAGTTTTGCGCGGTCCACGCCGACGAGAGCGCGCGAGGTATCGACGCGGGCCTTGGCGGCGGCGAGGTCGTTGTTCGCGGCGAGCGCGCGATCGACGAGGTGTGTTAGTTCGCGGTCGTTGAAGAGCCGCCACCAATTGTCAGGCAGGCGGGAGCCGGCGGTGGCTTGGGATTGTCTCCATTTCGAGCCGCCGGAGATTCCCGGGATTTGAAAATCGGGACCCACGGTGCAGGCCCCGAGGAAAAAAGTAGCGGGCAGGATGAGCGCGGGAAATTTCATGGTTTTTTGAGACGGTCGGGGGCTTGGATGAATACATCGACTTGCTGCCCAACGTAAAGCGGCGGATCGGTCGGGCGGATCAGCGAGTAAATCACTTGCAGGACGCGGGTGTCCACGCGCTCGGTGCTGGAACCGGTGAGCGAGACCTTGGGGATGACATAGGGTTCCACGCGGATGAATTCGAGCGGAAAAGTGACGCTCGGGTCGCCCTTTAAGTAACCGTAAGCGGTCTGGCCCTCGCGAATGCGGGTGGCGTTCTGTTCGTCGATGTCGGCGCGGATTTGGAGCTTGTCGGTTTCGCCGAGGATCATCACGGGATTCTTGGGTGAGGTGGCGGCGTACTCGCCGGCGCGGATGTTGAGTTGGATGATGGTGCCATCGCGGGGGGCACGGACGGTGAGGCGCTCGATGAGCAGGGTGATGCGCTGGAGCGAGGTTTCTGCAGCGGCGAGCTGGGCGCGGGCGGCGGCGAGCTGGGCTTGGGAGACGGCGACGTCCTGCTTGCGGTTTTCAAGGTCGTCGAGGCTAACAGCGCGGCTGTCGGTGACGGCGTTGAGGCGGGCGAGCTGGGCTTTCAACTTGGCGAGCTGGGCCTCGCTGACGGTGATCTGCGCGCGGGAAATTTCCTGTTGGGCCTGGTTGGAAAGCTGCTCGGCGAGGAGGTCGCGGTCGTCGAGCTTGAGCAGCGGCTGGTTTTTTTTCACCGCGTCGTTGACCTTGACGAAGACCTCGGTGACGAGGCCGGGCAGGGGGACGCCGATGGCGACGTTCTCACTGAGCGCTTCGAGGATGCCGGTGGCGGCGACGGCTTCCGCGTAAGGTTTTTGCGGGGGCATGACCGGCGGGTCGCCCGGGGGCGGCATTTCGCGTTCGGCTTGGGTGCGGGAGACCATGACGATGGCCACGACGCCGAAAAGGGCGGCGGCGATGGTGCCGTAGCGGAGGAGCTTTGAAAGGAAATCCATGGCGGTGGTTCAGATGGCGTGTTCGTGGACGAAATGCGGTGTCTCCGTGTGGAGCTGTTCATTGACTTCGTGGATTTCACCGTCGTTCATGCGGGCGATGCGGTCGGCGTAGGAGAAGATCCGGTTGTCGTGGGTGACGATGATGACGGCGCGCTCGGGCGAGCGGGCGACTTGGCGGAAGAGGTCGAGGACGATCTCGCCGTTCTGGGCGTCGAGCGCGGCGGTGGGCTCGTCGCAAATGACCAGCGGCGGTTCGTGGACGAGGGCGCGGGCGATGGCGACGCGTTGCTGCTCGCCGCCGGAGAGTTTGTTAGGACGTTCCTTCCATCGCGGGCCGAGGCCGACTTTTTCGAGGATTTCGCGCGAGCGGCTGAGTGCCTTGCCGCTTGAAACGCGCTGGATGAGCAGGGGGACGCCGACGTTTTCCGCGACGGTGAGAGTGGGGATGAGGTTGAACTGTTGGAAAATGAAGCCGATGCTTTTCGCGCGGAAGCGGGTGAGCGCGTGGCCCGACATTTTTTCCAGCGAGTTGCCCAAGACCTCGATCTCGCCGCTCTCAACTCGCAGCGTGCCGGCGATGGCGCTGAGCAAGGTGGTTTTTCCACAGCCGGAGGGACCGACGAGCATCGTGATCTCGCCGCTGCGGGCTTGCAGGTTCACTTGTCTGAGCACGTGGATACGGCCCGCCCCCTCGCCGAAGTTTTTTTCGACCGCACGGACATCGACCACGATGTGATGGGATGGAGAGGAGTCAGGCACGGAAGACCATGGCGGGTTCGTAAAGGCTCAGGCGGATGATGCCCATCAGCGCGGCGAGCATGCAGATCAGTTGGACTGCTAGAAAGGCGGCGACGGGAATCTGCCAGGGCATGTAGAACGGCGGCTGGCCGTTTTTGATGGCTCCCATCGCGAATGCGGAGGTCGCTAACAAGCCAAGTCCGAAGCCGATGAAGCCGACGGTGAGCGCCTGGACTAGCAGCATCAGACTGAGGCGGAAATTCGACATGCCCATCGCCTTGAGCGCGCCGAGGTGTTTTAAATTATCCAGCACGAAGGCGTAAAACGTCTGGCAGGCGATGGCCACGCCGACAATGAAACCGATGACCACCGTGGTGCCGAAGGAAATCGGGATGCCGGTGTTTTTCACATACCACCAGACCGTTGCGGTATTGAAGTCCCGGGAGTCGCTGCCGAACTCGCGGTTCACATAAGCCCGCAGGCCGGTGGCCTTCTCGATCTCCGCGGCCGCCTGGTCATCGGTC
>JAYSYA010000284.1:0-24834 GCA_043716765.1 Akkermansiaceae bacterium
CGACTGGATCGCGGTGAAGTTGGCCATGGGACATCCCGGTTCGGTGAGCAGGGTGGTCTCGGCAGGGAGATCGGACAAATCCATGATGAGCACACTCCATGAAATCAAAACCGTGCTAATCCGTGAGCAATGACCCCATTCGTTCACTACCTTGTTCTCCAAAATTCGCGTCTATTTGCGTCCATTCGCGGTTTAATTTCTCAGAATGAGGTTGCCCTGTTAAAATCCCACTTTTCCCTTCCCGATCCATTTCCGGGCCTTAGCCTCACGGGCAAGAAGGTCCGTGCACCACACTGCCGATCCCTCCCCATTTCCGCTTTCCCATTTCAGCGTTTCAGTTTTTCAGCCTTTCAGCTTTTTCCCCAGTGCCCCACACCGCCTCCCAGACTTTCCTCCGCGAACTCGACAAAAAGCTCTGGACCGCCGCCGACAAGCTCCGCTCCAATCTCGACGCCGCCGTTTACAAGCACGCCGTCTTCGGCCTGATCTTCCTCAAATACGTCTCGGACTCCTTCGCCCTGCGGCAAGCGGAAATCGAGGCGATGCTGAAGGACCCGGAAAACGACTTCTTCGTGGACCCGGACGGCTACGACAAGCCCGCTCAGTATGACGAGGCGATCCACCGAGAGCTGGAGGAGCGGGACTACTACATTGAAAAAAACGTCTTCTGGGTGCCGGCGCTGGCGCGGTGGAAGACCTTGCAGGACTCCGCCAAGCTTTCCGCCGGCACAGAAATCTTAGGGGAGCACACGCGCCTCGCGTGTTCCGACGGGCGCCCCGCCGGTCGGTCTTCCTCTTCCAAACCTTACAAGATCACCTCCACCGGCAAGCTCATCGACGACGCGCTGGAGGCGGAGAATGCAAGGAATGGCGATCTCCGAATCGCCTCTTTCTCTTCATCAAGACGGGCGAATCGGAGTTCGCCCCTCCCGAACCCCGCGGGGCTCATCGACCTCATCGCCACCATCCCGTTCCAGCACGCGGACCTTCACGCCAAGGACATCCTCGGCCACGTTTACGAATGGAGCGGAGTGGCAAAGAGTCTACCGAAGGAGAGCCCGAAGGGTGAGCGCGGGGGCGCTTACCAATACTTTCTCGGCCAGTTCAAAAGCATCAGTCGCACTTTTCGGGTTTCTCAACTTACGTCGTGCTGGGAAAAGGCCGACAGCTTGATCGGGCACCGAACTGGAGAGCAAATCTTTGCCAGTTTCAATTGCATGAACAGCGGTCTACCAGCATGAAGTCCACACTAGAATCGATAATTGCCACCTTCGGTGCAGCAACAAAGTCGAAGCTCTCAAATCCATCCGCGACTGGTCAACCTGAGGATCAACTCCGAGGGCCATTCGAAAACCTCCTAGGTGACCTGGCAGAGGTCATCAATTTCTCACGGGAAAGTGTTGTTGCCGTTGGAGAAACCTCGTTGAGCGATCTCAAGACACGCCCGGATTATTCAGTGACCGTTCAGGGCTCGCTCGTCGGATACGTTGAAATCAAGGCACCCGGAAAAGGTGCGCATCCACTAAAATTCAAAGATGCGCACGACAAAGATCAATGGCTGAGGCTCCGATCGCTGCCCAACCTGATTTATACGGACGGCAATGCATTCAGCTTGTGGCAAAGTGGGGTTTTAGTTGGTGCCATCGTCAAGTTTGCCGATGATATCGAATCCGCCGGAGACAAGCTTCAGGCTCCGGACGGGCTTCTTGCCCTATTTGAGAATTTTCTTCGCTGGAAACCTATCCCACCACGCAATGCCAAGGAACTCGCGCACATCACCGCACGTCTTTGCCGCTTTCTGCGTGATGAGGTCACCGAGCAGCTCGCCCTTGGCAGTGAGGCGCTCACTGGACTTGCCAATGACTGGCGCAAGCTGCTCTTCCCTGATGCTACCGACGAGCGTTTTGCAGACGGCTACGCCCAGGCCGTCACCTTCGGCCTGCTCATGGCGCGGGCGAAGAACATCACTCTCGGAAATGGTCTTCAAACGGTTGCCAGCGAGCTAACGAAATCCAACTCGCTGATTGGCTCCGCTCTCCGTTTACTCACTGACAACGCGGAAAACCAGGAAACGCTCAAAACCTCACTCGGCACTCTCACCCGCGTGTTGGACGCCGTGAGTTGGTCCAAGGTCAGCAAGAAGGAGCCGGACGCGTGGCTCTATTTCTACGAAGACTTCCTCGAAATTTACGACAACGACTTGCGCAAGCTAACCGGATCCTACTACACACCGCCGCAGGTTGTTAGCTCCATGGTCCGGCTTGTCGATGACTTGTTACGCACTCCGCGCTTCAACCTCCACAATGGGCTAGCCTCACCTTCCGTGATGGTCGTGGATCCAGCAACGGGAACCGGCACCTTCCCCCTCGGTATTTTGCGCAAAATTGCTGAAACGGTTGAGGCCGATGAAGGCGCTGGTTCAGTGGCTGGAGTGATCGATGCGGCAGCAAAGCGTCTGATAGCCTTTGAAATGCAGCTCGGTCCTTTCGCTGTCGCCCAGCTTCGGATCATTGCTGAGCTATTCGAAATCACCGGCGCCATTCCAAAGGAATCCGTCCGGATGTTCGTGACAAACACTCTGGGAAATCCTCAGGACGACGAGGGCTGGATTCCCGGGATGCTTGCCTCGATCGCGCAGTCCCGAAAGGACGCTAACAAGATCAAACGCGACGAAAAAGTCACCGTTGTCATTGGAAACCCACCTTACAAGGAAAAGGCCAAAGGCCTCGGTGCATGGATCGAGGGAGAGACCAAAGCGGCGGAGAAGACCGCGCCACTTGCCGAATGGATGCCACCCAAGGATTGGGGCGCAGGAGTGCACAGCAAGCACTTGCGAAATTTGTATGTTTATTTCTGGCGGTGGGCGACGTGGAAGGTCTTCGACCACCATCCTGCAGCTAGCTCCGGCATCGTCTGCTATATTTCCGTCGCGGGATTCCTCGGCGGTCCCGGCTTTCAAAAGATGCGCGATTACCTCCGGCGCACTTGCGACGACATCTGGGTCATCGACTGTTCGCCCGAAGGGCATCAGCCGGAAGTGGCCACGCGCATCTTCCAGGGCGTGCAGCAGCCTATCTGCATCGTGCTCGCCTCGCGCTCGACGAAGAGTGACCCGAGCGTGCCGGCGAAGGTGCGCTTCCACGCGCTGCCGCCTGGACATCGCACGGAAAAGTTTAAGGCGCTCGGAGAGCTGCAGCTCAAAGAGAGCGCCTGGATTGACTGCCCGACTGATTGGCGCGCGCCGTTCCTGCCAGCCTCGACAGGCGTGTGGGCTACATTTCCGAAACTCGAGGACCTCTTCATATACGACGGCTCAGGCGTGATGCCGGGGCGAACGTGGATCATCGCGCCGGATTTGGAATCGCTGGAGCAGCGCTGGCAGAAGCTTGTCAACGCTCCGACAGATGAGAAGGAACTGCTTTTCCATCCGCATGAGCTGAAGGAAGGACTCGGCGACAGACATAGCAAGCGGGTCGTGCGTGTTGGTCTTCCCGGTTACGAGGCGCGAGCAAAGCCTGTCGCTGATGAAAGCGGCGCGGGCATTCCGGCAACGCGCTACGGCTTTCGATCATTCGACCGGCAGTGGATCATTCCCGACAATCGTTTGATTAACCGTCCCAATCCCGAGCTGTGGTCTGCGCGCTCGGACGCGCAGATTTTTATCACCGCGCCGAGTGACCGCTCTCCCACGAACGGCCCTGCGCTCACGCTCACCGCAGCAATTCCCGATCTTCATCACTACAACGGACGCGGTGGCCGCGTCTTCCCGCTCTGGCGCGATCCCGGCGCGAGCAGCGCGAATCTTCCGCCGAAGCTGCTGCCCTGCCTCGCGCAGCGACTAGGCCGCCCCGTGAGCGCCGAGGATTTTCTCGCTTACGTGGCCGCGACCGCCGCACACCCGGCCTTCACCGCGCGCTTTCGAGGCGACCTCTCGACGCCAGGCCTCCGGATCCCCATCACAGCCGACGCGGCCGATTTCACCGAAGCCACCGTGCTCGGGCGCACTGTCATCTGGCTGCACACCTTCGGTGAACGCATGGTGGATCCGAAGAATGACCGTCCCGCACAACCACCTCGGCTACCTGCGGCAGAGCGCCCAAGCATTCCAAAGGCTGGCGCAATCTCGCAGAACCCCGACGAGATGCCGAATTCGATCAACTACGATTCGCAACTGAGACGGCTGCTCATCGGAGAAAAGGGCTATGTGGAAAACGTCAGCCTAGAAGTGTGGAGCTACGAAGTATCCGGCAAGCAAGTGCTACTGCAATGGTTCAGCTATAGGAAGAAGGATCGGGCAAGACCCATTATCGGAGACCGCCGCCCGCCCTCCGCACTCGGTTTTATCCAGCCCGATTATTGGCTGGCGGAATACACTACCGAGCTAATCAACGTGCTAAACGTCCTCGGTTGGCTGGTTTCCATCGAGTCCAAGCAAAAAGCGCTTTTAGAGAAAATCTGCAACGGTCCGACACTATCAGCCGCCGAAATGGAAGCAGCAGGTGCATTTGAGTCTCCTGCCAAAACTTCGCGTGAAAAGAAGAGAGAAGCCCCTCATCCGGAACTTTTTGGCGATGTTTGAAATGGGAAACGGCAATCCATCATCTCAAGCGATAGCACGATAGATAAATCACGTTTATGGATCTAATGTCATATCAGGATGTCTTGGATGAATGCGGCGACAAGCGGCATTTGTTGCTGGGCAATGGATTTAGCATCGCATGCAGACCCGACCTGTTTAGCTACGGGCGATTGTTCGATATGGCCGACTTTTCGGGAGTTCAACGAGCAAGGGATGCGTTTACAAAGCTCGGAACAACAAACTTTGAGGCGGTCATCCGGGCTCTTCGAAGTTTTGCATCGCTAGCAAGTCTCTATGCGCCAGTCGACGCTGAGGCGAGATCCAGAGCCGAAATGGATGCCAGCGCGTTACGTGAGGTGCTCGTGACCGCCGTCGCCGGGACGCACCCGGACAGACCCCATGAAATAGGTTGGAACGAATATATTCTGGCCCGTGATTTTCTCCGGGGATACAAAAGCATCAATACCCTCAACTACGACCTATTGCTCTATTGGGCGATGATGCAGACAGAATTGGGCGATCAGCAGATTCAATGCGACGACGGCTTTAGAAAACCTGCCGAAGATCCCGAAGCACCTTATGTTTCCTGGGAACCGGACAACTCACACAACCAGAACATTAGATACCTTCACGGAGCGCTACATCTTTACGACACCGGAGTCGAGATGCAGAAATTCACTTGGGTGAATACCCAGATTCCGCTCATTGAGCAGATTCGAGCCGCGCTCAATAACAATTTTTATCCAGTTTTCGTGTCGGAGGGAACCAGCGATGAAAAGGTGGACCGCATCAGGCACAATGACTACTTGTCGAAGATGTACAAAGGTTTTACAGGTCTTAGGGACAACTTGGTAGTCTTTGGTCATTCGTTGGACGAATGCGATGATCACATCTTCATCGACCGAATCGGACGTCACGGGAAGACAAAGCGCCTTTACGTGAGTTTGTATGGAGATCCCCACTCACCAGCGAATCGGTCTATCATTAGAAAGGCGGAAAGCATTCCTAGTTACCGAAGGAGGGCTAACCCACTTGAAGTTAAATTCTATGACGCCGCCAGTGCGACGTTGTGGCGGTAATTTAAACCTAGGTCTTGTGATTTTCTAACTCCTAAAGACATGAGTGCTCCGTTCACCAAATCGATCCTCGTGCTGGCCAACTCCATGAAGAAGGGGGGGCGTTGTGTGGCAGGGATCGAAGTCACGCCTGGGGCCGGAGCCGAATACAATCTCGGGGAATGGATCCGGCCGATCGATCCAACTCAGGACGAGGGAACGATTCCCTATCACCGGACGGTGATTGGAAATCGTGACCTAAAGCTGTTGGACTGCGTGAAGATCCGCTTCGAAGGTGAGTGCATCCCGGTTGCCGCCACTGGCAAGGAATGGACGGGCAGCTATGGAATTAAAGCCGGTGAGTTGAAATACCTGCCCGGAAGTCTCCAACAAGCGCTGGTGGAGTTTTCCTTCTGGGATGGCAATTTCACAATCACGCATAGGATATACACAGGCGTCGTCTTCCAGGAGAATCTAAAATGAACGACCCCATGACTATTACCGAAGTTGTCGGACGTGCCGTGCAGGGCATGACCAAGCCATTTCTCTGTAAGGCGGAGTTTGCGGAGTATTACGTCAAGGGTGCTTATGCCGGGAAGAACTCGCTGTGCTGCGAGTGGGTGGCGAACCGGTTGGTGAAATGCGCGTTGCCGAGTGCCCCGCTTGGACAGCCGATGTTCGAAATGGGGGAGGTGGCCCATGCTTTGATCGAGGGAAGCGGGTTTCCGGACATCCGCGAACTTGGCGAAGGCCTAGTGTTTGCCTCCTTGCGGATCGAGGATGGGCAGGAATTGACTTGGTCGGCCGCGCAGGGGTGGTCGGAAGAGACGATGGCGCTGCTGCTTTTGCTGGATCTGTGGATTCAGAACGAGGACCGCAGCCTTTCGGAACTTGGGGGGAATCCGAATCTGCTGGTGACACAGATTCCGCCGTTGCCGGCTGACGATCCGGAAGGGGCGCTATGGGTGGATCAGCCGATCCGGGACACCATCGAAGCCGGAAAAATCAAGCTGGCCGACCCAGAGCAGAAATCGCTGCGCTACCGTCATTACTTGCCGTTCTGGGCCTAGTTCTCTTTTAGACGTAAGCCGCCAAGACTCCTTGGCGAGGAGCGAATGCACACGAAATCAATCACTTGCTTATTTAGGCGCAAATCGCCGGACCGATATCCCCATGATCACCGAAGACCAACTTGAACAGCTCGCCATCCAGTGGTTCCAGGAGGCTGGCTGGAATTACGTCCATGGCGCGGTGATCGCACCGGAAGGCGTGGCGGCGGAGCGGGAGGAAAGAGGGAACATTGAACATCGAACGTCAAACATTGAACGTCGAAGTGAAGAGCAGGCGAGACGCAGGAACAATGAGAGGCGATATCCGATCGCTTTGACCATGGGCCCATGGGAAAGCGGTTTGGCTCGATTCATGGGCTTTCCATGGGCATCGGCGGACGGACTCCGCCGCTCCTTGAGGCGGATGCCCCGTTGGGGCGGAAGAAGGAGGATGAGGTCATGAGCGACGAACCTATGCCCCATTCCGAAATCATTCTCTACCAGACGGAGGATGGCGGCACCCGTGTGCAGTGCCGGTTTGAGAATGAAACGGTTTGGCTGACGCAGGCGCAGATGGCGGACTTGTTCCAGCGGGAACGCTCCGTCATTACCAAGCACATCCGGAATATTTTCGAGGAAGGAGAACTGATAGAGGAAGCAGTATGTGCAAATTATGCACGAACTGCCGCCGACGGGAAAACCTACCAAACGCTAGCTTACAACCTGGATGTCATCATCTCGGTGGGCTACCGGGTGAAATCGCTGCGGGGCACGCAATTCCGCATCTGGGCCACGCAACGGCTGCGGGAATACATCGTGAAGGGTTTCACGATGGACGATGAGCGGCTGAAGGAATCGGGCGGCGGCGCGTATTTTGACGAGTTGCTGGAGCGCATCCGCGACATCCGGTCGTCTGAAAAGGTGTTTTGGCGCAAGGTGCTCGATATTTACACCACAAGTGCGGACTACGACCCGCGAGCGGAGGCGTCACAGCTTTTCTTTGCCACGGTGCAGAACAAGATGCACTGGGCGGCGCACGGGCAGACGGCGGCGGAAGTCATCGCGGCCCGCGCGGACGCAGCGAAACCGAACATGGGGCTGATGACCTGGCCTGGCAGCCACCTGCGGAAAACCGATGTGGCAGTGGCCAAGAATTACCTGAACGAGCAGGAACTCGGTGATTTAAATCTGATTGTATCTCTTTACCTCGACTTCGCCGAACTCCAGGCCCGCAGTCGCCGGGTGATGACCATGAATGGGGTCACTGCTCACGGATTAACAAAAGCCTTGCCGACATCAGCGGGACACTCCAGCCTTGCGGATGGCCAGACAACCTCGTTTTCAGTATCCGGGCGCAATTTACCATGTGATGGCCTGCGGCAACGGGGGAGATGCCGTGTTTGTCACCGAGGACGACCGGAAGGCGTTTCTCCACCGGCTCGGCCAGGTTTGTGCGAGCCATGGGTGGAAGGTCCATGCGTGGGCGCTCATGGGCAATCACTTCCATCTCCTTTTGGAGACCCCGCAGGCCAATCTCGTCACCGGCATGAAACAGTTGCTCGCCACCTACAGCCAGGGGTGGAACCGCGCGCGACAAAGGCGCGGCCACGTTTTTCAAGGCCGCTACAAGGCGGTGCCGGTCAACGGTTCCGATGCCGACGCCCACTACTTCAAAGCTCTCGCCGACTACATTCACCTCAACCCGGCGAGGGCCGGATTGGCGGGCGGGGACGAGGGCCCGCTGGTGGCGTATCCGTGGAGCAGCCTGCCCTCGCACCACAAGGGAAACGGGCCGGACTGGTTGGTCAGCGAGCGGATTTTGCGCAGCTTCAATCTGGCCAACGACGGTCGCGGCAGGCGGGCCTATGTCAGGAGGCTGGAAGCCCGGGCGGCCACCGACGGCGGCAAGATCGATGACGAGGCGTCGCAGGCGATTCGTCGCGGCTGGTATCTCGGCAAGGACAGCTTCAGGGACAAGCTGCTGAAGATGTTGGAAAGTCCGTCCGTGCGCCGCCGTGGCGGCACCAGCCGGGCTGAGGGAGCCAACCGGGACCGCGGCGAGAAGGAGGCGATGAGAATCCTGCGTGAGGGCATCCGCCACCTTGGACTGCCCTCGTCGAAGTCCTGGTTGTCGGGTTTGAAAAAGAGCGACGCCCGCAAGGCGCAACTCGCGATCCTCCTGAGGACCCACACCTCGATGAGCAACGACTGGATCGCGGTGAAGTTGGTCATGGGACATCCCGGTTCGGTGAGCAGGGTGGTCTCGGCAGGGAGATCGGACAAATCCATGATGAGCACACTCCATGAAATCAAAACCGTGTTAATCCGTGAGCAATGACCCAATCCAAGATGAATAACCCCATTCATGAGTGTTAGAAGCGTATGGGTGGCAGGACTGTAGCGGCGACCGGTGATCGCCGCTACGCTCCTCAGCCGCCTCGTCGCCCTCAACCTTGAGCGCGCCGCCGAGGAAAAGCGCGGCCTCATCCGCTGGCTGCGCCCGGACTTTCAGCGTGGCGGCGATCAGCCCGCCGGAGGCAAGCCAACAGGACCTCGCCGGCACCGAAACTCCCAAGTAGTGTCCGATCTATTCAACCAAATCGCCCCGCTCAATCCCGTTTCCGCTCAGTCGGATTCCTTGATCTGCCGGAGGCCGGTGTGGTCGATGGTGATCCTGCCCTTTTTGAAGAGCGCGCCGGTGGCTTGCTTGAAGGTGCGCTTGCTGACGCCTAACTCCTCGTTGATCTCCGCCGCGGGGCTGTGGTCGCCGAGGGACCAGAATCCGCCGCGGGCGGCGAGCTCGGCGAGGATCCGGGTTTCCAAGTCATCGACCTTGGCGCGGCCGGCGGGATGGAGGCTGATGTTGATTTTCCCGTCCGGGCGGATGGCGGTGATGAAGCCTTTGAGGGCTTCGCCGGGTTGGAGCGGTTGGAAAACTCCGTTGGCGAAGATGAGGCCGCTGTGGGTGCCGTTGATGATGGCCTTGTAGCCGAGGTCAGTTTTGCCGAAGACGATGAGGTCGACTTCCTGCTCCAGCCGGAAGTCGGGCGGGGTGAGATCCATGTGCCGGGCGATGCGGCTGGAGGCGATGATGCGGCCGGTCTGCTCGTCAAGGTGGACGTGGACGATGTAGTTTTTGCCCACGTCCATGCGGATTTTTTGCTCGCGGAAGGGGACGAGCAAATCCTTGGGCAGGCCCCAGTCGAGGAATGCGCCGACGCCGGTGACGGCCACGCATTTCAGCCGGCCGAACTGGCCAGGCATGACCTTGGGCGACTTGAGGGTGGCGACCGGGCGGTCCTCGGAATCGGTGTAGAGAAAAACGTCGAGAGACTCGCCGATGCTGCAACCGCGCGGGATTTCCCGGTGGGGCAGGAGAATTTCGCCCAGCTCGCCGCCGTCGAGAAAGAGGCCGAAGCTTTTCTCGTGGAGGATGGGAAGGGACGCGCGCTCGCCGATGGTTGCCATGGCGGGACGATGCACTCGCGGAGATGGCGAGTCGATGGCGATTTGCGGGTGGATTCGCCGCTTGTTTCCGGTTTGCGGCCCCGCCAGTCTCCGGCCATGGAAAGTCATGAGTGGTTTGAAAATACCGACGACGGGAAAGTCTTTTACCGGGCGAATTACCTCGGCACGCGGTGGACGATCATGACGACACGGGAGAAGCGCAACCCGACGTGGACTGACCTTAAGCCGCCGTCGGAGGCGGTGTGGCGGGAACTGCGCGACGTGGTTTGGAAGAAATACCAACGCAAGCGCTGCCCGTGGGAGCGGGTGGCGGATTTGGATAAGATCCTCGGCGACGAACCGCTGCCGAAGCCGGGGCAGCATTAGCAACCGGACGGGGCTTGATGGCTTTTTTTGTAAACCGTTCGGGGCGGAATGATTTGAAATTTTTTCTCGCGTTTGCTAAACCGAAAGCTCGGCGGATACATTTTAACAACTCCGCGTTCACCCCGAACCCGCAACTGGTCACCGTCGCGGGAGTCAAATCGATTTCCTGGCCACACGACACGGGTGCCGTCGGCGTCACTTACACGGTGTGGAGTTCGGAAAACCTATCGGGTTGGGATGATGTGACGGGTGACGCTGTCGATAGCGCAGGAACCTTGAAATACACGCTGCCCGGATTGACGCCCAAGGCATTTGTCCGCTTGGAAGTCACGCCCTGATCTTGGTCCAAATGCCTGCCAATCGTCGCTCGCCTTCTCACAGGATCCTGTTTATTTTCCCGCCGTGATCGCGCGGCAGAAGACGAAGTATCCGGTTTCCCAATCGTTGCGGCAGTATCTCTATCACTTCGACCGCTACCGGGAAATCCCGCGGGTCTATGAAGAGCTCTGCCGCTTCAGCGGGGCGATTCCTTACGAAGACCCCACCGGCAAGGAGACCTTGTGGCTGACCGTGATGTATCCGCCGGAGGTCCTTGAGGAACTCCGCCCGCGGCTCACCAGCATCTACACCGAGCTCAAACTCGGCCGCGACGTTGAACAGCACGAACACCTCGTGGTGGACCGCATCGACTTCGGGGATTTCGGCAATTCGAAACCCTTCCGCATCCGCGTCACCAATCTCTTCAACGACAATTCCGACTATTTCTATGTGAAGCAAGCCGACGCCTCACGGATCTATGGACTGGAGCTGGAGCACATCCTCTCACCTAACCGGATCAACTATCTGGTCAACGGCAACACCCTCATCGAGGAACACATCGCTGGAGTTCCGGGTGATGTATTCATCCGTGACTACCTCTCCCAGCCCGGGCTCAACAAGGTGCGGATCGCCAAGGAGTTCACGAAATTTACCGAGCGCAGCTTCATCCGACTGCTCGGCGACATGCGCAGCGTGAACTACGTGGTGGACATCACGCCGGACTTCGAGGAGGTCCAATACCGCGTGCGGGCGATCGATTTCGACCAGCAATCCTACGAAGGCAAGGGCAACATCTATCTGGCGTTCCGCTTCAACTCGAACCGCCAGGTCACCCGCCTCGCGTTCGACGTGCTCAACCGTAAAAGCATCGACCAATACGTGGCGGAGGAACACGCGCAGATGTCCCGCCGCGCCAAGGTCGAGAGCGGCCGCCTGCGCGCGCTGCTCGGAATCATGCGACGCGAGGACATCGCGCCGCGCGAGCACGTCGTCACGCTGGCCCGCGAGCTAGACCGGATGCACGCCACCAGCGGTTTCGGCGATTGCACTTCGATGGGCGAGCTCACCGCCATGCACATTTCCCTGATGCTCGACATCAAGCCGACTCATTGACGCAAGGAAGCGCCGCTGCTTCGATCCCAGACAAGATGCTCAAATGAGAGGTTGAAGGTTCAGGAGAATATTCGAAGTTATAGGATGCCCCATGACCCCCAACAAGGCGTCCTGAAGCAATCTTGCTTCGCCCTAAGCGTCACGTTTCTCTTCGCCCCCCCTTTGGCAGCAAGAGATCTTTCTGTAGAGTTGGCGCAAGCTTGGAGTGTCTCGGAACGGCGTACCGCGGCAACTATCGACTGGATGGCCGCCAACTATAGCAGCAATGCGATGTATGGAAATTTCCCTGCCACGGGGGACCTGGCCAGCGGACGTTGGTCGGTGGTTTCAAACAACCGCGACTGGCAGGTCGGCTTCTGGCCGGGGACGCTCTGGCTCCTCGCCCAGCACAGCGGCAGTGAGGTCTGGCGACAACGCGCCACGAACTGGTCGGCTTCGCTGGCGCAATCAACCAACGCCGATCATGACATCGGATTCATCGTCTTGTCGTCACAAGGAAAAGCTTGGCTCTACCACGACGAACTCAGTGACCCGGGTGGGGTTCACCGGGCTTTCGCCAAGTCTGCAGTCACCACTGCGGCAGCAAAATTGGATTCTCGCTTCAACCAACCCAATTCCGCCGGTATCCCGATTCCCGCCAATTTCACCCGCTCATGGAATGCTCCTTACGAAAGCCCGTATCCGGTTTGTGTGGATAATCTAATGAACCTCGAGGTGATGTTTCTTGGCTATGAAATGAATGGCCATCTGCCGTCCAGTCGCCTTTGGTTCGATCATGCATTGGCCCACGTCCGGACTTCGATCGCCAAGCACTTGCGGGCTGACGGTAGCACTTATCATGTCGTCAAGCACTTTGAAAGCGGGTCGAGGATTGGACAAATCGAGCGGAAAAGCACCTCACAGGGCTACGGCGATGAGACGACTTGGTCGCGCGGGCAGGCATGGGCCATTTATGGTCTTACCTGTGCCTATCGATATGCCCGCCGCGATTCCGCCACGGATGCCTCGGACATCCTTGCCGCCGCAAAGGCCACTGCGGACTACTTCATCAGCCACCTGCCGCACTACCTAACTGCGGATCTTCATAACCACCGACTCGGCGACTTCGTGCCGCCGAGCGATTTCGACGCAGCCTTAGGCGAGCCGCCGGGGCCTTGGAATGATGCGAACGACAACTACAGTTCCACCACCGGCGGCGGCCTTGGAGACCGCAAGTCAGCAACCTCGACATTCACCCAGCGCGACTCCTCCGCAGCTGCCATCGCGGCGTCCGCCTTGATCGAGTTGAGCGACTATGCCATCAACACTGCCGACCGGGACCGCTACCTCAGCGCGGCGGAGGACATCCTGCATTGCCTGATCACTTATGACGGAGACGATGCGGATTCCGAGCCAGATTACCTTTGCGCGGCTTCAGACCTCGCCCATCCCGGTATCCTCAAGCGTGGTAGCATCCGATGGAATGACCCATCCCGCTCGCTGATCTACGGCGACTATTATTTTCTCGAAGCACTCGCCCGCTATGAAAGCCTGAAGTCACGAAAGCTGCTAGAATCCACCCAGCGAGTGAACCGGAACGGTCTGAACGGTAGTTTTGAATTCGAACGGAGCACCTTGGCTCCCGGCCTGCGTTTCCGCGTCCTTCACTCCCCGGATCTATCCCAAGGAAGCTGGATCGACGTCGCCATAAAGACCGGCAACGCCCCTTGGAGCGGCACCGCCACTGTCACCGAGGAAGTCCTGCCGAACAGTCACACCCTTGTGAAAGTCACAGATCCGGCACCTGGCAGCCGTGGATTCTTCCGCGTCCTCACACGCTCGATCGGTGGTGACGAACCATGACCCGGTGAGCAACGTGCCACCTGACATTCACTGGACTCCCTGTCTGCGGCCGCCCAAGCTCCGGCCATGAAACGCCTTTTCCTGCTCGACGGCATGGCCCTGATTTACCGGGCCCATTTCGCCTTCATCCAGAATCCCATCCGCAACTCCAAGGGGACTAACACCTCCGCGCTTTACGGCTTCATCAACACGCTGCTATCGATTCTAGAGAAGGAAAACCCCACCCACATCGGCGTCGCCTTCGACACCTCCGCGCCCACGCCGCGGCACATCCTTTTTCCCGCTTACAAGGCGCAGCGCGACGAAATGCCAGAGGAGCTCGCCGCCGCGATTCCGCACGTGAAAGCGCTGTGCCGGGCATTCGGGATTCCTGTGTTAGAGGCTGATGGCTTCGAGGCCGACGACATCATCGGCACACTGGTGAAGCGCGCGGAGCTGGAGGAATTCCAGTCGTTCATGGTCACGCCGGACAAGGATTTCGCGCAGCTCATCTCGGAAAGCACCTCGATGTGGAAACCGGGACGCAAGGGCTCGGATCATGAAGTCATCGACCTTGCGATAATGCTCCGGAATTGGGAAATCGAGCGTCCGGCGCAGGTCATCGACATCCTCGGCCTCTGGGGCGACGCCGCGGACAACATTCCCGGAATCCCCGGCGTGGGCGAAAAAACCGCGAAAAAGCTCATCGCGGAGTTTGGCTCTATCGAAAATCTCATCGCCAATTCTGCGATGCTCAAGGGCAAGCAAAAGGAAAACGTCGAGACCCACGCGGACCAAGCGCTGCTCTCCAAGGAGCTCGCCACCATCATCCTCGACGTGCCGGTGGACGTCACTTGGGACGATCTCGTCCTTTCCGCGCGCGACGAGGAGGCCTTGAAAACCCTCTTCACCGAGTTTGAATTCCGCACCCTTACCAAGCGGCTTTTCTCCGGCGTGGCGGCGGTTTCCCACCGCCAAGCCTCTGATGAAGTTCCGTCTCCCACCCTCTTCGAAACCTTCAGAACCATCCACGACGTCCCGCACGCCTATCAACTCGCCAACACTCCCGAACTCCAGGCCAAGCTCTTCAGCGAGCTCGCCCAACAGAACTCCTTCTGCTTCGACATTGAGACCACCGGCCTCGACCGCTTCAGCTCGAAACTGCTAGGCGTTGCGTTCTCTTGGAAAGCCCACGAAGGCTGGTATCTTCCGATCACCGATCTGAAATCCCAAATTTCGGAGTTGCAGTCCATCTTCGCCTCCCCTGCGGAAAAAATCGGCCACAACCTCAAATTCGACCTCTCCATTCTGCTTCATCACGGCATCGAAGTCGCGGGTCCGTTCTTCGACACCATGCTCGCGGACACCTTGATTTCGCCCGAGCGCCGGCACTCGATGGATTACCTTTCAGAAATCCTGCTAGGCTACACCCCGGTCAAACTCGCGGACATCTCGAGGCCCACCGCCGAACCCGAAACCGCCCTCGATCTCTTCGCCCACGCCAAACAAGCTAAAGCCTCCAAGGACCTAGACATCAGCGCCATCCCGCTAACCATTCTCGCGGAATACGCCGCCGAGGATGCCGACGTCACCTTCCAGATTGCGCAAAAAATCCGTCCCCTACTCGCCGAGTCCGGCCAAGAAGCCATCCTCAAGCAAATCGAAGGCCCGCTGCTGCCCGTCCTCGTCGGCATGGAAATGGAGGGCATCGCTATCGATCCCGCGGCGCTCGGCGTCATCGGCGACGAGTTGCAAATCCAGATCGACGAGCTCGCGCAATCGATCCACGTCCACGCGGACCGCTCATTCAACATCGCCTCGCCCAAGCAGCTGGGAGACCTCCTCTTCAACCAGCTCGGTCTGGCAGAAAAAGCCAAAAAGACCAAGACCGGCCAATACAAAACCGACGAGCAAACGCTCGCCACGCTCGAAGGCAAGCACCCGATCATCACCGACATCCTTTCCTGGCGCGAGTCCACCAAACTCAAGGGCACTTACCTCGATGCGCTGCCCACCCACATCGTCCCAAAAACCGGGCGCATCCACACCCATTTCCATCAGCTCGTCGCCGCCACCGGCCGGCTTGCCTCGTCGGATCCTAACTTGCAGAACATCCCGGTCCGCTCCGAGGCCGGCCGCAAGATCCGCAAGGCCTTCGTCCCGCGCCAAGGCTTCACGCTGCTTTCCTGCGATTACTCGCAAATCGAACTCCGCGTGATGGCCGCGATCTCACAGGACGCGACCATGATCGAGGCTTTCCAGAACGATGCAGACATCCACACGATCACCGCCGCCAAAGTCTTCGCCGTCGAGCCGGAAAACGTCACTTCCGACATGCGCCGCACCGCGAAGATGGTGAACTTCGGCATCATCTACGGCATCTCCGCCTTCGGCCTCAGCCAGCGCCTCGCCATCCCGCGGACGGACGCGGCTAACATTATTGAAGCCTATTTCCGCGAGTATCCCGCCATCCGCCAGTTCATGGACCGCACCGTGAACGATGCCCGCGAGGCCGGCTACGTCGAAACCCTCAGCGGTCGCCGGCGTTATTTTCCCGACCTCAATTCCGGCAACCAGAACCTCCGCGGCATCGCCGAGCGCGCTGCCATCAACATGCCGATCCAAGGCACCGCCGCGGACATGATCAAACTCGCGATGATCCGCATCGCCACGCTGCTGCGGGAGAAATCCTATCAGTCCAAGATGTTGCTCCAGGTGCATGACGAACTTGTCTTCGACCTCGCGCATGACGAACGGGAAGAGCTCGTTCCGCAAATCCTCACGGCGATGAAAACCGCACTGCCACTTCCTAACAACGTGCCCGTCGAGGTCAGCTCGGGCACCGGGCCTAACTGGCTGGCGGCGCATTGATCCGCATCACATCCTGAAATCCTCGCCCAAGTAATGCTTGCGGGCGATGGGGTCGTTGACGAGCTCGTCGGACGCGCCCTCGAGGATGACGCGGCCATCATGGATGAGGAAGGCGCGGTCGGTGATGCTGAGGGTTTCGCGGACCGAGTGGTCGGTGATGAGAATGGCGAGGCCGTCGCGGTCGCGCAGCTCGCGGACGATGCGCTGGATGTCTTCCACGGCGATGGGATCAATGCCGGCGAACGGCTCGTCAAGCATCAGCAGCGTGGGGTCCGAGCACAGCGAGCGGGCGATGGCGAGGCGGCGTTTTTCGCCACCGGATAGAGTGATGGCGAGCGACTTGACGAGCTTGCTGATGCCGAAACGCACCAACAAATCATGAGCGCGTTCGTGACGCTCGGCGCGGTTGAGATTCGGCCGGGTCTCAAGGATCGCGAGCAGGTTGTCCAGCACCGAGAGCTTGCGGAAAACCGACTCCTCCTGCGGCAAGTAACCGAGGCCGAGGCGGGCGCGGCGGTGCATCGGCATGTGCGACATGTCGTGGCCATTGAAACAAACCGAACCAGCGTCTGCGGGAATCAAACCGGCGATCATGTAGAACGAGGTGGTCTTGCCCGCGCCGTTAGGGCCAAGCAGGCCGACGATTTCCCGGGGCTGGACAGTGATGGAAACCCCATCCACCACGGCGCGGCCGTTGTAGGTCTTGCGGAGTCCGTTAGCGAAGAGGACGGCGGATTCCGTATGGGAGCAGGTAGAACCAGGATGGTGCATCGGTGGAATGGTGGCGGGAATGGACATGGCAGTGGCGGATGGGTAACGCCTACTTCTTTTTGGATTCCAGATTTCCGCCCATGTCCCAAACTCCTTCGGTGACAAAGCTGCCTGTTTTAGGCGACATCCGGAGAGTGAGGTTCGGTTCTTTTGCCCGCATGAAGGTCGTGCCTTGGGTATACCACGGGTAGCCGCCGCTGAGGATGATTTGGTCGGCTTTGATGTTGTAGGTGAAAATGGCACCGCTGGCGTGGATGGGATCCTTGCCGGGAACCGCTTTCTGTTCGATCAGCACGGCACCCGTGGCCACGATGCGCTCGACATCGCCGAACCCCGCTCCGGGGCTTCCCTCCGCGCCGGGCTTGGCGTTGCCGGATGCTTCCGCAGCTTTGTCTGGCGCGGCAGATTTCGCCGGTTCCTTCGAGTCCTTTTTTGCGACTTTGGCCGGCTTTTTTTCAAAGAAAATCTTCAGCTCGTTAGCACCTGATAGATTGAAGCGCGGATCTTTGACCGTGACGTTTTTGAGGTAAACCATGACTCCTTCATCGGCATCGTAATACATGCCGCCCTCGCAGTGGATCAAGGTGTCGTTAGGGCCGCTCTGGATTTCGAGCGGTTTGGCGGGGGCCGGCACGGGATCGGTGTTGACGGCCGGGAAATTTGCTTGAGTGAGGAAGGTGGAGACATCTTTAGAGACGGTGGCGGCACCAGCCACATCCCTGTCCAGATTCTGGCGGGCGAGAATTTGCGCAGCGACGGCGGGGGCTCCCTTGGATGCGGCATCCGCCTGGATCGCCGCGGCTTCAGCGGCTGTTAGCGGCTTGGGAGGCGCTGCCACCAGTGATTGGGTGAGAAGCGAGATGCCGAGAAGCGCGGTGGTGCGAAGCGGTGATGTGGGAGCGTGCATGGTCGTCGCGGTGGGAGGAGCTTGGAGGTTGGTGGTGACGGGGCCGAGCATAAAACCCTTGCCCTGCGCGAGGGAGTAATAAAGGCCGCCGCCGCGGGTGCTCATCCGTTCGGATTGCATGTGGACGGGATCCTTGGTAGTCAGCAGGCCTTTTTGCTGGTTGAAAACCATCTTTGCGAAATCAACGCGCCCGCGCTGGGTTTGATCGGAGTTGTAAAACAACGCAGAGACCGTGTCGCCGGCGATTTCCCCGGCACCGACGATGGTCATCGCCGTGGCATTCACGACACTGAGCAAGCGGCGGTTTTCATCGTAGCGCGGGAGGACCACGTTCTTGAGTTCGCTGCCGTCGGGAAGCAGCCCGAAGGCGGGAATCTCCTTCGCGGGCGGCGCGATCTCGGGTGCCTCTCCAGCCCAAGTAGCGGTGGGTACGACAAGCACGAGAGCTGTAAGAATGCGGCGCAAGACAGGGCGGGATCGATAGGGTTAGGACTCGCTCAGTGCGAGGCGTGATGAATCGCGATCAGTTTGATGAGGAGGTCCTCGATGAACTCGAGCGGGATTTGGTTAGGCCCGTCCGACACGGCGTTGGCGGGATCGGAGTGAACTTCCATGAACAAGCCGTCGAGGCCGGTGGCGACCGCGGCGCGGGCAAGGACCGGAGCGAGTTCTCCGTCGCCACCAGTTGCGCCGCCGAGTCCGCCGGGGCGCTGGACGGAGTGGGTGGCGTCGAAAATAACAGGCAGACCTTCTTTGCGCATCCAGTAGAGCGAGCGCATGTACACGACCAGGTTGTTATAACCGAAGGTGGTGCCGCGCTCGGTGATGAGAAAGCGCTCGCAGCCGAACGCGCGCATTTTTCCGGCGATGTTGACGGTGTCGAGCGGGGCGAGGAACTGGCCTTTTTTGACGTTTACGGCGCGGCCGGTTTTGGAGGCGGCTTCGAGCAGGTCGGTCTGGCGGCAGAGGAAGGCGGGAATTTGCAGGAGATCGACGTGTTCGGCGGCGATGGCGGCCTGTTCGGCGGTGTGAATGTCGGTGGTGACGGGGACGCCGAGTTCCTTGCCGATTTCACCGAGGATGCGGCAGCCCTCCTTGACGCCGGGGCCGCGGAAGGCGTCCACCGAGGTGCGGTTCGCCTTGTCGAAGGAGGCTTTAAAAATGAAATGGATGGCGGTGCGGTCGGCGATTTCCTTGAGTGAGCGTGCCATTTCCCAGGCGAACGCCTCGGATTCGAGGGAGCAGGGACCAAGGATGAAAAAGGGAACCGGGCCGCCGACGGGGACATTGCCGATGTTGAATGGGTCGAAATTCATGGGAGTTAAAAGGGTCAAAGGTCGCTTGAAGCTTGGGCAGCTTGGAACAGCGGCCGCAGATTATTGAGCGCGGTGGTGAGGAGCTTCTGCTCGGAACTTGTGAGATTCCCGCAGGTTTTGGAAGCGAGCATTTCCAGTGAATCAATCACGGATTGGGCGGCGCGCAGGTTGATTTGTTTCTCACCGCTGTGGGGGTTCGGAATCTGGCCAAGAAACAGCCCGGCGTTCTGGGCTTGGAGGATGATGAATTCGTTGAACCGGGGATCGGCTTCGGGCGCTGCGGGCATGCCGGGAGAGTCCGGGCTTCGGGAGAAATATACAAGGGGGAAGACGTGAATTGCGGCGCTTTCGGCCTGCCGGGGTGCCGTTTCAGCGTCAATTCGCGCGGCGGATCGCCGGCCGGAAATCGCCGCCTCCCGACTTGTCTTTTGCCTTGCAGGGCCGGACACGACCGCTAGTCTCGCGGCTCAATGGCGTGCGTCTCATGCCACCGCCCAACCCAAAACCACCTCATTGAAATCATGAAACTCGCCTTCATCGCCGCCGCTGCAGCGCTCTTCGCCTTCTCTTGCTGCCCAAGTGCCCCCGCTCCCAGCCAGCCGGCTTACGTGGCTCCGTCCAAGTGATTTATCCTCTCCGGCGGCGTGCATCGCTGGAAACCGTTTTTGTCCTAAAACCTTCTAATTCCAATCTTTATGATCCGCATTCTTTCCTCTCTCGTCGCTTCCGTTTTCGCACTGCTGGCCGCGTCTTGCTGCTGCACTGGTGAGCAAAAAGCGCCTGGTCTACGCTCGCTTCCTCAGTTCCAGGAAATCCAAGCGGCTCCTGCTCCTGAAGTGCATTACTCCAAGTAATTCACGCTTCCCGGCCCGTATCATCGCTAACCATCAAGTGTCCCCCGGCATCCGGCGAATCCGGCGGGACTCTTTTTCGCGATAAATTGGTTTCCTAGGAGGAAACGGTCTGTCATTTGCTTTCTTGTTCCCCTATGAAACGCACTCTTCCCTCTGAAGGACATTCCAAGTTCAGTGGGACCCTGCGTCACTACCACCGCTGCAGCGCCCATCAGCAACGGACTTGGGATGAATGGATTGAGGGCCCTTCCTCGAAGGTTCGGCGTCCCAGGAATTGGTGGAAAATCATCGGGTTCACCTTTGGCGGGCTGGCGCTGGGGGGAATCATCACCGGCCTGATTATCGAACTCAGCTGAGATCCTGGTTTCTTTCCGCCGGATTTGCATGCGGCTTTGACATTCTCAATCCGCATGAGCAGTTTTCCCGCCCGTCGCCAACCACGGCGGACATCTTATATTATGGGAAAAAGCCTCTTCCAAAAAGTCTGGGACGCACACGCCGTCGGCACCATCGCTGATGGACGCACACAACTCTTCATCGGCACGCACCTCATCCATGAGGTCACCTCGCCACAAGCTTTCGGCATGCTCCGCGATCTTGGGCTGAAGGTGAAATTTCCCCAGCGCACCTTCGCTACCGTCGATCACATCGTTCCAACGATCAATCAGGACGCTCCTCAGGACCCGCTCGCCGCGGAAATGATGCAGGCGCTCCGCAAAAATGCGGATGACTTCGGCGTCACCTATTTCGACCTCGCCTCCGGCAAACAAGGTATCGTCCACGTCGTCGGCCCCGAGCAGGGCATCACCCAGCCCGGCACCACCATCGCTTGCGGCGACTCGCACACCGCCACTCATGGCGCGTTCGGCGCGATCGCCTTCGGCATCGGCACCAGCCAGGTCCGCGACGTCCTCGCCACCCAGACCATCGCCCTTCAGGAAATGAAAGTCCGCCGCATCGAAGTGACCGGCGATCTCCGTCCCGGCGTTTATGCCAAGGACGTTATCCTCCACATCATCCGCCTGCTCGGTGCGAACGGCGGCATCGGCTACGCCTACGAATACGCAGGCGATGTCTTCGAACGCATGTCGATGGAAGAGCGGATGACCGTGTGTAACATGTCGATCGAAGGCGGCGCGCGCTGCGGTTACATCAATCCGGACGCCAAAACCGTCGCCTACCTCAGCGGCCGCCCGTATGTGGACATGAGCGATTTCAGCGCCACCGCCGCCCGTTGGCTTTCCTTCGCTTCCGATGCCGACGCGCATTTCGACGATATCGTCAAAATCAACGCCGCCGACATCGAGCCGACCGTCACCTGGGGTATCTCGCCGGACCAAGGCATCTCGATCTCGGAAAACATTCCGGATCCTGCCACTGCTAACACTCCGTTGGAAAAAGCGACCATTGAGGAAGCGCTCGCCTACATGAAGCTCGACGCCGGCACCCCGATCAAGGGCGTGAAAATCGACGTCGCTTTCATCGGCTCCTGCACCAACGGCCGCATCTCCGACTTTCGCGAGGTCGCGAAATACATCCAAGGCCACAAGGTCGCGGCCGGCGTGCAAGCGCTCGTCGTCCCCGGCTCGCAGATCGTCGCCATCCAGTGCGAACAGGAAGGGCTGCCGGAAATCTTCCGTGCAGCCGGCTTCGAATGGCGCGGTGCCGGTTGCTCGATGTGCCTCGCGATGAATCCCGACAAGTTGATAGGCGACCAACTTTGCGCCTCGTCGTCTAACCGCAACTTCAAGGGCCGCCAAGGTTCCTCCACCGGCCGCACCATCCTGATGTCGCCCGTCATGGTCGCCGCCGCCGCGATCCAAGGCCACGTCGCCGATGCGCGTGAGGTTTTCACGCTGGAAGCAAGAGCGGCAGTAGCCTAGAATCCGTACTATGAGCAGCGCCGCCAAGAACCTACCTATCACCGCCGCCGAATATCTTGAAGGAGAGTTGCGCTCCGAAATCCGGCATGAGTTCGTGGACGGGCGGATCTACGCGATGTCTGGTGTCAGTTTCCGGCATAATGAAATTTGTGGCGATACCTACGCAAGCATCAGGGAGCACCTTCGTGGCGGCCCCTGCAGGGTCTTTATCGAGGCCGTGAAAGTGCAAATCGCCGACGACGTGGGAGAATCCTATTATTACCCGGATGTCTTCGTGACCTGTGAACCCGCCGACGATAAATCGTATTTGGCTCGGTCTCCCAAGCTCATCATCGAGGTTCTCTCCGAATCGACCTCGCGCTTTGATCGAGGCGACAAGCTCACCACTTACAAACGGATGCCGAGCGTCGAGGAAATCGTTTACATCGAGCAGGACTGGCCGGAGATCTACATCGTCCGGCGCTCGGACCATTGGAAAAAGCATATCTACACTCAGTTCGATTCCTTGATTCACCTCGAGTCCATCGACCTCACGCTTCCAGTCTCCGCCTTCTATCGATCTGCGCCGTTTCCCGACGACGTGAAACGGCCGTGGTATCTCATCAACCGCGAGGACGGCTGAATTTCTCAAATTTCAAATTCTCAAATTCTCAACTTCACAATCTCAAATTCCAATGGCACTCGAACCTGTTCCTTCCGTCACCGGCCGCGCTGTTTTCATTCCCGGTGCCGATATCGATACCGACCGCATCATCCCGGCGCGCTTCATGAAATGCGTCACCTTCGACGGCCTCGGCGAATTTGCCTTTTATGACGTCCGCTTCGACGAGCACGGCGTAAAGACCCAACACCCGCTCAACGACCCACGCTTCGCCACTGCCTCCATCCTCGTCGCCGGGGTGAACTTCGGCTGCGGCTCGTCCCGCGAGCACGCGCCGCAATCGCTCCGCAAATACGGCTTCAACGGCGTCATCGCGGAGTCCTTCGCGGAGATTTTCTATGGCAACTCCACCACGCTCGCCATGCCCTGCGTAATGGCCAGCCCGGCCGACGTCGTCGCCATCCGCGACGCCGTGGAAGCCGACCCGGAAACGGAAGTGACTATCGACGTGCAAGCGCTCCGCGTCCGCACTTCCTGCGGCCTCGACATTTCCGTGACCATGCCCGACTCCGCCCGCGAAGCCCTGCTTTCCGGCCGCTGGGACCCGATCCAAGAGCTGCTCGACAACGACGCCGCCATTGACGCGAAAGCGGTCGAGCTGCATTACGTCTGAGGGCCAGCTCCCGATTGCGGGATTGAAATTCGGGGCTGCCGTCAGCGCAGGATTCTTACTGGACCGAGCTAACTTTTAAGAATACTTAAGCGATCCATGAGTCGTCTTGTCCTGCTTTTTCCCACTTGCTTCATGCTTGTGTCCGGACCCTTGGCACCCTTGATCACACTTGGGGGATGTGTCATTCACGAAACCGACGCCGCTGCCTTCGACCAAAGCCGCTCAGTGGCCGAGATTGAGGTGGTATCCGCCGAGCCGTTTCTCGACACGGATCAAACCATCCGAACCCGCCTGATCCTCAGACTCATCGAGCGTTTCAAAGGTGACGTGCCCGAACGGATCGAGATTATTTCCGCAGGTGGAACCATTGGCGGTCGCACTGATTTTCGCTCGGATTCCCTCTATCTCGAAGCCGGAAAATCCTACGTGCTGATGATGGATCGCGATGCGGCGGGCAACTGGTCCGCCCAACCCCACCAAGCCTATCAGGCATCGGCTGGTCGCGCCGACGTGACCGCTTTTTTCAGAGCCGGCGCTCACGGGCCGCGACCAAAGTTAGTTCCCGCATCCGCCGCGACAACCGAAACGAGCCAGAGCACCGCCGGTGTCCCTGGGTCGGTTGTGACCACCACTGGCTATATCGAAATCAGCGGCCAGCCAACTCGCTTTACCACCTGTGATGGTGACGAACCCATCCCTTACCTGATCGACATCGACCCCGCGAAACTCCCGACCGGCATGGACCAAGCAGGCGCGATTGCTGCGGTGGCGGAAGCGTTCAACGCTTGGGCTGGCTCCTCCTCGCTCAAGTTTCGCTATGAAGGGCTTCACTCATTTGGAACCGCAGCCAGCAACATTGCCATTCAGGACCGACGCCTGAGAATCCAGCTGCATGACAATTTCAATGCAGTCATCGGCGGCGCGCTCGGCATCGGTGGCGGCAGTTTCCAATCGGCCTCGACCACCTTCACCGGCGGGAAAGTGGGAAGCCAGGGATTCCAGGAAAGGCTTTACGGTTTCGTGGTTTTGGAAAGCACCACTAACGCTGCGTTCATGCTCACCACGGCTAATTTCAAACGCGTGCTGACTCATGAAATCGGCCACTCGCTCGGCCTCGCCCACTCTAGCGAGAATGGTTCGGAACCGAATGCCATTCTGAAAGCCGCCACCATGTATTATATCAGTGCCG
>JAYSYA010000285.1:0-2751 GCA_043716765.1 Akkermansiaceae bacterium
CTCGACTCCGCCAAGCGATCAAAGCCCGCCGCCTGCCAGCGCCGGAAAACCTGCAACACCACCATTACCAGCACGCAGCCGCCGATCACCCGCCGTGCCGTGGTTTCCGAAATCCCGCCCAACAGCCACCAACCCACGGCGATCCCCACCAAGGCCGGCCCCAGCAATTTCCACACCGGCCGCCACGAGCCATGTTTTAAAAACGCCGGATAAGCCATCAAGTCCGCCGCGATCAATAAAGGCAGCGCCAGCCCCACCGACGCCTTCGCGCCGTAAATATCCGCTAGCAACACCACCGACACCATCGAAATCCCGCTGAACCCTGCCTTCGACAAACCGATGCACAAGGCCGCCAACAGCGCCAAAGCATAAACCGACGGTTCCGAAAGCATCTCGTGGCGAACCATCGGCAGATCAACTTCCCCAGCAAGCACAAACAGGAGCCCCGCCGCCCGCGATGCTCATCGTCCTTTGCGTCCCTCCGCGAGCTTTGCGCCTTCGCGGTAAACCAAATTGCCAACCACCGCTCCTGCCAGCGACCCGGCCCGCAACCGATCCTCATCCGCCAGATCTACAACCCGCTCCTGCCGTTCGTCCACGTCCTCAAGGGTGGCGGGGAGTTTTCCAGACTGGAACTCATTGAGATAGTTAGTGACGGTGTTACTGTGGAAATTGAGGCACTTGGAAATGAAGCCGGTCTCTGCGCTCCCGTTTGGTTATTTCGCGAGCTCGTAGTCGGCGGCTTTCGTGCCTTTTTTGAAGGCGTTGAATGAATACTTGCTGGGAACATATTCGCCGACATAGGTCACGTCCGCTTTCGCCGGGACGTCCAGCCCTGAACCCCAATAGACGCCGTTGACGATCAGGCGGCGGAGTCCTTTGCTAGACAGGTCAGTCGCGGCACCCATGGTGGTGCAAAGGATTTTGTGGGTCTTGCCAGCGTCGTTCTTCACCTCCCGGCGCCAGGCGATGGGCATCATCGGAGTGTTGACGTCCTGCTTCTGTTTGTCGCTTGCGCGTTGTTTTTCGTGAGCAGCGGGCGGGCTATTGGGGTCCATCGTCTTGAGGACCTGGCCGCGCAGCAGGATGGTCGCATCCTGTGGCGGATAGGCTTCATACACGTCGCTGTCACCAAAAACGTCAGCCACCCCCCGCAGCAACGGATCGTTGCTGGCAGCGGTTTCGATCACACCGCGGGTGGCCTCGCCCTTGTGCTTTCCCCAATGAGTGATCCAGCCTTCACCGAGCACCCGCTTGCCATAACTGTTATATTGCTTGAACGCGCTGGTGTCGGGGAGTTGGAAGGAATGGGTGCTGGTGCGCAGGCCGATGACCGGGACGCCGCGCTGGATGGCGTCGTCGAAGTGTTTCATCGTTTCGTCAGGCCACTTGCGGAACCGCAGCGAGGTGACAATGGTGTCGGCGGAATCCAGAGCTTCGGGCTTGCCGAGACTGTCACCCTTGTTGGGGTTGATCGTGCCATCCGGATCGGCGGAAAAGAGCACCGTGCATTTGAAGCCGTGGCGCTGGCTGAGGATTTTGGCCAACATCGGCAGCGCTTCTTCCGAGCGATATTCCTCGTCGCCGGCTAACAAGACGACGTGTTTGCCTGCGCCAGGTCCATTTCCGCCCGGATAGGAAACCCATCCGATTCCAGATTCCGAATAGGCGGGCAGCAGGGTGGTGGCGAGGGCAAGCCCGAGGCCGGCTAATGATTTTTTCATAGGGACGGCTATCTACCCGGTTGGCGGTAATCATCTTTCAAGCGGCCCATTGCAATTTGACGTATCGTTGCGCAGCCCCACATTCCGCCGCGATTGAAGAGTTGTCGGCGAGGGCGTGGATGCGGTGGGAGGCGGCGGTTTGGTGGCGGACGAGGGTGCGACGGCAGCGGGTGATTTCGCGGAGGTGGTGGTAGGTGGCGGCGCTTGAAGATGGGTCGCCGGTGATGCGGGCGCGGCGCGAAAGCAGGGTTTTGGCGATCCCTAGCAAATCGAGGTGTCGGTGCTGGCGAGGAGGTTTTCGCGGTTTTCCTTGGCTTCGTAGGCGTTGACTCTAACGACCAGATAGCCTTTGGCGCGGAGGGCTTCAGTGAAGTTCGCGATGTAGGCGGCCTCGTCTTTCACTGCACGATTCTAAATTTCCTGCTTTTCGTCCCCCAGCACCGTCCGGATTTCTGACGGTCGATGTACCTCGTCGGGCTTCGGACTGCCCGGGCCGCGATAGCGGCACTACCCAATGCAAAGCCAGTCCGCAGATCGTCCCGCAGGGAGGATAATGAACACCCGGCGCAACCGGCGCCGGATGATAAATTTCTTCGATGACCGCAATGGCAGTCCTCGGCCAGTGCTCCCGCGCGAACGCGGCAAAGTCCTCGATGGTGATGCCATCGCTCCCCCGGAGCGCAGATTTTCAGTGACCGGGCTACCCGGCTTCTCCTTGGCTGCAAAACTCGCGGAAGCGGTCCTTTCGCGCGACCGCAATCCGGGCGATCGCCATGGCGACGTCGCTCACCATCTCGCGCGGCAGAACGGCCAAGAGCCATTTCCAGTCCGATTTACCGGCATGCACTTCACTGGCGCGGCGCACCAGTTCCGCAATGCCAGCGGTGCCAAGCAATTCGTAGAAGTAGGCCACCAGCGGCGACGATGCGCCGTCGAAGCGATTGACGTTAGCGCGACCGAGTTTCAGAATACTTAACACTCTGGCGTCCAGCGGGGGGCGAGTTGAACCCGATACGATTCCGTGGTG
>JAYSYA010000286.1:0-8117 GCA_043716765.1 Akkermansiaceae bacterium
GCACGCCGCCGGTGAAGCGCTGGCTCATGTTGAGCGCGCGGTTGCAGAGGTTGCCGAGTTCGTTGGCGAGCTCGGTGTTGAAGAGCATGATCAGCCGGTTCATGTCGAAGTCCGAATCCTTGCCGGTGACGATGTCGCGGACGAGGTAGTAACGGACGGCCTCGACGCCGAACTTGTCGGCGAGTTCATTAGGATCGACGACGTTGCCGGTGGACTTGGCCATTTTTTCGCCGCGGATGTTCCACCAACCGTGGACGAGGAGACGCGGCATCTGCGCGTCCGCGAAGCCCATGGCGTGGAGCATGCAAAGCCAGTAAATGCCATGGGCGGGGATCAAGATGTCCTTGCCGATGATGTGGACGGGGCGGTTGTCGGCGGGCCAGAGTCTGGCGAAATCCGGCAGGCCGGAGTCGGACGCTGCCTGATAGCCGGCGAACGAGATATAGTTGATGAGCGCGTCGAACCAGACGTAGGTGACGAAATTCTCGTCGAAGGGAAACTCGATGCCCCATTGCAGCCGTTCCCTCGGGCGGGAGATGCAGAGGTCGATGCCGGAGTTTTTTTCAAGCGCGTTGAGCAACTCGGATTTGCGGAAGGCGGGAATGATGACCTCCGGGTTGTTCTCGATGAACTCCTTGAGCCAGTCAGTGTGCTCGCTCAGTTTGAAATACCAGTTTTCTTCCTCGATCTCGACGACCTCGCCCCACTCCGGGCCGAAATTTCCGGCCTCGTCGCGGTCGCGCTCTTGGAGGAACTGCTCCTGGCGGACCGAATAGTGACCGGCGTGGGTTTTCTTGTAAAGTTGGCCCTGTCCCTTGAGTTCGGTGAGAATGCTGCGGACGCAGGCCTTGTGGCGCTCGTCGATGGTCTCCGCCCAGCCGTCGTATTTGACGTCGAGTTTTTTCCAGAGCGAGGAGAATTTGCGGGTCGTGCGTTGGACGAATTCCTCGGGAGAAATCCCTTCCTTCTCGGCGGTCTGTTGGACTTTCTGACCGTGCTGGTCCACGCCGGTTAGGAAATACACCTCATCGCCGCGGAGCCGGCGGTAGCGGGCGATTACATCGGCAAGGACCTTTTCGTAGGCGTGACCGATATGGGGTGAGCCGTTGGTGTAGTCGATGGCAGTGGTGAGGTAGAACATGATGGGGAAGAAAATGGGAACGCGGGAGGCGGATCAAAGCAGAGCGGCCCGGAGTGTGCAAGACGGAGTGCCGGAGGTGGGGATGTATCCCGGCACAAGCCTCCGCCAGTCCGCTGCCGCCACGGTTGTCCCTCTCCCAGCTCCTCCCCGCGAGCTTGACACGGGCGAGTCCCTGCCGGTTTGCGAAGTCGCGCACCGGCTGGGGGCAACGCCACCGACGACGCCAGCATCCCCATCCTCACCGTCCACCCATCCAAAGGCCTCGAATTCGACACCGTCATCATCGCCGGCCTCGAAGCACGACCTGAAAACTCGAAGAGGAAAAACGCCTCTTCTACGTCGCCCACTGCCAGTGGGATCAGAGCGGATGCGGGATTTCCAACGGACGGGGCTCGGACGGGGTGCCGGTTTGACTTCCGGTTGGAAGGCCACCTCACCGCTCCGGCCGCAGAAGCGGGATCACTTTCCGGCGGGATTTTCGATAAGCGACAAAGTCCGAATCCAAGGTCATGACTTTGGAATTTTCATGTGTCTCCGCCATTCTGACCAGGCAGGCATCGGCTAGAGACATCGGAATGTTGCGGTAGGTTTTTATCAGCAGTTGGATCGCCCCGATCTCCGTCGCGAGCGAAAACTCAGGCACCACCAGCCCGCGAACGATCAGGTTGAGCAAGCCGTCCGGATCGATTCCGCCGCGCCGCAGAAGGAAGAGCGTTTCGGCAATTACTGCCTCACAGGTCAGCAAGGGGAGGGTGAGCTGCATGAAGGTTTCTTTGGCCCATCCGTGATCCCTGTCGCTGCGATCCAGATACGCCACCAGGGGGCCGGTATCGACAAGGATCTCGTTCATGATCCGAATCCTTCGAGGTGTTTCGGATTGGAAGCAAGATCCCCGAGCCCGCTGCAGCCTTTGCCACAGAGGTCCGCGCTGCGCTCAAACAGGCTTGGCGGGGTATTGCGGGCGGCGGCCTTGAGCTTTTCCTCCAGTGCCTCACGAAGCAACGCGGATCGGTTGGTTCGTCTGGCGCGCGCCACCGCATCCATCCGGGCGACCAGCTCATCGGGAACCTTCAGCGAAATCGTTTTCATGTCCGCAAAGTATTACCGGATTTGCAGATTGGCAATACCGGATTGAGCGGCTCATTGCCGATCACACTGCTGAAACTCATCGCCAAAGATCCGCAGGCGTTCATCTGGCAGCACGCTGGGCGAGGTGCGGGCGAGCGCGGATTACGAGGTGTTCGAAGCGGCGGAACAGGATGAGTCGGTGATAGGAAAGATCGTGGCGGCGCAGCGGGAGGAGGTGGAGCGGGAGATCGCTGGCTTGGAAGCGGAGGCCCGTGAGGCGGAGAAGGAAGTCGAGGAGTTGGTGGGAAGCTCGCTTTTTTAGAAGAAGACTCGGAGCGAGACGCTCCGGAGACGGTCTGCGGCGAGACGCCACAGCCACAGGGAGCGGATTGGGGATTGCGGAGAAGGCTCGGAAATTGGCGGATGAAGTGCTGTTTTTTAGGAATGTGGACGGAATGAATCTCGCATTCCCGGTGGGCGGAATGAATTTCGCGGTGCTCACTTCACGACTCTGCCGCCGAGCGAGAGGATGCGGGCGTTGCCTTTGGCTGCCTCGGCTTCGGGAATGTTGCCATCGCGGACATACATCTGAGAGAGACTGGTCCAAGCCAGCAGGTCGTTGGGCTGAAGGGTGACGGATTGGAGTCCGCAGCCGATGGCCTCCTTGAGGCTGCCGGTTTTCAGAAGCGCCATGCCGAGGGCGTGCCAGCCGTCGAAAAACCCGGGGTCGAGCGCGACGCAGTTTCGATAGAGGGCGATGGCTTCGTCGAACTCGCCGACGGCGAGGTGGCCGTTAGCCTCGTCGAAGAGGTCCTGGAGGTCTTCGGGCGGGGACATTTCGGAAAGAGGGCTGGCGGTTGGAAACCGCTGCCACGGTCACTTTTTGTAGAGCTGCTCGACCTTGGCGGCCTCGCTGCGGGCAGTAATCCAGGAGGTGAAGGCGACGGTCTCGTTTTCGTTAGTGCGGGAGGAGACCTCGCTGTCGATGCGGGCGGTGGCGTTCGGTTCCTTGACGACCTCGCGCTTGGCAACGTGGAGGATGAAGGCGCGGTCCGCTTCGGTGATGACCTCGGCGATGGAGCCGGGATCGACGTTGCGGGCGACTTCAAACAGATTGGCGGGCTCGCTGGCTCCGTCCGGCTTGTAGGTGCTGGTGATGGCAGAAAACGCCTTGGATTCCGAGATTCCGGCGTCCTTGGCGGCATCAGCGAAGGATTTTCCCGCAGCCAGCGAGGTTTTGATTTTGGTGACCGCTTCATTGGCTGCGGCTTTCATGGCTTCTGCGGCCTTTTCGGAAATGTATTGGGCGCGGGCCTCGGCGCGGGCTTCCTCGTAGGTTTTCGGGCGGGATTTCTCCTCACCGTCGATGCGGGCGACAATCCATTGGTTTTCACCGACGGCGATGGCCTCGGAGATTTTGGAAAACGGATCAGAGGTTTCCTTGACGAGGAAAAGTTGATCGACGGCTTTGCCGCCGCGGCTGGAGGAGCGGAGATTCACATCGAGATCAATGGGAGACGTGCTGCGGGGGAAGAGTTCGGTGGTTTTGACTTCCCAGCCGCTAGCCTTGGCGAGTTCCTCGAAGCCGGCACCTTTTTGTTCTTCGAGTTTGAAGAGGAAATCATCGACGAGGGCGTCGGTTTCGAGCTGTTTCTTGCGGCGGGCCTCGGCGAGCTCGGCGGCGCGTTTTGCTTTCTCCTCTTCCTTTTTCTTGGCTGCGGCCTTCTTCACTTCATCGGTGGCGGCGGCATCGGCGATGGATTCTGGGGCTTCGTCGACTTTGACTTCCTCCGGCAGAGTCGGCGAGGCGACGATGTAGGTGAACTTCCGACGCGGCTCGGTGGTGAACGAGTCGGAAATGGTCTCCCAGAATTTTTTGATCTCTTCCTCGGTCGGCTGAATTTTCTCTTCGAACGGAGTGAGGTTCAGTTTGGCGACCTCGCCGGTGATTTGTTGGTTCTCCAAGGCGAGGTTTTTGGCGACGGCGTCACGGTCCGGGCTGAGTCCGGAGCCGATGATGGCATTGATTTTCTTGGAGGCGAGCACGTCGGAAGCGAGTTCTCGCAGATCCTTTTCGGTCATGCCGAGGCGGCCCATGCCTTTTTCAATAAAATTGCGGTAAGTTTCCGGATTGAATTTCTGATCCGGTCCGGCGAAGACACGGAGGGTCTTTAGATAGGCTGAAATTTCCTCTTCGCCGGGATAAACGCCGAATTCCTCTTTCGCCTGACGGAGGATCATCCGGCCGACGAAGAATTTCTCTGCGGCATCGTCCTGGCTAGTCGCACCGGAGGAGAGGCCCATGAGGAATTGATAGAGTCCGAAGTCGCCAGAGCGGGCAAGGTTGGAAGTGAGTTCGAAGGAGCCGCTGCCGAGGCTGCGGAATTCCTTGTCGTTGTAGGTGCGCCCGGCGATTTTCAAAATCGGATGACCACCGCCCATGTTCCGAACGGAACTCGAATCGAGGAAGAAGAAGCTGATGAACAGGATCACGAAGACCACGATCATCAGGCCGGTGTATTTGCGGATATTCTCAATCATGAAATGGTAGGGCTTGCCGTTGCTGGAGGCGGGGGGAGTAAAGAGGGTGATTCCGGCGGCATCAATGGTAATTCTCTGCCGGGGCGGTGAGTCTCTCCATCGAGTGTGCGGCCTCAAGGCGAATTTTCGGATGGTTTCGCCACGGACTCGGGGAAATGCGCCGAGAATCCGGCTTGCCCGATCGTAGAAATGAAGGTTCCTTGGCGGACTTTATGAACTTTCGCTGGTTGAACGCGCTGCTTTGGGGGAATTCGGTGGCACTGTCGTGGATGTGGGGGCTGGGGCTGTTTTTCAGCGTGCAGATGACTTTCATGTTCGGATTGCAGGGCTTGCTGATGTTTGCGATCCCCAATGCGCTAGGCCTGATGCTGTTCGGTTTCCTAACGCATCGGGTGGCGGAGAGCCACAGCGGCGGGCAGGAATCGCTGGCGATTTTCTTCGATAAGTTTTCCCGGCCGTTCAGGCTGATTCTTTATATCTATCAAATTGTGGCGCTGACGCTGACGGTTTTCGCGCTGGTGAGCTATCTGTTTATACCGCTCAAGCTCGCGGACGGGCCGCTGCTGGGGATCTATTTGTGCCTGATCGTTTTCGTGATCCTGGCGGCCGGGTGTTTGTTCGGGGAGGAATTCGGGATTCAAAAAATCAAACTGAGCCATGCGATGCTCGGCGTGCTGCTGCTGGGCTGTGTGGCGGTGATTTTAACCGGCTTGGACCCGCTGGTGCCGGTGCCCTTCGCGTGGACCTCGCCGTTCCAGGACGAATGGCGGGGTGCGAGGTTCTTCGGTTATGCGATTCCGCTGGTGATCGGTTTGTTAGTCGGGCCGTGGCTCGACCTCCAGCACTGGCAGCGGGCAATCCAGATCCACCGCGAGAAGAGCTCGATCCGGGCGAGTTACTTTTTCGGCGGCTCGATTTTTTTCCTGATGCTGCTCTTCCACGGCTGCCTGGCGCTGTGGGTAATGACTGAGCACGGCGGGCAGTTCGCCGTGTCGAAGTTAGACGGCTTCAAATACGCTCACGACCTGGTGACTCAGTATTTCCACCAGAACTACAAACCCCTCGGCGGTCTGATGCCACTGGCCTACTTTTCCTTTCTGTCCATTTGCGCGCTCACGACCTTGGACAGCGGCTACATCGCACTGAAGTGGTTCCTTGGGAAGAACGTCGAAAAGAGCGAGAACATGCTGATCTCTCTGATCCCCAAGCAAATTCTCGGCTCGCCGATTCCGACGTTTCTGCTAGTCGGGCTGATCACCCTCGGCAGCCTTGTCGCCGGGTTGGAGTTGGAGTATTTCATGGTGTTCTACGCCTCGTTTTTCGTCGGTTACGCCGCGCTGGCGATCGCCCGCTGCTTCGTGCCGAACTCGCAACAACCGCTGCCGCAGATCCGGATGTTCTCGATGGCGAGCATGTCGCTGGCGATCTTCGCGTTCGGTTATTTGAAGAGCGATACCGCGCTGCTGATCCTCGGCTCGATCCTGCCGCTGGCCTACGTCATGTGGCTGGTTTTTAACGCGGATCTGTTACGCGTCGTCACCGAGCGGGCGGGCGAGGTGATCGAGGCCGCCGCCGAGATTCCCGCGCTCAAAGCCATCGCGAAGACGGTGCATGTGGCGGCTGCGTCCGACGTGGTGGCTCCTCAGGACCACCACGCGCTGGGCGGGCATTTCGAGGGGAAGTGGTTTGTTTACTCGATGATCGCGACCTATCAGGACACCAATTCCGTCGGTAACGTATATTTCGGGATGTATGGCTTGTTCGTCGGAAAAACCCGCGAGCTGTTTTTCAATGTGGTGATGCCCGACTTCGAGCTAAAGACCACCAAATTTTATATCCTCACGCGTTCCTACGAGCACAAGTTCGTGCGCGAGGCCCGGGAGTTTGACACCATCACGGTGAAGATCAAGGTGGCGGATTTCAACCGCAAGTTCTGCACGGTGGAGCACCAGATCTTCGGCTCTGAAAACGAGTTGCTAGGAAAGGGCAAGCAAAGCCTGCTGTTTGTCTCATCGAAGGATTATGCGCTGCTGGACATTCCCCCCGAGGTTTATACCGCCTTCATCAAATACACCTGATTTTGCGGCCCGGCGGTTGCATCAGCCTGCCGGCGGGGGCGGCTCCGCTTTCATTTCAAAGAGCATTTCTGCGAGGGCTCGGTCTCGGTCGTTGATGAAGACGGCCTGCTCGTTGAGGTAGGCGTGAAGTTCGAGCTTGGTGCCGAGGTCGTATTCCGGCTCATCGTCGTCGGCGGCGGCGAAGGCGAGATCACCGGGCGCTCCGTCGGACGGAGGGGCGGGCGTGGACGGAGGAATCGGGATGCCGATTTCGAGACTGAGCTGGTGGCGGTATTTGCGCTGGAGGTATTCGCGATGTTCGAGCTTTTTCTGGCGGTGGTATTCCCATTCCTGGCGTTCGCCCTCGGCGTCGAATTCGTCGTCACCGCGGATTTCATCCATGTTCTGCTCGAAGCGGGCGAAGCTGTCGATGATCAGAAAATACGTCCACGGGTGGCGGGCGGAGGCCAGAATCTTGCGCAGGGCGGTGGCGATCTCAGGGAGACGGTCGATGTCCTCGGGGCGGGTGATCGTGATGTGGAGTTGGCCGGGGGAGTGGGGAAATCTGTCATTCAAGCCCCCCCAGCCCTTGCCAAGGAGACGGGTGATGCGGCGGTTGGTTTTGCGGACGAACCAGCGGTATTCGGATTTCCCCATTTCCTGGTTTTCGCCCCAATCACGGGCAATGGTGCCGGGAATGAAGTGGCGGTTCTCGTCGCCGTCGGCATCCGGGCCGGTGGCCCGGATGCGCAGGCGCAGCGGCTTGAGCGGGCGCTTGACGGCAGCGCCGAACTCCTCGTCCCACGACGGGGCGAGAGCGTTTAGAGAGGCGAGCTCGGCTGGGATGACGGGGGAAATTTCCAAGAGGATTTCATGCAGGCACGGCGAATCGGCGAGCGGAGTTAGATCCGGTGGAAACTCAATGCAGAGAGTGAGCCGGTGGAGGGCAGCCATCCGGGAGAGCGGGACGATGTCCGGATAGTCGCCGCCGCTGAGGAAGAGGTGGGTGAGGTTTTGAAGGCGGGCGAGGGGACTCAGGTCGGTGTAGTAGCCGTAGATGATGAGGTTGAGGAGTTCGGCATAGCGCTCGATGCCGTCGAGCTCGGCCGTGTTTTCGAGTTCAAGGCAGCGGAGCTCGGGCATTTCCGGGAGGTCGGCGATACTGCGGAGGGGGACATTGAAGCCGGAACTATGTTTGATGACGGCGGTTCTAACGGAGTCGAGGCGGGTGATGGCGTTGAGGGCGAGAACATTGCCGCGGAAGGTGAAGCTGTGGAGATTGGCGAGGCGGTCAAAGCCGGCGAGATCCG
>JAYSYA010000287.1:0-24642 GCA_043716765.1 Akkermansiaceae bacterium
AAGAGCTTGTTTCGAGGGGACTAAAAAGCCAATCGGGTGGTTCTCACCGCGATTGACTGTCTGTCTCTCGGTCGCCCTCCGTCGTGGCGACGGGCGGAACCTAGTCCGGCCTCACGACGTGGGTCAATTCATTTTGTGGAGTTTTTTAGAAGTTTTTACGAAATCCGCGCAACTCGCTGATTATAAATAGCAAAAACTAGAAATTTGTATTGCACATTTAATTGGGAATTAACTTTCCTAAAAAATCCCAGGTAAGTTGGGCTGAATTCACCCGGTCAGGGAGGCAACCGACCGCCACATTGACCTTTGGCCTTGGAAAAATTGATTTAAGTGGCGACGGTGTCGTGATGCCAAACCTCGTCCGCGTTGAGCCTATTGCGCTTCTACCCACCAAGGCTGGGTGTGCTGTCTTTCTGGGAGACGGAAAGAAGAGCATCGTATTTTATATCGATCCAGGTGTGGGGGCGTCGATTAACCTTTCTCTGAGCTCCCAACTTCCAGCGCGCCCCCTGACACATGATCTGTTCATGCTCACTTTGGAGGCGTTCGGTGCGAAAATCTCGCGAGCTGTGATCGTGCGGATGGCGCAGGAAGTCTATTATGCCCGGCTAATTGTCGAAGCCTCAAATGAGCTCATGGAGCGAAAGATTGTCGAACTGGATGCGCGCCCTTCCGACTGCTTGGCGCTGGTAGTTCGCTGCGGAGCCCCATTTTATGTAGTTAGAGAGCTTTGGGACCGACTCGAAGACATGAGCGGCGTCCTTGAGGACATGCGGAAGGAGAGCGGCACGGAAGAAGGCGACTCTCTCGATTCCTGAATTCTGTCAGGTCCTGTGAATCTTCTGTTGCGGCAAGCGCGGACGGTTTTAAAATACCGCCCCATGACAACGATATCGAGACCTTTGCTCCCCGCTTACTTTCACGAAGAAATTTTGCTTCACCCGGAGAACCGCGAATTCCCAAGATTCGATCTCGTTCGTCTTCTTGGCACTGTGTTCGCGCCCACCCGAGGGTGCCGGGTGTGTATTCTAATCGATTTCGACGATCCGGAAGAGCTAATCAGGAATTACGCGTTCCTCGATCACGACGGCTTTCCGGTTCAAAAAAGCGCCTACAAGCATTTTTACCACGGCCTGCGAAACGGTGCTCTCGACGAGCTTGAAATGACAGGCGGCGAGATGTTCGCCTACCGCTGCACCCATGGCTCTAACCTTGATCTGGCAGACGATGTTTGGGATACGAAGGGAAACAAACTCTCCCTGAATGCCGACATCTACCCTAACTACGGCTTGATCCTCTGCATTTCCACATTTTCCGCCACCGCCCCACTAACAGCGAAGTGCAAGGAATACGGATTCCGCGGTGCCACGCTTCACGGGCTTAACGATGTGATCCTCAATTCCGGCCTCGCGGTGAACTATCACGAGGTGTCGGAAGACACGGAACGCCTTCGCGTGGCCTTGACGAAAGCGGACTCGATCGAAATCGACTTCGCCCTCGAAGACGGCCGCGTCTTAACTGCGTGGCTCGGCCTGAATGGCCAAGAAGCCCAAAAATCCCACGGCCTCTGCTTGGGAAGCACTCCGGACATTGCGAATCTCCCCGCCGGCGAGGTTTACTTCGTGCCAGCCGACGCCGACGGACAATTTCCAATGAAATACGAAGACGGAACGCTTGGCGTATTGGATGTTAAAAATCGCTGCATCATCCACTCCACGCTTATTCAAGGAAACCAGGCGACCATTGACGCGCACAACGCCCGCTTGGCGGATGATCCCATGACCGGCACGCTCGGCGAACTCGGTTTTGGCACGCAAGTGCTGCCGGTTTCAGGTGCGGACATCCAAGATGAAAAGGTGCTCGGCACCTGCCATCTAGCAACCGGCCGCGACGACCATCTTGGGGGTGACATTTTGCCGAGCATGTTCAAGAAGCACGAGAATTCGACTCACGACGACATCCTCTTCGCACCGCACAAGACACCCAATTTCAACATCAGCCAAGTCCGCATGAATCGCGGGAAGCAGCAGGAAATCCTCATCGAGAACTTCCGGCCCGCGCGTTATCTAATCGACGCGCTGGCGGCAGGACGCTGAGCGCGGCACCGGATGATGCCGTATTTCGGCGCGAAGAGCAGCGAACCGACGAACAGCAGGGCCTGCACTAGCACGACGCAGGCCCCGGTGGATGCGTCGATGTGGTAGCTGGTGAAAATTCCCGTAACGGTCGAACCCACGGCCGCGGAGATCGCGATGGCCAGCATCCGGTCGAAGCGGTCCGTCCAGAGGTGGGCAATGCTGCCTGGAGTCACCAGCATGGCGACGACCAGGATGATGCCCACCGCCTGAAGCGATACAACGATAGCGAGCGACAGTAAACCAAGTAGCAGGTAGTTAAGAAAACGATCCGGCAGCGCCATCACCCGCGCTTGGCCAGGATCGAAGCAGATCAATAGCAAATCACGCCGCAAAGCGAGCGTCACGCCTAGCACGACACCCCCGAGGCCGAGCGATTGCCAGACTTGGGAAGACGTGATGCCAAGGATGTTTCCTAGCAGAATGTGATCGAGGTGCATGTCCGACGGCGTCCGGCTGAAGAGGACCAGCCCGAAGGCAAACAGGCCGGTGAAGACGACGCCCATTACCGTGTCCTCCTTGATCCGGCTGTTCCGCTTGATGAAGCCGGTGGCGACCGCGCAAAACAGCCCAGCCCCGAAAGCCCCAATCGCTAGCGGCAGCCCGGCGATGTAAGCCAGCACGATCCCCGGCAGCACGGCATGGGAAATGGCGTCGCCCATCAGCGACCAACCCTTGAGAATCAGGAAACACGACAGCACCGCGCACAGGGCCGCTACCATCGCTCCGACTAGCAGCGCGTCGCGCATGAATGGGTATTGCAGCGGTTCGAGAAACTCCGTCATGGCGCGGGCTGGGTGGCCGCGCGGGCGAGGCGGCGTTGGGAGGCGAGCATGCCGTGTTTTGGCGCGAAAAGGAACGCTGCGAGAAACACTAGCGTCTGGAGCGTGACAATGCAGCCGCCGGTCGCGCCGTTGAAAAAGTAACTGCCGTAGGCCCCCGCCAGCGAGGTGGCGACTCCCATCGCGGAGGACAGCCACAGCATTTTCCCGAATCGGTCAGTTAGTAAATAAGCAGTTGCGCCCGGCGTGACGAGCATGGCCACCACGAGGCAGGCACCCACGGCTTGCAAGGCGGCGACGGCGGTGGCGGCGAGTAGCGCGAGCAAGGTGACGTGCAGCCCGCCGGCCCGAAGTCCGAGCGTGCGGGCCTGGTTAGGATCGAAACAGAACAGCATCAGGTCTTTCCATTTCAGGCCCAGCACCAGCAGCGTGACCGAGCTGATGGCGATGACCTGCCAGATATCAGGATCGGAAATGCCGAGGATATTTCCCAGCAGGATGACTTTTAAATCCACTCGCGCCGGGAACAGCGAAATGAGCAATAGGCCCAGCGCGAAGTAAGCGGTGAAAACGATGCCGATGGTAGCGTCCTCCCTGATGCGACTTTTCGCCTTGATGAAAGCCATGGTTGCTGCGGCTAACAATCCGGCGACGAACGCGCCTAGTGCGAACGGTAGGCCAAGAATGTAAGCCAGCGCAACACCGGGCACGACCGCGTGGGACAAGGCGTCCCCCATCAACGACCAGCCCTTGAGCGTCACGAAGGATGATAGAAATCCACACACGCCGCCGATCATCGCGCTGACCCAGATGGCGCGCAGCATGTAGTCGTAGTGAAACGGCGTCAGCAGGGACTGGATGAATTCACTCATGCTCCTCGGATCGCTGTTTCAACAACTCCTCGTGCTCGCCGCGGTCCTTGTATTCGAGGTGGCCGTCCTTGCCGAAAATGAGCGGGCGCTCGTCGTCGGTGAGAATCCTAACTGCCCGTCCGTCATGGTCCTGGATGGTGGACTGATCAAACTTGAACTGCCGCAGCACGCCGCCGAACGCCACCGCTAGATTTTGCTCGGTGAAGACCCGGGAAGTCGGACCATACGCCAGCACGGTGCGGTTGATGAGCACCACTTGGTCGCAGAATTCCGGTACGCTTCCGAGATTATGGGTAGAGACGAAGATAATGCAGCCCTCGGCACGGAGTTCTCGAAGCAGGACGATGATGGCTTCCTCCGTTTTCACGTCCACGCCAGTGAACGGCTCGTCCAACAGAATCAACCGCCCTCCCTGAGCCAAGGCCCGGGCGAGGAAAACCCGCTTTTTTTGGCCGCCGCTCAGTTCGCCGATCTGGCGGTTTTTGAACTCCCACATCGAGACCCGGCGCAGGCTTTCCTCGACCTTCGCCTTGTCGATCGCGCGCGGGATTCGCAGAAAATTCATCACGCCATAGCGGCCCATCATCGCCACGTCCCAGACACTAACGGGAAATTGCCAGTCCACTTCCTCCGCCTGCGGGACATAGGCGACGAGGTGCTGCTTGAGCACGGCGCTGACTGGCAGCCCGTTGATTTTTACGCTGCCGGAATTCGGTTTCACAAAGCCCATGATGCTCTTAAAAAGCGTGGACTTACCGCTGCCATTCACGCCGACGAGAGCGCAAATCGTTCCGCCTTCGAGGCGGAACGAGGTATTGTGCAGGGCGAGATGGCCGTTCGGGTAGGCCACTGAAACGCCCTCAACGTCGAGCTGCGGGATATCTTGCTGCGTGCTCATTGCGGGGGGAGAAATCCTCTCACAATGGTCTCGGCATTGCTTTCCAAAAGTTTCAAATAGGTCGGTGCTGGACCATCCGCAGCGGTCAGCGAGTCCACGTAAAGCACCCCGCCGTAACGGGCTCCTGTCTCCTTCGCGACTTGGCGGGCGGGCTTGTCGCTGACGGTGCTCTCGGAAAAAATCACGGGAATTCGGTTCGCCCGGACGCCGTCGATCACGCTTCGCACTTGTTGTGGCGTGCCTTGAGCATCAGCGTTGATCGGCCACAGATAGAGCTGCCTGAGTCCGTAGTTGGCGCAGAGATAGGAGAAAGCGCCCTCGCTACTAACAAGCCAGCGTTGCTCCTCCGGAATGGCGGCCAGTTTTTGGCGGATCGGTTCGTCGACCGCCTTGATTTTCGCGGTATAGGCGGCGGCGTTCGCGCTGTAAGCCGCCTCGTTGGCGGGATCCGTTTTCACGAGTGCGCGGCGGATGTTTTCCACGTAGATCACGGCGTTTGCGGGCGACATCCAAGCGTGGGGGTTCGGCTTGCCGGAGTAGGGGCCCTCGCCGATGCCGATGGGCGTGATGCCCTCCGTCAGCACCGCGCCGGGGACGTCCTTCACGTTGGTGAAAAATTTCTCGAACCAGAGTTCTAGATTCATGCCGTTCCACAAAACGAGGTCCGCGCCCTGGGCTTTGACGATGTCCTTCGGCGTTGGTTCGTAGCCGTGGATTTCCGCGCCGGGTTTGGTGATCGACTCCACCTCCGCCGCGTCCCCGGCGACCTCGCGAGCCATGTCCGCGATGATGGTGAAACTCGTCACCACCCGCTTTTTCCCCGAGGCGGATGGCTTTTTCGCGTCACCGCAACCGACGGCGAGCATGGCGCCCAACCCGGTCGCTAGCAGGAGGATACTTCTACGGGCACCACATTTCATGGGCTTGTTGATGTCAGGTTTCATATTCGCTTCAATTTAGAATTTTACTGATGGTCAAAACTTCGTGCTCAGTCCCAGGAATGGCGTGAAATCGGTGGAGGCCGAGGTAAGGCCGACGCGAATCCCGCCGTCAACTTGCCATGTCGGAGTCACCGCCCAGGTCAGGCCGGTGTTGAAATAAGCTTCCCAGTCAGCTCCCGATTCGGCGCTCAAGACACTGACTAGCTCGAGAAAAACCGCAGTTTTTTCCGTCAATCCGTGGCTGGCCGTGGCCGAGTTCAGCAGCCCGAGGTGGTAGCCACCATTATCGGCGTCCGCCTCCACATCCAAAGCCGCCATCACCGCGCATGACCAGCCGGCGGGGCCGTCGAAGCCGAGTGGGACGATCAAACCGCCTTCGAACTCGCCGTTTCCGAGGTTTTCATTCGCCGTAGGAATCTTGAGATACGGCATCACCGCCAGAGCGGTCGCGCCGTCGTCATTCCCCCAGAGATTGCGCTTAAGGCGGATTTCCATGTCGCCGAAGCCTTCGCCGCCGTTCCGGACGTGGGTGTAAAACGGCATCACCACTTGCAGGTCGGTCGCGGAATCGAGGCCGATCTTGGCGTTGAGTTCCCCAAGCGAGAACTCGCGATCTCCGCCGTCGCGGGTGAAACTGCCGATTTCCATTTCAAATTGTAAATGCCCGGTGTCCACGGTGCGGGGACTTTCCGTCGTGTCGGGCCGGTCGGTGCTGAGCGGACGGAGCTCGGCGGCGCAAGTGCCGCAGACCATTACAGCGAGCGGGAATGCATTTAATCTGTGGAGTCGAGTTGTCATTCCGCCTGAAGATTAGCCGAGGCTAAGTTTAATACTCAAGACTAAACTACGACTCGGATGAATTTCCACGGCGCGCCAATCGGCTCCTCATGCCCCTCCCCCTCGCAAGGATCACTCGTCCAGAATCTGGAGCCGCACCGGCGGCTTCAGTGGAATGCCTTCTTCCACATCCCCGAGGTCGAGGCTGTCGAGCACGTTGGTGTGGCGGCGGACGAGTCCGGCCTCGGCGGATGTCGCCGCGAAACTCGGGACTTCGATGTGATAGGGATCGTCGCCGATGAGCACCGGCTCCCTCGGGCGGACTGGCACGGCGTCAAGCGCGGGCAGGTTGAGAATGCCCATTTCAGGGATCACGCCCTCGCTGACCGCGCCGGAATGGACGGTGCAAAACGGCAGGTTTTCCGTGCCCTTGCGGAAATACTCGGACAACGCCGTGGAGCGCGAGCGGACTTGTCCAGAGCTGATGTCCTCGACGTGCTCTTGGCAAAACTGGGTCGCGCGCTGTCCAGAAGTCGCGCAAACAGGCACCTCGATCACGCCCGCCGGCACCGACAAGCCCCCGCCGCCGAACGACGGAGCTGCCGCGTTCATGGCGGCCTGCCAGACCGGCATCGCGAGATCCCGGCTGAACGCTCCCGGATAGATCGGCTCGCCGCTGCCCGTGAGGAATCCCGTCCACACCCCGCAGGTGACCCGCTTGTTATAACCGATGAACCAGGAATCCGAGAAGCCGTAGGTGGAGCCGCTTTTGCCCGCGCCGCTGAACGGTTTCTCGACCAATCCGTCGAGAATGCCCTTCGAACTGCCGCGGTAAAGCGAACCGGCCATCATGCTGTGGACTTGCCACGCCGTTGCCGGGTCGATGACTTGGTGCGACGTCTTCGGCTGGCGCTGGCGGCGATACACCACCCGCCCCGCCGCGTTTTCGACCCGGTCCAGATAGACCAGCTTGGCAGGCCCAGACATCCCGCCGAGAGGAAATGTTGTCATCGCCCGCACCGCTTGTTTCATCGAAACTTCTTCGAAACCGACCGCGAGACGTGGCAGTAGTTCGGCCTTCTGCAACGGCAAGCCGAAGGCGACGCTGGTATCGACGACTTGCTGCAAGCCCGCCATCCCCGCGAAGCGCACCGTGGCGGCGATCTTCGAATTTTCCAAGGCCTCGCGCACCGGGATCTTCCCCGCGTAAGTCGGCGACGGGATTTCCATCCCCCATTCGCCGAGAATCCCTTCCTGCCCGCCGACCATCACCGCGCGGTTGTCCATCGGTTCATCCTCGACGAGCGACGCGGGCGTCTGGCCGCCGCTCAGACCGGCCGCGTAAATATAGGGGAAAAAGGCCGTGCCTAACGGCCGTTTGCCGAGCTCGATGAAATCGTAGGGAACTTGCGCGTAGTCGCGCCCGCCGACGTGGGCGAGCACCTCGCCGGTTTCGTGATCGAGCATCAACGCGGCACCTTGCAGATAGGTGGCGGGTTTCGAGCTGCTTTTGCGATAGTCCTGATATTTCGGGTGCGCGTAACCCGGCCGGGCCTCGGCTGTCGCCAGGCTTTCCAGCAAGGATTTTTGCGCCGCGTTCTGCGCCTCGGCGAGAATCGTGGTATGAATTCTAAACTTTCCCGAAGCCAGCGCGTCCTCGCCGAGCGCCTGGCCAACGGCTTCCGCGACCCGCTCGTAAAGATGCGAAGTGCCGCGGCGCAGCGGCTGCGAATTGAGAGAGAGCGGCAGGCTCTTGAGCCGGGCCAACTCGGAGGAGGAAATCATGCGCTCCTCGCGCATCCGGCCGAGCACGTAATTGCGGCCGTCCAAGTTCGCCTTGGGATTGTTCAACGGCGAGCGTCCGTTAGGATTTTTGATCAAGGTGACCAGAGAGGCGCACTCGCTGACCGTTAGGTCGGACGGTTCCTTGCCGAAATACCCCAACGAAGCGGAGCGGATGCCGTAAAAGCCGCTGCCAAAATAAATGCGGTTAAGATAGAAATTAAGAATTTCCCGCTTCTTGTAGCGGTCTTCGATCCGCCGCGCGAGGAAGGCCTCGACCATTTTCCGCTGGATCGTCGTCTCTTGGCGCACCACCGCCTCTTCCTTGAGATTGTAGGCGTTCCGCGCCAGCTGCTGGGTGATCGTGCTCGCGCCTTGGTTTCCGCCCTGGGCATTCAAAATGACCGCCCGCACCACGCCGATGTAGTCCACGCCGTGGTGAGTTAGAAACCGCGAGTCCTCGCCCGCGCGCAGCGCCTTGATGAAGATTTCGGGAACCTGCTCGATCGGAATCACACTGCGGTTCTGGACGAAAATCCGGCCGATTTCCTTGCCGTTCCGGTCCAGGATGATGCTCGGTTCTTCAAGGTCGTTAATGCGGGCGAGGTCGTAAGTCGCCGCGCGCTGGCGGTATTCGCGGGTAAAACCCTCCATGAAAATCCACCCCGCCCCGCCCGCGACGATTCCCATCAACAAGCCCACCACCAGAACGCTCAGCCAAAAGCCTTTGCGCTTGAAGAACCAGCGTTTCTCGCTCTTCTTCCGATTCGTTTTTTGAATTGTTGCCATGCCTGATCCGGATTCATCACCGACCTGCCAGTCGGTCACACGCGCGGAACGTTATCCGAGCGACGCAGCGCCCGCAACTCCTTCGTTGGGGGCGATTTTACGGAATCAAATCGAGCGCGAAGGGCCTCTCGGGTGTCCGGATTTTATGGCCACCGCCTTGTATCAACCGTCACTCGGCTACTACGCCCGCGAAACCCGCCAGGTCGGGCGCGGCGGCGATTTCTTCACCAGCGTGAGCGTGGGGCCGCTGTTCGGCGAGCTGCTCGCGCGGCGCTTTCTCCGCGAATGGCGGGAATCCGGCTCGCCCGCGCGCTGGCGGATCATCGAATGCGGCGCCCACGACGGCACGCTCGCCGCCGACATTCTCGGCGCGATTTCCCGGCTCGACCCGCAGGCATTCGCCCCACTCGAATACGTCATCCCCGAGCCGCTACCCCGTCTCCAAGCGGCACAACGCGAAACGCTCGACGGATTTCAGAAAAAAACGCGCTTCATCACGGACGCCAGCGAGCTCCACGCAGATCCCCTGCCGGGCATTGCCTTCGGCAATGAACTGCTCGACGCCCTGCCGTTTCACGTCGTCGAGCGGACTAACGGCAGCTGGCGCGAATGCAAGGTCGCAACCACCCCGGACGGCGATTTCGTCTGGCAGAGCGGCCACGAAATCAGCCGTCCCGCCTTGCTCGACGCGCTTGCTCCGCTCGGAAATTCATTCCCGGAAAACTACCGCACCGAAGTTCGGACAAACTTCCTGAATTTCCTCGCACCCCTCACCCGCTGCCTGTCCGCCGGCCTGCTCCTCTGGCCCGACTACGGCTTCGCGCGGCCGGAATACTATCACCCGGACCGCAAAACCGGCACCCTCCGCACCTTTTCAAAACACCGCGCTGCGGAAAACCCGCTCGCCACTCCCGGTGAAATCGACATCACCGCCCACGTCGATTTCACCGCCGTCGCGGAAACCGCTATCCAGCTCGGCTGCCGACCCGTGGCATTTTCCTCGCAAGGCAGCTGGCTCACCGCCCAAGCCCGCGACTGGCTCCTCGCGCAGGAAGGACACCCCCACGCCGCCGCGCTCCGCCAGTTTCAAACCCTCACCCACCCCGCCCACCTCGGCGGCAGTTTCCACGTCCTCGAACTCTCGTGGAACCAGCCTGGCCGCCAGCTACCCGCCGCGGATTTCCATCGCCTCGCATTGCGGGCTTGCCCCGGGCCCGCGCCCCGGTAGAGTCCCGTCCGCAAGCCGGGATGGCGGAATTGGTAGACGCGCCAGATTTAGGTTCTGGTATCGAAAGGTGTGCAGGTTCGAGTCCTGTTCCCGGCACTTTTTCAAACGGATAAATCGGACGGGACGGTAAGCCTCGCCCCCAAAACCCGTCCCGCAAGCATCCCATGAGCCTTCCCATTCTCTACATCAAACCCGGCTGCCCTTGGTGCGACGAAGCGGTCTATTATCTCAATCGCAAAAAAATTTCCGTGAAAACGGTGATCGTCTCCGGCAACCCCGAAGCGATGCAGGAAATGGTCGAACTCTCCGGCCAGTCCAAAGCACCCACCATGGATTGGCACGGCGACGTTCTCGCCGACTTCGGCTTGGACGAGCTCATCCCGTTTCTCAAAAAACACGGCGTGAGCTGATCCGCTGGCGCTCCGAGGCAGGCCAAAAATAAGGGGAGTGGACATTTCGTCCACTTGCCGATGCGCAGCGAGAGCGAGAGCGCGAAGCTCACCTCTTTCTTCCCATCGTCCAAGCGGACAAAAAGTGACCATCCATCGTGGGAATAGCATTTGCCCGCAGTGGCGGAAAGGGACAGTTCACACTTCGTCATCCGAAACGAGATGGCGTTTGAAATCCATGGCGGCATGGAGCACCCGGACGACTTCGAGCAGGTCAGCGCCCGCCCTGAACAGAATTACGTGTTTGCCCTCGGCGGCGATGCGACATCCTGGAAAAAGATCCGGTTGCAGCCGGTAGCTGCTGGGATCGAGGCGAAGCGAGTCAAACTTCGCCCAAATCCGGTCGAGGTAGCGGTCCTCTTGTTCTACTCCCCAGGTTTCCAGGGTGTAGGCACGGATCGAACGGAGATCTTCCAAAGCCGCATGCGTCAACCTGAATTTCATGGCTCTTCCCGCACCATTGCCATGAACTGCTCCTTGGATTCCACCATCACGGTCTGTCCCGCTTCAAGTTGGGCAAAGCCGATGGCCGCTTCCCGGGCCAGCCACGCGTTCTCGGATTCCCTCGCCAAGGACTGCCTCAAGGCCTCGCGAACCACTTCGCTGGCATTGTTGTAAAGCCCGGATTGGACTTTGGCTTTCACTGCCTTTTCCAACTCGGGAGTCAAAGAAATGTGCATGACCACGGCATACAAGCATTGACAATCCTTGTCAAAAGCCAATCCCCGGGTTCGCTTCCCGCTTGATGCTCCGTTGACAAAGGGTGATTCTCGCTCCGCGCACGGGTTTTCCCCTCGCATTCGCCCGGCAGATCGCGAGCTGGGCTTTTTCCCAAGCGGCTCACCCCAAGTAATTTTCCCGTTCATGAAGTTTCCCTCTCTGAAATCCGAAATTCTCCGCCGAATTGCTTTAATCGCTCTCCTGGTCGCGGGCCTCATCCAGCCCGCCCACGCCCAGCTTGATGCTCTGAAAAAAGCGGTGGCCGCCGAGGAACCCGCAAAAGCCGCAGCCCCAGAAAAGCCCGAAGAAACCCGCAAGCGGTTGGAACAATGGCTTCAGGAAGCGCGTGACGGCTTGGCCCGTCTCGATGCACCCGGTGCCGCTGGCGGCCTCCCCGCCGGAATTACCACGACCGAGCTCGACGAGCGCCGCCGGGATCTCGAACAAATGATCCTGGCCCTCGGCCGGGCTCTCAAGAACACCCATTCCGTGGCGGACGCCCGCAAGAACCTTGAAAACTCCCGCGCCGCGGTGGCCGACTGGTCGGGCTTCAGCGAAAAGCCGCCGTACTCCGTTCTGATGATCGATGAAATGCTCAACGAGCGCGACGCGATCACGGCCAATCTCGCCTCCTCCCAGTCCTCCCTCGCCAACTACGAGCGCTTGCTCTCCAGCGTCAGGAGTGAAGCCAAATCGGCCGAAGAGGCGGTCAGCGAAAAGCTCCTCGCGCTCCAAAACGCGGACGACGCCACCCGCGACGCCGCCAAGTGGCGGATGGAAGCCGCTCGTGGCAAATCCCGCGTGCTCGTTGCCCGTGCTGGCTTGATGCACAGCATTTATGAGAGTCTCAAAGACCGGATCTCCGCCGCCACCACCGACCTGACGCTGATCGAACGCAAAATCAAAACCGCCAGAGCAAGCTCCCGTTTCAGCGACGACGACCTCGCCAAGCTCGCCAAAATTTCCGATGAGCGGAAAAAAACGCTGCAGAAGGACCTCGACGGCGTCTCCAAGCGGGTCAAGTCCGCCATGGCCACCCGCAATTTGGCCCAGTTCGCGCTCGACGCCCTGCCTGCCGCCGCTCTCCCGGAAACTCCGCCAAACGGCCTGGAGCTCGCGAAATTCCGGCTGGAAGTTGCTGAGGACCGCGTCGAATCCATGCAATCGCTCGTCGAGGGACTGGAGGGCCTCATCCAGTTGGAAAACATCGGCTACAATGCCTATCACGACCGAAAAGCGTTTTTCGATGCGAGGAACCCGCAGCAACGGAGCAAAGCTCTCGATTCACTCAAACTCCTGCTCGACCGCCTCGTCGCTTGGGAAAACGTCGCCAGCAACGACATTTCCGCCAGCAGCGCCGATCTCAGCAACTTGGAGTCCCGCGCCGCCTCCATCACCTCGGAAGATCCCCGTTTCAGCCTGCTGAACGAGCAGCGCGCGATCAAGAGCGAGACGCTCGCCATGCTGCAACGCCTCTCTCAGGCGGTGCTCGCCCAGCGCAAACTCATCCATCGCTGGGTCACCGAATTCGCGCCGAAACCCGGCGAGGAAAAGCCCTTCAAGCGCGTTTCCGATCTCGGTTCCAGCTTGTGGGCCACTCTCAAAAAAATCTGGGCCTTCGAGGTGACGAGCTACGAGGACAAGGTGGAAGTTGACGGCCAGATCATCAAGGGCACGGTCCCGGTCACTCTCGGCATGTTGCTGCGGGCGCTGCTGTTTTTCGTCATCGGCTACTGGATCGTCTCGAAGATCGCCAATCGCATCCAAGACACTCTCGTCACTCGCGGCCACCTCGCGGAAACCAACGCACGGATGCTGCGCAACTGGCTGATGATCTTCGTCGGCGTGTTCCTCGCCATCGGCACCTTGTCGTTCCTCAAGATTCCGCTGACGATTTTCGCGTTCTTCGGCGGCGCGCTCGCCATCGGCCTCGGCTTCGGCATGCAGACGCTGATCAAAAATTTCATCAGCGGAATCATCGTGCTCGCCGAGCGCAAAATCCGCGTCGGCGACATCCTCGATGTGGACGGCATCGTCGGCACCGTCGCGGAGGTGAACACCCGCTCGTCGATCATCCGCAGCGCGGACGACGTGGAAACCATGATTCCCAACTCGGTCTTCCTCGAAAACCGAGTCACTAACTGGACGCTCAGTAGCGCCAAAATGCGCCGCAGCATCCGCTTGGGCGTGGCCTACGGGACTTCCCCGCAGAAAGTCATGGAAACCCTCACCGATGCCGCAGCCCGCCACGGCCTGATTCTCAAAGACCCCGCGCCCTTCTCCATCTTCGAGAACTTCGGCGACAACGCCCTCATCTTCAGCCTCTACTTCTGGGTCCACCTTGACGGCGAGACCAACCCGATGATCGTCTCCAGCGACCTGCGTCTGATCATCGAGAAACGCTTTTCCGAGATGGAAATCGGCGGACCCTCCGCGCAGCGCGCCATGCAGCTCACCCCTCACAAACCCATTCAGGCGCCAGCGGATACCGATGAACGCGGATAGAATTTCCAATAACTCACGCCCTCCTGCGGGAATGTGGCTGGAGCGTCTCGCTCCAGACCGTTGCAGAGGCGTCTCGCCTCGCACATCCCAACTCCGGGCGAGACGCCCGGATAACGGTCCGGCCCGAGACGCGCCAGCCACTCTTCTTACTTTTTCCTCACTTCCATGACCGACGCCCACTGGATGAATCTCGCGCTGGAAGAAGCGCGCCAAGGCGTCGGCAAAACCGCGCCGAACCCGCCCGTCGGCGCGGTAATCGAAAAAAACGGCGAGCTGCTAGGAAAAGGCTGGCACCGCGCCGCCGGCCAACCGCATGCCGAGCGCGAGGCGCTGGCTGCCGCCGCTGGCAAAGACGTCCGCGGCGCGACCATCCACATCACGCTCGAGCCCTGTTCCACCCACGGCCGCACGCCGCCGTGCACTCAAGGTTTGATCGACGCGGGAATCGCCCGCGTGGTTTACGCCGCCGTGGACCGCAATCCGGAACACGCCGGACGCGCGGATCGTCTGCTGCAAGCTGCCGGCATCGAAGTGGTCTCCGGTGTCTGCCGCGAGGCAGCGGAAAAATTGCTCCGCCCGTTTTTCAAAGTCCGCCAAACCGGCCTGCCCTGGGTCATCTGGAAATCCGCGATGAGCCTCGACGGCCGCATTACCCGCCCGCCCGGCGAAGGCCAGTGGCTCACCGACGAACTCGCCCGCGCCGACGTCCAGAAACTCCGCGCCACCGTGGACGCCATCCTCACCAGCGGCGAGACCGTCCGCCGCGACCAGCCCGCTCTAACAATCCGCGTGCCCGAGCTGCTCGCCGGACGCCAACAACCGTGGCGCGTCGTGGTTTCCGACCGCCCGCAAACCTTGTCGCTCGTCGGCTCCATGGAGCGCACCCTCATCCGCCCGCGCGGCGACCTCGCGGAAATCCTGCGCAACCTCGCAAGCGAGCAAGGCGTGCTCACGGTGATGATCGAAGCCGGAGGCGTGTTTTCCGCCGCCATGTTCGAGGCCGGCCTGGTCGATGAAGTCGTCGTCTATTACGCGCCCATCCTCTGCGGCGGCCCCTCGCCCGGCCTCGCCGGCGCGGGCCTGAAAGAGTCGCTGCGCTTGGAAGAAATCGAGTTTCAACAACTCGGCAACGATGTCCGGGTGCGGGGAGTTGTGAGGAGTTAGGAGGTCACACGCCGTGCAGCGCCCCGAGGATGCGGCGGGACTCGTCCTCGGTGAAGCGGGTGCCGCGGCGCAGTTTGCTGGCGAGGGTGTGGGAATTGACCCCGGAAAGGCGAGCGAGCTTGGAGAGGTTGAGGAGTGGAGCGAGGCGGGAGATTTCCTCGGCGGCGAGGTCCGGTTCGGGAATGGGGTCGTTGTGCTTGGCCGCGCTGGCCAACCAAGCGCTGGCAGCATCCTCGATCATGGCGGCGGCCTCGGGATAAGTGTCGCCGTGGCTGATGCAGCCGGGAAGCGCGGGGACCTTAGCGATGTAAGCTTGGTCTTCTTCGGACCAATGGATTTTGACGAGGTATTTCATGGGATGGTGGTTTATGGGAGAAGGCTGCGGATTTGGCTGACGTAGGTCGGTTTGATAAGGGTGCCATGTTTCGGCAGGGTGATCCGGCGGCCGTCCGGGTGGCGGTAAACTTGATGGCTCCCGGTACCGAGGTCCCAGACGAATCCAGCACGCTCAAGAACGGAAACAGCTTCGGCAAAGGTCACGTTGTGGACTTGGTCCGGGTTCATGATCTTGGCTTTCAGCTTGTCAGCCTTACCCATGGAAAGAAGTTGAACAAATTCTTGTGCAACGCAAGGACACAGAACCATTTCTTGAACAGGCTCAAGCCGCCCGGGAATTTCGGTTGATCTTTTCGATTCCGACCATTCGATGGGGAGCGCCCATGTCCACGCCCGATTTCAAAGCCAAGCTCCGCGAGGTGCCCCACCAACCCGGGGTTTACCTGATGAAGGACCGTCTCGGCTTGGTCATCTACGTCGGCAAGGCGCTCGATTTAAAACGCCGGGTCTCTTCCTATTTCATGGCCTCCCAGAAAATGCGGGCGGACGTGAAAACCCGCGCACTGATCGACTCGATCCATGATTTCGAGTTCCACACCGTCCGCAACGAGGAGGAGTCGCTGGTGCTCGAATCCAAGCTCATCAAGGACTATCTGCCGCGCTACAACAGCGCCCTCCGCGACGACAAACGCTTTTACTTCGTCAAAATCCGGCTCGCCGATCCGTGGCCCCGCTTCGCGACCACGCGGATGAAGAAAGACGACGGCTGCCGCTATTTCGGGCCGTTTCCGCATTCCAGCGCGCTGCTCGGCACCCTTGAATGGCTCAACCGCGGCTTCGGCCTGCGTGTCTGCCGCAGCCACCAGCCCGGCGAGACGGACTACAAACATTGCAACGCCGACGTCATCCGCAACTGCTCGGCTCCTTGCATCGCCCGCATCAGCCGCGAGATTTACTTGGAAAAAATCGAGGAGGCTTGCCGAATGTTAGACGGCAAGGGCAAGCGCGAGATCTTCGACGCCCTTCGCGAGGAAATGACCGCCGCCGCCGACCAACTCGATTTCGAAAAAGCCGCCAAGCTCCGCGACATCCTCCAGAACCTCGAAAAAACCCTCCGCCCGTCCCGCCAGTTCAGCCGCGGCCTCGGCATCCAGACGACGGTCCAGCCCGCCGCAGATCTGGCAGAACTCGGCGAGGAACTCCACCTCGCCGGACCGCCGCGCATCATGGAGTGCTTCGACATTTCCAACGTCTCGTCCAACCACATCGTCGCCTCGATGGTGCGCTTCACCGACGGCAAGCCGGACAACAAAAACTACCGCCGCTACCGCATCCGCACCGTCGAGGGCCAGGACGATTTCGCCTCGATGGCCGAGGTCATCCGCCGCCGCTACTCGCGGATTTTGATAGAAAACAACGTCGCCAACCCCGACGCCGAGTTCTCCCAGGAAAATCCAACAGACGCCCTCCGCCGCCTCGCCCGCGAGGGCCGCGCCAAAATCATCCTGCCGGACCTCGTCATCGTGGACGGCGGAAAAGGCCAGCTCGGCATGGCCGTTAGGGAGTTACAAGCCCTTGGCCTGCACGATTTGCCAGTCGTCGGGCTCGCCAAGCAGCACGAGGAAATCTTCGTCCCCGGCCGCAGCGAATCCATCCGCATTCCGCATCACCGCGGCGCGCTCAAGCTGCTCCAGCGCATCCGCGACGAGGCGCACCGCTTCGCCAACGGCTACAACTCGCTGCTCTACCGCCGCCGCATGAAGGAGAGTCTGCTCGACGACTGCCCCGGCATCTCCGCTAACAAGAAGCGTCTCCTGTTGGAGAAATTCGGCAGCGTCGCGCGCTTGAAAAAAGCCGCGGCCGGCGAGATCGCCAAGCTCCCCGGCATTTCCGAAAAAGCCGCCGCCGGGATTCTCGATTTCCTCAACCACGCGGGGTGAGTTTTCCTAACTTCCCCAGCTCCACCGCTCGGGATGCCAGAGGTAGCCGCCGCCGACGGGCAGGATGTGGCCGATGCCGGGCCACGGGACGTGGAATCCATAACAGCGCGTCCGCTCCGCCGCAGCTTGAGCGAAGACTTTTTTGCGGGTGTCGATTGCTAACATCGGGTCGTGGTCGAAGGCGATGAACCACTCGGGATGGTGGAACATGAAGCCATGGTGGTGGGCAATATCCACGAAGTGCAGCAGCGATTCATTGCCGGATTTGATCCGGAAAATCGCGTGACCCGCGGTGTGGCCGGGCGCGGCTGCGATGGTCACCGCGCCGTTGAAAAACTGCGTGCCCGCCTTTACCGGCTGGGAGACGCCCTTGAGGATTTCGAACTGCTTGCGCACTTCCGCGATCATCTTGGGAAGCTCGGCCTTGTTGCGTTTGGTCTTGGAAAAATCCGGTTCCGCCGCGTGCCAGAATTCGTATTCCTCCGGCAGATAGTAAAACGCGGCGTTCGGAAACGTCGGCTTCCCGCCGACCACGAATCCGGCAAGGTGGTCGGCGTGCGAGTGGCTGAGAAATCCGGCTGTCACCTGCTCCGGCGCGATCCCCGCCTGCCGCAAGCCGTCCATCAGCCAGCCGATGTGCGGGTTGTCCCGCTCGCCGAAGCCCGCGTCGAAAATCACAATTCCCCTGCCGATCCGCACCACCAGGATGTTCACATAAAGCGGGATTCCATCCATCCGCTCGCCGTGGACTTCCAGCCATTCCTTCATCTGCGGCTGGTCCTCGCGCGGCCACATCAGGTCGAGCGGCCCGCGGAAAAGCAGGTGCCCGTCGCTGATCGACCATGCGTCGAACTCGCCGATTTTGAATTGATAGACCAGCGCATTGCCGTGGATTTTCGCAGCGGGCGCCGGTTTTCCATCCTGCGCCAAGGCCACGCCGCCCGCTGCTGCTAGAACGCCGCCCAAAAATGTCCGCCGGCCGAATCCCGGTGCTGAGGTTGAATCCATGACCCGCTGCATACGCGGCGGATCGTCGGCAAATTTCCGCAAGATCATCGCGATGGGCTCACCCCAGAATCACCGGTCCCAGCCGGGCGAGCCAGCCCGCGAGTTCCGCAGCCGCCCGGGTTTCCGGCAGCGCGTCGAGATCGTGCAGATTCCAGCGGTAAATCAGTTTGTAGCCGTCCCATTCGCCGCTTGCGCCGCAATCGCGCATCCAGCCCGCCGCCTGCCGGTTTTCTGCTAGGACGTAACCGACCATCGACTCCGCGCCCGCCCGCAGAGCGGTTAGCCACATCAGCGCGAGCAGCAAGGTGCCAATCCCGCGGCCTTGATCGGCGTCCAGCACGATGAGCGAAATTTCCGCTTCGGCGGGGTGAGCGGCCTGCCGCCACCAGCTCGCACCCCCCAACGGACTGAATTCGCGGGAAAGATCGAGCACCGTCCAAGTGACGTGGGTTTCGGGATGTTGCTGAAGCACGCGGTCGAGCATTTTGTCGCCCACCACCTCGCCGGTATGGGTCCAGAAGCGATTGTAGCGCGCCTCCGGCGAAAGCCGCCGATATGCCTCCGCCAGCGCCGGGCGGTCCTCCGGAATCAACGGCCGGGCGATGACCGGCACACCGTCGCGCAGTTTGAGTTCCAGCCGCTCCAAGATTTCCATCCGTGAAGTTTACTCGCACGCGCGCTCATCGCAAAGACACAATCAGGCGAAGTCGGCATGATACCGTGCCGCTTGGCAAATGCGGAATGCCGTCCGCGGATGCGAGCGGCATTTCGAAGAAGCCATCCTTCGACCGAGGTGAAACGCAAGCCTTTGAGTGTTCTCTTGAACATTTTAAAAACGCTCTTAAGGTCCCGCCCATGGCCTCACCGGCAGTGGAAATTTTACGACAGCAATTGCGCGACAAGTTCCCGCAAGCCCATGGCTTGCGACCGGAGCCGGTGCTGCCCGCGCCGCAGGGGAAGCCTTTCTGTGCGGAGGCTTTTCCCCTCGGAGCCATCTCGGAAGTCGTGCCCGCGGGGCCCGGCGCGGGCGTCGCCCTGCTGGTGGCCGGACTGCTTGGCGACCCTGCGGAAATAAGTCCGCACCCGGAGCTGGTGCTCGTCGATGGCGCGGACGCCTTCGACCCCGGTTCATTCACCGGCGCGGCTTGCTCGAAGCTGTTATGGGTCCGCTGCGGTTCGGCGCTGGACATGCTCAAGGCAGCGGATTTGGTCGTCCATGACGGAAATGTGCCGTTCGTGCTGCTGGATGCGACCGGCGTGGCGCGGCGCGATCTCAACTCGCTTCCGGCGGCAGCCTGGTGGCGGCTGAAACAAGCGGTCGAGCGCACTGGCGGGCGGCTGGTCGTGCTCGCGGCCTTTCCGCTGGTGCCGTGCGCGAGGCTGCGGCTGTCGCTCTCCGCCGGGCTTTCGCTGCATGATTTCGACTGCCCGCGCGGCGAGCTGCTAGTCCGCCTGCAAGCCGTCCCCGAGCAAATCCGCCGCGCCACCTGACCGCCATGTTCGCCGCGCTCCATCTCCCGGATTTCCCGGTCGCCGCCGCCTTGCGGAGTCAGCCCGCGGCGCGGAATTTCCCCTGCGCCATCCTCGCCGTGCGGGGGCCGCGCGATCCGCAGGAAAAACTGCCCTTGCTTTCTATCAACCGGGCCGCGCGGGCCGCGGGCATCGGGTCCGGCTGGCCGCTCAACCGGGCGCTCGTCCGCTGCCCGGACCTGCGAGTGATCCCGCGCGATTTGGCGGCGGAAACCGCCTTGCGGGACGAACTCGTTTTCCTCGGCGAGTCGCTCACGCCCGATGTCGAGATGACCGCGGCGGATTGCGTGACGCTCGATCTATCATGCCGGACGGTGCCGCTGTGCGCGGCCTTGGATCGATTGGCGCTGGTTGGCGCGGAAATTCATCACGCCCGTGCGGACACGCCTGATCTCGCCAACCTAGCAGCCCGGCACGAGGCCACGCGGGGACGCATCGTTTCTCCGGCGGATCTCGCGCCGTTGCCGCTCAGCGCGCTTGGTTCGATCTCGCAAGATCCCGCTTCGCTCGCGTTGCTGGATTTGTGGGGACTGCAGACGCTGGGAGATTTCATGAAACTGCCGCGGCAAGCCCTGGTCGAGCGGCTGGGCCCGGAACCGGGGAAATGGCACGATTTTCTCCACGGCAAATCCTGCCGCCTGCTGCGGCTCCACCGGCCGCCGGAATCTTTTGCGCAATCGTTCGATTTCGAGGACGCCGTGGTCTCGCTCGAGCCCGTGGTTTTCGCGCTCAAACGGCTGCTGCACACCCTCGCCGGGCGGCTCGCGTCACGCCATTTGGCCGCGAGCTGTCTGAATTTCCGGCTCATCCTGGAATCCGGCGGCGAGCTGGCGCGGCGGATCCGGCTGCCCGAGCCGCAGGCCGCCGTAGAGGGGATGTTAGCCCCGTTACAAACCTTGTTGGAATCGCTGCGGCCCGCCGCGGCGGTGGCGGCATTGCAGCTCGATGCTGAAACGACCTTCGCCACGGCGGCGCAGCGCGAATGGTTCGGCCGACACCTGCCGCAGCCGGAACGCTGGGCGGAAACACTGGCCAAGCTCGAAGCGCTGCTAGGCCCGGGCCGCGTCGGCATCCCGGTGCCGGCGGAGTCGTTTTTCCCGGATGCCTTCAGCCTGCTCCCGGCGGCGGGTAACCGGGTGGCGGCCACGAATTTGTTAGTTCCTCCGGATTGCCCGGTGCCTTTGCACCGGTTCCGCCCGCCCCGTGAAATCGCAGTGGCCTACGAATCGCGCGGCCGCCAACCGTGGCCGATGGCGCTGCTCAACGGCCCGCATCCGGGCGAAATCACCGACCGCCGCGGACCCTTCCCCGCGTCCGGCGCGTGGTGGGAGCCGGCCGGAGCGTGGCAGCGGCTGGAGTGGGACGTCCAGCTGGCGAGCCGCCAGCTGCTGCGGCTCGTTTTCCAATCGCCGGACCGCTGGACACTTGAGGGAATTTACCGATGAAACCGGAGTTCGCAGAGCTGCACGCGCATTCCGCCTTCTCATTCCTGCTAGGCGCGAGCCAGCCGGAAGCGATGATCCGGCGCGCGGCGGAACTCGGCTACGGCACCATCGCCATCAGCGACCGTGGCGGTTTTTACGGCTCGGCTCGCGCCCACCACGCGGCCAAGGAATGCGGCGTCCGCGCGGTGGTCGGCAGCATGCTCGATTTGCCGGACGGGACGCGCTTCCCGGTGCTTTGCGCCTCGCGCGACGGCTACCGGGCGCTGTCGCGGCATCTCACGGACCGCCACTTGCTGCCGGGCGAGGATCATGGTTTCTCTCCAACAGGAAATCATCTGCTAGCTCTCACCGGCGACCGCGACGGCCCGGTCTGCCGCCCCTTGTTAGCAAACGACCGACAGGGCGCGCTGCGCGCCGCCGAACATTTGACCGGGCTTTTCGGCCGCGCCAACGTCTATGTGGAAATCCACCGCCACGGCCTGCGGGACGACGGACGGCTGAACCGCCAGCTCATGGATCTGGCCGCCCATCTCCGGCTGCCGCTGTTAGCCAGCAACGCGCCGCTGCACGCGACGCGCGGCGACCGCCGGCTGGCGGACGCTTTCGCCTGTCTCCGCCACCACCTGCCGCTCGACCGGGCGGGTCGCTTGCTCGCGCCCAACGGCGAGCGGCATCTGAAATCCCCGCGTGAAATGGCCGCGCTGTTTTCCGATCTGCCAGAAGCTGTTGGAAACACGCTGCGTTTGGCGGACCGGATCGGCTTCACGCTGGAAAACCTCGACTACCGCTTCCCGGATTTCCCGGACGGCCGGGGCAATCCGCTTTCGCTCACCGAGCAAACGACGCTGCTGCGCCGCCACGCCTACGCCGGTGCCTCGCGCCGCTACGGGATTTGCAGCGAGCGGGTGAAAAGCCAGTTAGAGCACGAGCTGGCGATGATCCACCGCTTGGGATTTCCCGGTTATTTCCTCATCGTCCACGACCTCGTCGAGTTCGCCCGCGGACGCGGCATCCTCTGCCAGGGCCGCGGCTCGGCGGCGAACTCGGTGGTCTGTTACGCGCTGGGCATCACCGCCGTGGATCCCGTTGGCGGCGGGCTGTTGTTCGAGCGGTTTCTATCCGAAAACCGCCGGAGCTGGCCGGACATCGACATCGACTTCCCCTCCGGCGAGCGGCGCGAGGAAGTGATCCAGCACGTTTTCAAAAAATACGGCGCGCGCAACGCGGCGATGACCGCCAACGTCATCACCTACCGGCCGAAATCCGCGTTCCGGGAAATGAGCAAGGTGCTGGGTTTCCCGCCCTCGGTGGCGGAGCGGTTTTCCGGCAGCGCGTCTTCTTCCGAGGGCGGAAAGGCGGCGTTCGAGGAGCGCGTGGCCGGCATTTTGCCGCCGTCACATCCGCAGCTGCCGGCGCTTGGTCATCTCTATCATGCCGTGCTCGGGATCCCGCGCCACCTCGGCCAGCACTCCGGCGGGATGATCGTCTGCGACCACGGGCTCGACGCGGTGGTGCCTTTACAACCCGCCACCATGCCGGGGCGCACCGTCGTCCAGTGGGACAAGGACGACTGCGAGGACATGGGGATGGTGAAAATCGACCTGCTCGGACTCGGCATGTTAGCCGCGCTGGAGCACGCCTTGGAAATCCGCTCCCGCCTCGGCCAGCCTCTCGATCTGGCGATGATCCCGAAGGACGATCCGGCGGTTTTCGAAATGCTTTCCCGCGCCGACACCATCGGCACTTTCCAAGTCGAGAGCCGCGCGCAGATGGCCACCTTGCCGATCATGCGGCCGCGGACGTTTTACGATCTCGCCATCCAAGTCGCCATCATCCGGCCCGGCCCGATCGTGGGCGATCTGGTCCATCCCTATCTGAACCGGCGCAACGGCCGCGAGAAAATCGATTCTATCCACCCCGCCTGTGAGGAAATCCTGGCGCGCACCTTAGGCGTCCCGTTGTTCCAAGAACAAGTGCTGCGGATGGCGATGGCGGTGGCCGGATTCAGCGGCGCGGAGGCCGACGAACTCCGCCGGGCGATGGCCTTCAAGCGCAGCGACGACCGCATGGAAAACGTCACCGCCAAACTCCGCCTGCGGATGAGCGAGCGCGGAGTCGCGGGCGAGGTGCAGGAAAAAATCGTCTCGTCTATCGGCTCATTCGCGCTCTATGGATTTCCGGAGAGCCACGCCATTTCCTTCGCGCTCATCGCCTACGCGAGCTGCTGGCTCAAGGTCCATCACCCGGCGGAATTCTACGCCGGACTCGTCAACCACCAGCCGATGGGTTTCTACTCGGTCAACACGCTGCTGCAGGATGCGCAACGCCACGGCATCCGCATCCGGCCGGTTTCCTGCCTCCGGAGCGGCGAACTCACGGAGGTGGAAAACGCCGCCACCTTGCGTCTCGGCCTGCACCGCATCAAAGGCCTGTCCGCCGCGACCAGAGGCCGGATCACTGGCGAAAGGGAGAAATCGGAGTTTTCCTCGCTGGAAGATTTTCTCGCGCGGGTGCGGCCGAGCGCGAAGGAAAAACGCGCACTCGCCCAGGCCGGCGCCTTGAATGGGCTGACGGAAATCAGCCACCGGCGCGAAGCCTTGTGGCAAGTCGAGCTGCCCTTGCACGACGACCTGCTCCTGCCGCATCGCCCGGTCCGGCAGGGGATTTTGCCGGTTATGTCGGCGGCAGAGCGCTTGTCGGCCGACTTCGCCACGCAAGGAGCCAGCACCGGGCCGCACCCGATGCTTCTCTGGCGGGAACATCATGGCGCGCGCAACATTCTCCGTGCCAGCGATTTACAAAACCTTCCGCACGGCATTCCCGTGACCGTCGCTGGCATGGCGATCTGCCGCCAACGGCCCGGCACCGCCAAGGGGCATTGCTTCATTTCCCTCGAAGACGAGACGGGGATCGCCAATCTTTTCGTCCCCAAAACCACGTTTCACCGCTTGCGCGGCGTGATCACCAGCGAGCCGTTTCTCCGGGTGGAAGGAATTCTCCAGCGCTCCGAGGGCGACCAGCCCACCGTCTATGCCTGCCACATCGAGCCGCTGTCCGGGATCGAGCCGGAGCACGCCGCGCAATCGCATGATTTCCACTAACCTTCGGCCTTAAAACGTCATCGGCGGATGTTGAAGGGGGAACCTACAACATCCGCCGACTTGTTTTGGGGGGAGTGCGTCGTGGCCCGCGTCACTTTGGGGGGAGATGTGACAGCGGCGACACCCAAGATGTATCTCATTTCCGGCCATAAACCATGACGTGATCACGTAGCAACCCCACCTTTTTCTCGCGAAATCCGAATTCCCCCACCCGCCGAGTCGGCGGAGGTTGGAGGGGGA
>JAYSYA010000288.1:0-2741 GCA_043716765.1 Akkermansiaceae bacterium
AACCCGGCCTCCCGAAGCTAAGTCCGTAGGTCAAAAGTCGGGGAGCGGCTTCAATTCTACAGACATTTGGCTTGATTCGGTGGCCTGTGCGACGGCAAATAAATCTAGCCTCTGACAATAGTAAATTCCCATCCTAGAAATCCCAGCTCATGAATCATCCCTATCTGCTGGTCCTGATTTTCTTCGCCGTGGCGCTGATGGTGCCTATCGGATCGCTCATTCTCGCGCGTGTTTGGATGACGTTTTTCACGCCGATCAAGCGCGGCAAGGAAAAGAACGCGCTTTACGAATGCGGCGTCAACCCGCTCGCCGAGCGGCAAACGCGCTTTCACTCGCAATACTATCTATTCGGCCTGCTGTTCCTGCTGTTCGACGTGGAAACTGTCTTCTTGCTGCCCTTCGCCGTGGCTTTCCTGAAACTGCCAATCGGCGGGTTTTTGGTGGCCATGCTTTTTCTGCTACTGCTCGCGGAAGGCCTTCTTTGGGCCTGGAGCAAGGGTCTGCTAAATTGGCGCGGTCCCGCGAAACCCAAGCTCACGATTTACAGCGAGTGATTTCCGCGCCGCGCTGGGGCCGGTCAGCCGCCGGTCCGCGGCGGACGCTTCTTCTTGGAATCCGGCGTCACGTCGCGCATGCCGCCTCGACTCTTGGCATTTTGGGCCTTCTGCATCTCCGCTTGGCGGGCTGCCATGCGTTGGACCCAGGACTGTTTGTCGGCTCCGGTGCGGGCCTTGAGCTCGGGCTCGGGCACCTTGTTCATCAGCCAAGTCTGGCCGATAGAGAAGATGTTTTGTGTCGTCCAATAGAGGGCGAGCGCGGAGGCGAAGTTATAACAGAAGAAGAAGAACATGAACGGCATGAACATGATGATCTTCTGCTGCATGGCGTCGCCGGTCTTGGGCGTCATCTTGATTTGCAAGAAGCTGGAAATCGCCATGACGACTGGGAGGATGTTGATCGGCACGCCGGAGATGTGCATCAGCGTGTCCGGTTGTGAGAGGTCGTCCACCCACAGGAAGCCCTGGCCGCGGAGCTCGACGGCGTATTGGAGCATCCGATAGAAGCCGAAGAAGATCGGGATTTGGATGAACATCGGGAGGCAGCCGCCGAGCGGATTGATGCCGAATTTCCGGTAGAGCCCCATGGTCTCGGTGTTGATCTTGCTCGGGTCGTCCGCGTATTTTTCTTTGATCTTGGCCATCTCCGGTTGGAGCTTGGCCATCCGCTTCATGGTGTGGGTGGACTTGGCGTGGAGCGGCCAGATGATGATGCGGACGGTGATGGTTAGGAAGATGATGGCGAGGCCCCACGACCAATTTTTGGCGACTTGGTCCAGCAGGCTGTGGAAGGTGTTGAGCAGCCAGTTGAGCGGGCCGGAGACCCACCAGAACCAGCCGTATTGCATGACTTCGCCCCAGCCGGTGCCCCAGGCGCTGTCCATTTTCTGGAGCATCGCATTGTGCTTGGGTCCGATGAAGACGAGGTAGTTGAGGGTGAGCGGTTGGCCGGGATTAAGGGAAACCGGGGGCAGCTGGAGTCCGGCGTGGACGGCGGTCACGGTGGCCGCTCCGGTGGCGATGCTAACCTGGGTGGATTTCGCCCAGACGTTGGTGATGGCGGGTTCGGCCGGACGGATGACGGTCGCGAAGAACTGGTTCGTGACGCCGGCAAACTTCACCGGCTGCGCGCTGTCGCTCTTCATGACGGACTTCGCGGTGCTAAACATGCCGCCCGTGAAGCCGGAGCCGTCTTTGAAATCGATGCCACCGTTTTCGCTCCAGAAGAATCCGGTTTGCTGGCCGACTTCAGCTTGATAGAGCGGGGACGCCTCGCCCATGAAGAGGCTCCATTGGCCGAGGTTGGTGGCGATGGCGGCCGAGTTCTCGAGCTTAAGTTCGAAATTAAGCATGTAAGTGGAACCCGCCTTGCCGGACTCTTCCAGGGAGAATGACTTTTTGGCGATCAACCCGGATGGCAGCTTGGCGATGAAGACCGCTTTCTTGCCGGCCACCGATTCGTCGGACTTGTAGGCGTAGGGGACGTTTTCCAGTGTTTCGCCAGCGCCTGCCAGTCCGCCGATGGGGCCGATGCCGTGACGGTTGGCTTGAACGAGTTCGGTCTTGCTGCCGACTTGAAACTGCTTCTTGAACTCGGCAAATTTGATGCCGCCGCCGATGTTGGTGAGGGTGAAGGCGACGTCTTCATTTTCGAGAACGATGGTTTCTTCCTCGGTCGGCGGCGGGGGAGCCTCGACGGTGAGTTCCGCAGCGCTGATCGTCGGCTCGCCGGGTGCGGGCGGGAGGCTTTTTTGCAGGGCTTCCTCACGGGCGCGGAGCTGGGCTTGGACGGCGCTGTTTTTGCTAGAGTAGTAGAGGTTGGCGGCGAGCAGGGCACCGCAGAGGGCGAGGACAACCCAGGTTTTACGATCGTACATGGAGGCGTGGTGGAAAGTTAGATGTGAGGTGTTTCGCGGTGGCGCGAGCAGGAATGCTTTTCGATTTCCGCTGCAGCGGGCGACGGGACGGGGTCATAACCGCAGCCACCCCATGGATGACAGCGGAAAATCCGACAAATTCCATACCACGAGCCGATGAGCGGGCCGTGGGCATCGACGGCTTGGAGAAAATAGTTCGAGCAGCTCGGCGTGTAGCGGCAGCCCATGGCCGGGCCGGCGACGACTTTAAGCATCGGGTTGAGAATCCGTTGATAGAAGCGGATCAGGAGACGGATCATGGTGCTAA
>JAYSYA010000289.1:0-24230 GCA_043716765.1 Akkermansiaceae bacterium
CCTTTTCACCGGCACCAAGGCCGCCGATCTCTATGGAAATTTGGACCGAATCCACGAGCGCCATCGCCATCGGTATGAGTTTAACTCCGACTATCAGGATCGTTTGCAGGACGCCGGCCTAGTGATTTCCTCCGTTTCAGCGGAAGAAGGTCTGGTCGAAATCGTCGAACTGTCGGAGCACCCGTTTTACATAGGCGCACAATTTCATCCTGAGTTCCAGTCGAAGCCAAACCACCCGCATCCACTTTTTTCCGGCTTCGTCGCCGCTTCGCTTGAGCATTCGTTGAAACCCTGATGATGCCTGTCGCTCGGTCTAGGGAGGAATGTACGTTTGCTCCACGCCAGAGATCTGCGTGGGCCAATTACACAGAGCTACAGTTCGCAAGGAGACTGCAGCCTTCACACATTCCTTGAGAATGACGCGCGGCGGCGGCGAACGCAATTGAGGCATTCACCGTCGCCTAGCACGTCCTAGGTTTTTTCTTAATCCATTGCGTATTTGATGGATGGAATTGCGATGGAGTCAACCACCCGGTAGTTCGCATCCACTGCCACAATGTTACTGCCGGCAATGTAGTAGCGGACTCCGCTCGCTGGGGTGGGTAAAACCTTGATCAACTCCGGTGGTGCTGCCACCAAGTGAACTCTGTCACTCTCTTGCACCATGATTCCGGGCGTGACGCTAGTCCGCCAAGCGACAGGCACATCTTTGACGCGGATTTTGGAAGCCCAGCCCGGAGGAAGTCCATTGGGGTCACCCTTGTAAGCGTCAAAATATTTGATGACTTTGGTCCTCGCTTCAGGATTGAAGGTGGTTGTGGTTTCTGTTTTTGTGATGCTGCCATCAGTGTTTTGGCTGACATCAGTGGATCTTTCGGTGACTTGGGCAGTGAGGGGAAGCCCCCCAATGCTCAGAATGCTGGCTGCGATGATGAGTGGTTTCATATTACTATTTGGTTTTGGATTCGATTCGCCTCCCCGCAATCATTGTGAAAACGCGAAAGACAAAAACTCTCTTCGCATTCGCCATACCAACCCACTAGGGACCCCGCTGGACTCGCCAACCCGCGCACCGTGCTGCCCGCCGGGGGGGACGATCGTGATTTGTCTCGCCTAAACCAAGGCGCGGATTGCAAAAGACAGCTAGAAACGGGGAAAAACGCACGATGCGCAGCACCGCCACCCGCCGAATTCCTCACACTTCCATTCGGAACGGATTATGCATGTAAAGCTCCCCACCATAAATATTACCCCTATGAATGCGAATGCTACCGAAACTTGTGTTGACGTGTGTAACAAACTCTTGCGCGGCGAAATCTCGGCGATAGAAAGTTACCAAGAATCCCTCGAGAAACTTGAGAACCCTGATCACAGGGAAGACCTCCGGCTGATCTTGGAAGACCACCGGCAAAGCGCCGACCTGCTGCGCGATCATATCTCTGCCATGGGTGGGGTTCCTGATACGAACTCCGGCGCTTGGGGCAGCTTCGTCCAAGCCGTCGCCGGCGCGGCCTCACTGGTTGGACGGTCATCCAGCCTCTCCACTGAGATTCAGGGGGAGGAACACGGAATCAATGAATATGAAGAAGCGCTGGAAGATCCGGACGTGATGGACGAGATCAAGACCAGCATCCGCAGTACTTTGATTCCTCGGCTTCAAGAACACATCACGGTTCTGGAAAGCCTTCAGGAGTGATCATGCCCAGGCAGACAGCTGCCGTAAATGACGGATTAGATAACTCCCACGATTTGCATCATGCTGCCATGCCTTGATGCATGCTTCCCCACCATCCAGTAGCATGTCGCGTCTGGATGGTGGGGAAGTCACGTTGATAATCTAACGTCGATGCGTGGCACTTCATTTCACTCGAGCCGCTAAGAATTTTCTACTACCTAAATCGTGATGCGTTGACGACGAAGAACCACAAGAACTCTGCCGCCCGATGGTCGCCGGTGAGGAAGCCGGGGAACTGGTCCGCCGCACCGTGGCGCGGCAGAATGATGAGGAGGGTACTAAGAAGCAGTTTATTTGCCGGGCCGTTTGCCACTTATGACATCATGATTTTACCGGCGGACTGAGCTTAGGCATCATCAGCGATCTGGACCATCCGGTCATCCATACCGACATCGTCAGTATTCTGCCAGCGAGGGTCTTGGCGTTCTCTCTCGCGCAGAACAGCCTGGCCATCTCCAACCATGCCCGCCTGCTGGGCTGATTTGTCTAGCAGCTATCAGACAGGTCGATGCTGAAGTGAAGGCGGATCAATCCCGCCCGGAGAAAGGGAAACAGGCAATTCGTGACCCGCTGGAGTCCGTTTCGGCTTAACGACAATTTTCAAGAAACGGGATCCGACTCTCGGCGCAGTCTTGCGACATTTTTTCAAACTCTTGGTAAGCGTCCGTGCTCCAATACTCCCAGCCGGAAGCCGGTAAATCGATATTGGAACGGTAAGCCAGCACGTTCCCGACCGGGCCGGCAGTCCTGCCGTCGATAAAGGAGGCGATGAACATCGGATCCGAAGTATGCAGGATGGCGTGAGGGATCCCGCCATCTCCGAGAAGGATGTATTCGGGTATCGAAACACCATTCGCAGCATGGCCAAGCAGCCCGGGCGCATCCGCGAGGTAATTGAAGCGCAACCGGCAGCCGGCAAGGATCTCGATCGCCGCATCACCCACCTTCAGGCAACTCTCATGGGATCCCCCCGCCGGATCAATCCCATCGGGCCGGACGATATTCACACGAAGCCGATAACGATTCCTGATCGAGCAGCGTGCCAAGGTCAGAGTCACGGTATCAACCGCCCACCATGAGAAATCCAGCGGGTTCCAGCGGGACGAGCTGATTTCGTGAAGGATTCTGCGCTTGCAAGGGGACGATCTATCATTCGAGAGACCCCGGAGAGAAGCATTCCTGCTCATGAGAGTTAGTAATTGCTGGTGGTTTTCCGGGTGGTCACGCTCCCGCTGGCACCGTAAGGGCCTTCGGTGGTGCGAGTGACCGTGGTGGTGGAGGCTGTCGGCGTAGTGACCTCGGGCTCGATGTAGGTGGTGCAATTCGTGAGACTTGCCATCGCGGCTGAGGCGGCGATGACCGACAGGATGGATTTCATGGTCATGATGGTTTTCATTTGTCATTATCTAGCAGTAGGTATGCCCGGGCGATGCAGCGGATATCGCGCTGAAAATCAATAGTCCGGCTTTGTCATTAGAGAGTGGATGGCGGCGGATTAATGCAGATTGCATGATCTAAGCATGAAATGCGCATGATGCACTATTAAAGTTGTCCCACTGCGCATGGCGCGGACCGGCCCCGGCCCCTGGGGTGATGGCACGGAATTTGCGAAGAGAGATTCCGCATCCCCCAATTCCCGAATGAAGAAAGGATCCCAAGCCATGCCATCGGGAGACAAATCAAGTTATACCGCCAAGCAGATACGCCAGGCCGCCCATATTGAGGAGAGCTACGAAAAAAAAGGTCTCACTGAGGAAAATGCGGAGAAGCGCGCATGGGCGACCGTGAACAAACAATCCGGCGGCGGAAAGAAATCGGGCCGCGGACGGAAAAAGACCACAGCAGCGAAGGGGGAAAATGCCTAACAACCCTCGCGCTTGTCGTTCGCCAGGTGATCTCGGCAGTTCCGCACCAAACCCAATGAACGGACGAGTCGCTCATCCCAACACGGGGCGAAACCTCGGCTGTAGGAACCGCTAATCCACCACGTGGACGCCGTGCGGGTTGATGCGCGACACATAGGCTTGGTTTTCGATCGGGATCGCGAAAAAGACTTTGCTGACGGCATCGGCGACTTTGCGGGCGGTTTCCTCACCTTCGCAAAGCGCGAAGACGGAGGGGCCGGCACCGGAGATGGAGAAGCCGAGCGCACCGGCGGCGAGGGCGGCGCGTTTGGCCCGGTAGAATTCCGGGATGAGTTTCTGACGGCGTGGCTCGGCGATGACGTCGTGGATGGAGCGGGAAATGAGGCCGTAATCTTCCTGGATGAGGCCGCAGAGCAAGCCGCCGAGGTTGCCGATCTGCTGGGTGGCGTTTTCGAGCGGAATTTCCTTGGGCAGGATTTCGCGGGCAACTTTGGTTAGAATTTCGATGTCCGGGTGGACGACGGCGGCCCACAGGTTTTTGGGCGCGGGGATTTGCGCGAAGTCGAGTTCATCGTTTGAGCGGATGAAAACGATGCCGCCGAAGAGGCAGGGCGCCACGTTGTCGGCGTGCCAGGCACCGTCGGCGGAGGCCTCGCCGGCCATGGCGAAAGGGAGGAGTTGCTTTTTGCTGAGGGGGTTGCCGATCAGCTGGTTGACGGCGAATGCGCCGGCGACGGACGAGGCGGAGGAAGAACCGAGGCCGGAGCCGAAGGGCATTTTTTTGTGGATCTCCATCTCGATCCCGCGGTCGGACATGCCGAGGTGCTTGAGCAAATCCAGCGCGGCGACGCCGGCGCAGTTTTGCGCGGGGTTTTTCGGCAGTTTGCCGTTGTCGCCGGTGATCTTGGTGATGTGGAGGCCGGGCTTGTCGCTGAAGCGGACGACGATTTCATCGCCGGGTGAGTCGATGGCGAAACCGAGAACGTCATAACCGCAGGCGACGTTGGCCACCGTGGCGGGGGCAAAGACGCGAATTTCAAAAGAATTGGACATAAGGAAAGCGCTCGCGGAGAGCGGGCGGAGTCTGCGGGCGAAGTTCCGGATTGTTCAAGTCTGGAAACCTCTCAACGCGTGATGTCGTAAACAAGGACTCTCTTGCTGAGCGGCTTGAGGACTGCTGTGACTTTTTGAACGTGGCGGGGGTCGCTCTTGTAGGAGGCCAGTGCGGCAGCGGAATCGAAGCGCATGGTGAAGCCGACGTCGAACGAGTCATCAACGACGGGCCGCTCGCTGGCGAGGGCGGTGCCGGAATCGAGGAATTGGAGACCGGGGATGACGCGGAGATCTTTAGCTGCGGCTTGGATGGCCATGTGGTCGGCAATATGATTCGGGCGCTTGAGCCAAATGAGGCGGGGCGCAGGTGGCGAATGGGGAGTGATACTCTCTCGCGGCGACCGGTGATCGCCGCACGCTCAGAAGAGCCAGCCGCGTTTCCTGCGCTTGTAGGAGGCGTCGCCGACCGAAATGACCTTGATGTGGGTCTCGGTGAGGCCGTCCTCACGGAAGCCGAGTTTTTTGGCAGCGCGGGGCGTGAGGTCGAGAATGCGGGTGCCGATGAAAGGTCCGCGGTCGTTGATGCGGACTTTCAGAGACCTGCCGTTTTCGAGGTTGGTGACCTTGATGAGACACGGGAGAGGAAGGGTTTTGTGGGCCCCGGTGAGGTGCCACGGCATGACTTTTTCGCCGAGCGAGGTGTTGCCGCGCTTGAGGCCGAAGAAGGAGGATTCGTTATACCACGAGCAGGTGCCGGTTTCCTCGAAGTCGAGCGCAGCATCCACGCTCATCGGCTGATAGTGCTGGCCGCGCACCGTGTAGGAGCGGGTCATGTAACCGTCATATCCGCCGGGACGTGAGATGCAGGAGGGGAAAACAAAAACCGCCACGCTGCTGATGGCGGCGAGGCGGAGCGTTGGGTTTTTGATGAGGCGGGGGATCACGATTTGCGTTCGCGGATGACTTGGAGGGTGGTGGCGACTTTCTCCTTCATCTCCTTGCCAGGTTTGAATTTCACTGCGGCGCGAGCGGGGATTGGCACGTCCTTGACGGGGTCTTTCGGGTTGCGGCCGATCTTCGCCTTCATCTCGCGGACTTGGAAGGCGCCGAAATTCCGCATCACGACGGTGTCACCGTGGGCGAGTGAATCGGTGATTTCATCAATCAGGGTTTGCACGACTTCGAGGACGTCCTGCTGGGTGATTTCAAGTCCCTTGGCGCCGAGTTGGTCGGTGATTTTGATGACGAGTTCGCGTTTGGTGATGGTGGCCATGGGAGTAGGGAAAGTGTTGATGATTAACGATGCGGGCTGATTGAACAACGAGGATGATGGTTTTGTCTCTTCAAAAATCGTTTAATTCACTGCGCTTTCCGTGCCAGCGCTGGAACAAACTCCAAATTGATAATTCGCGGTCGGCTCTGCTGGAATACTAATCGCCTATATCCGGCGGCATGGTTCCGAGGACGGCGTGAGTGGTTTTAAAGTGGAGCTTGGCGACTTTTCCGAGGACATCGGACCCGTCGCGGGCGACGAGGTCGCGGGCGGCGTGGACCACCGCAGCCGAGGCCCCGAGCGGCAGTTTGATCCCAGCGGCGGCTGAGGTTTTGTCCATCCAGTCGATAAAGCGCTCGCGGGCGAGGATGGAGGCGGCGGCGACGGCGGTGTCGGACTCGCCTTTGGTGCGTTGTTCGAGTTGAAGGGTGAGACCTTTTTCCTTGAGCGCGCGTTGGAGGATTTCGGGGCGGGCGAACTGGTCGCTGAGTGTGCGCGGGCAGTCGGGGCGGGCGGCGGCGAGGGTCTCGATAACGCGGGCATGGCCCCATGCTAACAGGCGGTTGAGGTTTTTGAACGACGCGTGCATCGTGTTGTAGCGCTCCGGCCCGACGGAGACGACGGCGGTGGTGCAACCGGGCGTCTCGCGGATGATGGCGGCGAGCTGGCGGATGCGGGCGGGGCTGGTGACGCGCTTCGAGTCCATGATCCCGGCGGCGATCAAGCGGCGGGCGATGGTGGCGTCGGTGTAAGCGCCGGCGATAACGAGCGGGCCGAAATAATCGCCCTTGCCGCTCTCATCGATGCCGAAATGCGGCTCGAATTTGTCAGGCGCGTGGGTTTCCGCGTAGTCTAACTGCGCCACGCCGGTGACCTCGGGTTCGAGCGTGAAGCGGATGAAGTCTTCCGTGTCTTTTCCTTGAATCAAAACTTTGGGGCCCTTTTCGTAAACCGTGACGTTGAGCTTGCCCTTGCGCGCGGCGAACAGTGCGTAGGGCTTGGTCTCGAAATCAAAGCCCTGCTGCTCCAACACGCGACGGAGGATTTCCGCTTGGGCGGGAGTGAGCGGTGCGGTGTGGGTGGTCACTGGGGCGGAGGTGGTTTATTTCCAGAGAAACCGTTCGTCGAATCCCACGTCGTGGCGGACCAGAAAGGCCAGGTATTCATCTTGGAACGAGCGGGTGCGGTGATGGTCGCGTTGGCTTTTGATGTAGCGGCGGCGAGACCGAGGGTTGAAAAACCCACGGCTACCATCGGGCTGTCACTCCGTGCCCGAAGCTCTCCGTCGCATCGCGACCCAATGATCGTAGCCGTGGGTTTCAACCCACAGTTCCCCGGATCCATTGCATTGCATTGCGTTGCGTAGCGACGGCTGAATCACTCGGGGATTGAGTCGTAAATCTGCTCCAGCGACAGCACGGTGTAGGCGGTGACGAGGACGGGGTTGGATTCCATCCAGCGGCCGTTGTCGTTGAGCCATGAGCCGTTCTCGCGCTGGGCGGCGAGGATCTTGTTGCCGAGGTCGTTGCGCCAGTCGGCTTCGGTGCCGTCTGCGAGTTTAAGGTTGTCAACGTTGGCGGCGGTGAGCGCCTTGGACATGGTCTGATAGTAATAGTAAATGCCCTGGGTTCCCATGCCGGGGTTTTCGGCGAGGGTGTAGTTTTTCCCGAGCCATTCCTTGACCGCGACCACCCGCGGGTCGGTGGCGCTGACTTTGGCGTAGATGAATGATAGAAGTCCGGCGTACGACATCGAGCCGTAGGAGCGGAGCGCGGTGCGGCCGCTGGGAAGCTTTTCCTCGCCGGCTTTGGTTTCGTTAGGGCCGTAGATGAATCCACCTTTGTTCTGGGGGTCGTTGGACGCCCATTCGCTGTCGTTGGTTTCCTCCAAGTTCTGGCAGCGCGAGAGGAAGGTGACGGCGGCGTCCCAGTCGAGATCCGGCTGGTCGCCGTGGTTGCCGTCTTCGATGACTTTTTTTGAAAGCGCGAGTGCCTCGATTGCCAGATAGGTGTTGGACATATCGGCGCGGTCGTTTTTGGAGCCGTAGCCGACGCCGCCATCGTTCGGGTTGTCGGTTTCCTTTGCCTTGTCGATGTCCCACTGGTTGTCGATGAGGTGCTTGCGGGCCTTGACGATGGCTGGCTCGTAATTCTCACGTCCAGCGCCGACGAGGGCGGTCACGGCGGTGGCGGTGTTATAAACTGACAGGCCGCGGTTGTAGATGCCGCCGTCTTCCTTCTGTTGGGCGAGCAACCAGGTGAAACCTTTTTCGAGCGATTCGGAAAACGGGGCCTTGCGGTCCAAGCTCGGGTCGCGGGCGAGCGCGGTGAGCGCGAGCGCGGTGAAGGCAGGCAGTCCGTCGTCGTCCCAGTTGCCCTCGGGCTTCTGTTGGCTTTTGAGCCAGGCGTTGCCGCGGGCGATCGACTGGCGGATTTCCTGTTTGAGGGACTCGTGGCGGCCGGGGGATTTTTCGGCGGCGCTGCCGATGGCTGTGCCGAGGATGAATAAGGTGGAGAGGAGCTTCATGGTTTTAGGGTGCGGTTTGAATAAGGAGCGATAATCACGGTGACATTTGTTTCCTGCTGCGGCATCCGTTTGGGAAAGGCGACCCAAACGGTGTCGTCATGATTGTCGGTGCCGGGGAAATTAATCATGGCGGCGGGGGAGATGAGGATTGCGGCGATGTCGCCGGTCATTTCCGGGACGTATTTGCCTTCGTTGAAATCCGACCCGCTGTAAACCCACGGTCCCGCGTCCATGGCGGTGGTTTTGACAGCATGCTGGATCCAGTCGTTGATCGGGACGCGGCGGATACTGCCTTTGTCATTCCATTCCACGTCGATGGCGATGCGTGCGCCGGCTTTGATTGCGGCGGGCACATCGGGGTATTTGGCAGTCAGGCGGCCGTCTTCATCGGGGATCACGAAAAGTTCGCGCGAGGCGGGGTAGCGTAGCAGTGTGAAGGCGAGATTGAGGTGGGTGGGGGAAATTTCGGTGATCAGCAGCGCTTCGTGGACTTTGCCTTGGGCGAGGACGATGAGGTATTCGAGGAGTCCTTCCTCCATGTTCACCTTCGCGGGGAACCGGATCTCGCGGGTCTTTTGGTCGAATGTCACCGCGCCAATTTGATATTTCGTCTCGCTGAGTTGGACCACGGACGGTTTGGCTTGCTCTGCTTTGGGCGCACTGTCTTGGGCCAGGGCCAGCGAGGCGCAAACCGAAATCAGGATGAAACTGCGGGAAATCATTTGGAAGATGTCTGTGTTGTGAAACGACGGGGCGTCAGCGGATATTAGAACTCTTTGAGTTTGATTCGGCTTTTTTGGGCGGCAGGTTCATTGTGGCGGCGAATTCGCTCCAGCACAGGCGGGTGATGCGGAAGGTGAGCGCGTCTTGCGGGTTTTCGCCAGCTGCCAGGCCGGCGGGCGGCGTGAAGGCAGTGGAGCGCCCCAGATGGCTTTGAATGAGTAGGAAAACAGTCTTCAAAACGGCGTCGCGGAGGGCCTCGGGCGACTCTACGGTGAACGAGCGCACTTCCGTGGAAGCGGATTTTTTCTCCGGACCGGCGAGCCAAATGGCGACGGGTGCGGGACCCTGGGTGGTCTTGCTGATCTGGCCGGCGGTCACCGAGGTTTTGATTTTCAAGATGCCCGAGGACGCTCGTTCCAAATCACGAGCGACGTCTTCCAAGATGGGAGTGAGAGTTTTCGCGAGTTTTTTCGCCGTGCCGGCGCGCAGCGTGAGTGCGATGGCGGTCTCGGGTTTGGTATTCCAAGCTGGCAGGGTGGAGCGCAAGCGTTTGATCGCGGAAATGGCGGTGGCGACTTGGCTCTCATCGGGGTGGGTCAGATCGATGACCCGTTCCCAGGCCAGCAGGGCGCGTGGAAGTTCCGATTTTTCCTCAAGCAGCGTCGCCAGCTCGATGAGATGGGCGGAACCCTCCGGCGCACGCACGCCATAGTCGTGCAGGCTCGGGGGAGTTGTGAGATCGCCGAGTTCAACGGCCGGTTTGGGTGGTTCGACCGGCGGCGGTGGCGGCGGAACGACCACTGCGGGGACCGAAATCGCGTCGTCCACTCGGTCGGTCTGCGGCAATGACGATTCGATTTTGACCCGCAGTTGCACCAGTTTCGCCGCGGACGGCGGCGTCATGAAATCCAAGTGGCGGGTATTGCCCCACCAAGCTCCCCCGGCGACGGCGAGGACGAGAAAGATGACCACTGGAATTGGAACGCGCACGGCGGCAAGGTGGAGCGGACTCCCGCCACCGGAAAGCGGAATTCTTACGCCGCACTAAAAACAAAACGCCCCACCCCGGAAACGAGGAGGAGCGTTTTGAGAGAAACCAAATTCGTCGAATCAGTTGGCGCTCTTGACGAGGAGAGCGCGCTTGCCAACCCGCTGGCGGAGATAGTGAAGCTTGGCGCGGCGGACTTTGCCACGGTTGGTGACTTCGATTTTCGCGATCCGCGGGGTATGGAGCGGGAAAACACGCTCGACACCTTCGCCGTAGGAAATCTTGCGGACGGTGAACGCGGCGTTCACGCCGGAACCGCCACGGGCCAGAACGATGCCAGCGAAGATCTGGACGCGCTCTTTACCACCTTCTACAACCCGGCAATGGACCTTCACGGTGTCGCCGACGTTGAACTCGGTGAGGTCTTGCTTCAATTGCTCTGATTCGATTTTCTTGATGATATGCATGGGGTCCTCCTTCGCGGAAAATAATGTGCTGCCTGCGGTGTCGTTGCGGTGTGCCTGACGCGCGGGGCGGCAGAGCTACTGGATCAGTTTGCGGATTGCAACCGCGAAATCACTCGAAATTCATGGTTCTCCATAAACCGCCGCTGGATCGAACGACTTTCCGGGGCCGATCAGTTCCAATTTTGTCGTCCCGCCGTTCACCGTCGCCACCACCTTGCGGTAGAAGCAAGAATTCCGGCCGGTGTGGCAGGCTCCCGCGCCGATTTGCTCGACGATGAGAATTAAGGCGTCCTGATCGCAGTCCGTGCGGATTTCCACGATCCGCTGGATGTGGCCGGAGGTTGCGCCCTTGTGCCAGAATTCCTGCCGCGAGCGCGACCAGTAGACAGCCTCGCCGATTTCCAGCGTCCGCCGCAGCGACTCCTCGTTCATGTATGCGAGCATCAGGGGTTCGCGGGTCGTGGCGTCCATTGCCAGCGCCGGGACGAGACCGTCGGCGTCGAATTTCGGGGAGAAATCCGCGCCTTCCTCGAGCGCAGCCTTCGCGCCCTGCGGGGCAAAAATGTTTTCGAAATCCATGCGCGCACCGTGAAACGTGCCGTCCGGGCTGTCCAGTTTTTCCGTTTGGCAGAGAAGTGGGCGCACTCCGAGTCGGAGGTATCCGGCTGAGACAAGCGGAACACAGTGTCTATTTCAACAGCGCCCAGATCGGCTGCGGCCAGAAGCCAAGGACGAGTGTGGCGATGGTGAGCACGGCGATGCAGAGCTTGCTGATGCACGGCAGGACGATGGCCTTGCTATCGGCGGCGTCGCTCCACCACATGGCGCGGATTATCTTGAAGTAGTAGTAGAAACCGGCGGCCGCGGCAATGAAGGCAATGCCGACGCCGACCCAGAGCTTGGCTTCGACGGCGAGCGAGAAGACGAGGAATTTGCCGAGAAATCCGGCGGTGAGGGGCACGCCTGCCAGTGCGGCGAGCAGGACGGTGAGGGCGAGGGCGAGTTGCGGGTTGGATTTTCCGAGACCGTTGAAATCGCTGATCATTTCGCCGTCGCGCTGGATGCGGATTTGGGCGAGCACGAAGAAGACGCCCAGCGTCATGAGCAGATAGGTGGCGAGGTAGAAGGAAACGACTTCTGTGGAGCTTTGTGCGGTGGTGGATCCTTCGGACCACGCGGCGAGCGCGAGGATCAGGAATCCGGCGTGGGCGATGGAAGAATAGGCGAGCAGGCGCTTGAAGTTGGTCTGCGGGATGGCTGCGAGATTTCCGAACAGCAGCGTGGCGCAGGCGAGGATGAGCAGCAGCGTGAGCACCGGGCCGCGGGTGAGCTCGCTGGCAAGAAACGGTTCGAGGAAACGGATGGTGAGAATGAAGCCGGCGGCTTTGGAGCCGACTGATAGAAAGGCGGTGACCGGGGTGGGCGCGCCTTGATAGACGTCGGGGATCCAGACCTGCATCGGCACGGCGCCGATCTTGAAACCAAGTCCGACCATGACGAGGGCGATGCCAAAAAGCAGCGGGGTGGAGTTGGTGATATGGGTCAGGCGCTCGGGCATTTCTGCGAGGCTCATGGTGCCGGTGCTGCCGTAAACCCAGGCGATGCCGTAAACGAGGAAGCCGGTGCTGAGCGCGCCGAGGATAAGGTATTTTACTCCGGCTTCGAGCGAGCCGACGTTGCGGCGCATGTAGGCGACGAGGATGTAGAAGGTGACGGTGACGAGTTCAAGCGCGACGAAGGCTCCGGCGAGATCCTTGGCGGAGGCGAGCCACATCATGCCGGCGCAGGCGAAGACGGGGAGGCAGTAGAATTCACCGGTGCCGGCCTCGGAGTTGGGTGTTTCGGTGAAGCGGGAGAGGATTTTCCGGTAATCGACGGCGAGCAACAGGACGAGGATGGTGGTGACGAGGGCGAAGATTTTATAAAATTTCGCGAGGCCGTCGAAGTGGTAGAAGTTCCACAGCGGCCACTTGGCCCAGGCGGCGTCGGGCTTGGCATCCGGGCCGATGGCAATGCAAGTGAGGCCGAGGACGACCGCCAGGCCGATGACGGCGGAAATGCCGACCCAGGCTTTGCTTTTGCACGAGCAAAAGGTCTCGGCCATGAGTAGGACGATGCCGAGGGTGACGGTGAAGGCTTCTAAATAGTAGGCGGGCATGGGAGAGAGATTTCAGAGTCCAGAATCCAGATTTAAGAAAGGGATTACTTGAGGAGATTGAGCAGGAGGTTCGGATAGAGGCCGACGGCGAAAAGCGCCAAGACGAGGAGCGTCGCCGGGATCCGGTCTGCCAGAGTGAGGTCGGCGGCGGATTCGGTGGCTTTCACGGCCGGGCCTTGGAAAATATTCCGATAGGCGCGGAGCATGTAAACGGCGGAGATGACTACGCCCCAGATCGAGAAGATGCAGGCGATTTGCACGGGGCCGAGGCCGACGGTGCCGTTGTAGCCCTTGAAGGCGGCGAGGAAGACGAGGATTTCGCCGGAGAAATTGGCAAGGCCGGGGAGTCCGATGGAAGCCATGGCGGCGATGCCGAACATGAAGGCGAGTCCGGGCGCGGATTTGGCGAGGCCGCCGAGGTCCTGGAGGTCGAGCGAGCCGGTATTGCGCTCGATGCGGTCGGCAAGGCCGAAGAGCAGGGCGATGGAAATGCCGTGGGCGAACATCAGGACGATGGCGGCTGAACGGGCAAGCGGGTTTTCCGGGAAGGCGATGAGCGCGGCGATGGCGAGGAAGATGTAGCCCATGTGCATGACCGAGGAGTTGCCTAACATGAGGTCGAGGCGCTTCTGGGAGATGGTGACCCAGCCGACCCACAGGATGTTGCCGAGCAGCAGGACGAGCAGGGGTGTGAGCCAAAATTGCAGGCCTTCTGGGACAAGGGGGATGGCGAGCCGGAGCAGCCCGTAGAGGCCGAATTTTTTCAAAACACCGGCGTGCAGCATGGCGACAGGCGCGGGCGCGCTGGCGTAGGCGGGAGGGGCCCACGAGTGGAATGGGAAGAGCGAAACGAGCGTGCCGAAGCCGACGATGAGCAGGGCGGCGATGCCTTGCTGGGAGGCGGCGGGGATGAGCGCCTTGTTGGCGATCATGGTCGGAATGTCGTAGGTGCCGGTGAGATTAGCGAGCCAGACGAGGCCTGCTAGCAGGACGATGGAGCCGAGGCCCAGATAAATGGTGATTTTCCAAGCGGCCTCGCGGCGGTCGCCCCGGCCGAGGATGCCGATCATGAGGAAAGTCGGGATAAGCGCGAGTTCGTGGAAGGCAAAGAAGAAGAACAAGTCGGTCGCGGCGAAGGCACCGAGCGCGCCGCCGGAGATGAGCAACGACGAGCCGAAGTAGAGTTTTTCCTTACCTTCGGGGGCCTTGCCGGAGAGAACCGCAGCGAGGGTGACAATCACGGAAAGCAGCACCATGATGGCGCTCATGCCATCGGTGAACCCGAAGGCGAGGTTGAGCGCGGGTTTCTCGAGGACGGGCACGGAGAACGACCAGCAGGTGCATTTCCACGAGAACGCGGCGTAGGTGCCGAGCGCGAGATTGAGCGCGGAGGCGGCGATGGCGGTGAGTCGGGCGGGTGCTCCGAGGAGGATCGCGAGGAACGCGGCGATCGGTAGAAAGACGAGGAGTGCGAGCATGTTGGCGGAGTGGATACTTGACAGAACTCGAAAGGAGCTCTGGCGCGGCATGGATAGAGGGGCCAGCCTTCTCCGGAAAGTCAAAAAACCGGGAAATTCCCTCCAGTTGGCGGCACGGTGGGCCTCAGGAGGGGGATCCGGCTGAGACAGTTGGAACCCGTTTTGCGGCGGCAATAAGCGGGGCGGTGAACTCGCGGACCGCGAGGGCTGCGGTAGCGGGATGGAGTTCGACTTGTTTGACGATGGCGGAACCGACGATCACGCCGTCGGCGGATTTCGCGACTTCGGCGGCTTGGTCCGGGGTGGTGATGCCGAAACCGACGCAGATTGGAGTGTCGGTGAACTCGCGGATGGCGGCGACCTGCGCGCCGATGTTGGCGGAGGGTGCGCCATGGGAGCCGGTGACGCCGGTGCGGGAGAGCAGATAGATGAAGCCTTCTGAGGACTGCGAGAGGGTTTTCACGCGCTCCGGCGGAGTGGTCGGCGCGATGAGCCGGATGTGTTTGAGGCCCGCGCCGACGGCGAGGTCTTTGTTGAGGGCAGCCTCGTCGGGCGGCAGGTCGAGCAGCAGAATGCCATCCGCGCCGGCGGCAGCGGCGTCGTGGTGGAAGGCTTCGAAGCCGTAGGTGAAAATGGGATTGAGGTAGGTGAAAAGGACGATGGGGGTCTGGTGCGTCTCGCGGAAGCGGCGGATCAGCTCGATGGAGCGGGCGGTGCTCATGCCGGCCTTGAGGGCGCGCTCGGCGGCCATCTGGTTGACGATGCCGTCGGCTAACGGATCTGAAAACGGCAGGCCGAGCTCGATGATGTCGGCTCCGGCGTCGGCAAGGGACTGGATGATTTCCAGCGAGGTTTCGAAATCGGGATCACCGGCGGCGACGTAGGCGACGAAGGCTTTCTGTTGGCTTTCCCGGAGGCGGGCGAAGGTGGAGTCGATGCGATTAAACATGGGGAAGATATTTTAACAGAATCTTTCAGGACAGAATCATTAAGAATTTTAAGGAAATGATTCTGTCCCCAAATGATTCTGTCAGAAGTCGGCGGGCTCAGCTTTGTTTTGCAAGTGATTCGCAGGATTTAATGTCGAGTTTGCCGGAGGCGAGGACGGGGATTTCGGTGACGGGGATGATGCGCTTGGGGCACCAGAGCGAGGAAAGGCCTTCGTCTAGCAATTTATAACGGAGATCGATGCATTCCTGTTCGAGCGCGGGTCCGGCGATGGTGGAGAGGAGCAGGATGGCCTCGCCTTTTTGCTCGTCGGGCACGCCGACGACGGCGATGCGGCGCTCGGCTTCGGAGTCGAGGCCGAGGACTTTGTTGATGGCGGCCTCGACGGTTTCGTGGGGGACCATCTCACCGGCGATTTTTGAGAAGCGGGAGATGCGGCCCTCGATGTAGAGGAAACCGTCGTCATCGACGCGGCCGACGTCGCCAGTGCGGAACCAGCGGTCGGGGGTGAGGACCTCGGCGGATTTGCGGGGCGCGCCGAGATAGCCTGAGAAGACGTTAGCGCCTTTGAACCAGATGATGCCTTGGCGGTTGATAGGGATTTCCTGGTCGGTGACCGGGTCGGTAATTTTGATGGCGAGGCCTGGCAGCATTTGCCCGACGGAGCCGCTGCGGGAAGAAGCGAGAGCGGTGGAATCGCGCAGCGGCTCTGGATCTGGCAGGTTGACGTTGGTGGCCGGGGAGGTCTCCGTGAGGCCGTAGCCTTCCTGTGGGCGGATGCCGAATTTTTCCTCGAAGGCATCGGCGAGCGACTGCGGGAGTTTCTCCGCGCCGGTGACGACAAGCTTGAGCGAGGCGAACTGCGCGGGGTCGATGCGCTTCATGTAGCCGCGCAGGAAAGTGGGGGTGGAGAGGAAGATGTTAACCTGATGGAGGGCGATGAGCTCGGCGAGGCGTTTGGTTTCCAGCGGGCTTGGATAGGTGACGAGATTGATGCCTTCGATGACGGGAAACCAGAGCGTGACGGTGCAGCCGAACGAGTGGAAAAGCGGCAGGCAGCCGAGGATGGCGGAGTTTTTCGGGAGGTCGAGGCGGGTGCCAAACTGGCAGACGTTGGCAAGGACGTTGCGGTGGCTGAGGGCGACGCCTTTGGGCTCGCCGGAGGAGCCGGAGGTGAAGAGCAGCGTGGCCTCGTCGTCGCCGCGGCGTTGGTTCAGGTTAAGGAGCAGGCCGAGGACTTTGGCGGGCAGGATTCTGGAAACGACGGCCCAGGTGACGATCTTCTTCTTGAGTGTGGGCAGGACGCGCTCGATGAAAATCAAGTCGCGGTTAGGCGGCCATGGAAATGATGAGACCTTGCGGACGAAGGGGTCGGCGGTGATGAAGCGATCGACGTCGGCTTGGCGGATGCAGGACTTGATGGCTTCGTGGCCGACGGTAAAATTGAGGTTCACCGGGATTTTTCCGGCGAAGAGGACGGCGAGGTTGGCGATGAGTCCGCCTTTGCCGGGAGGCAGGACGATGGCGACGCGCGGCTTGTCGGTTTCCTTGCGGATGAATTTCGAAAGGGCGATGGCGGCGGCGAGGATTTTATCGAATCGAAGGTCGGTGTCGTCCGAGCCATCGAGAATCCGATGTTTGGTTCCGTGTTTTTTGAGTCCTTCGAGGAGCGCCATCGCGAGCGAGCCTTTGAGGAGCGCGCGGGTGCTGTAGGCTTCTTCGCCGGCTTCCAACAGCGCTTGTTGATAGGTGGCGATGCTCGCGCTCTCGGGGGCGATGGGTTTACCAATGGCGACGACCGCAGAGGGAAGCGATGATTTGCGCTCGATGCAAAGCCCGGATTCGCGCGGGAAATCGATGGCGACTGGCAGGATCGGCAGGCCAAACGCGCAGAGGGCTTTTAGGTGGGCCGCAGGGATGTGGCAGACGGTGGCGTTGCGGGTGGTGGCGCGGCCCGGGACGAATATCAGGACGCCGGCGGCGGCGAGATAAGGTGTGAGCTGGCTTCCGGCGGCTTCGGGCGCGGCGTCGTCGGCGGCGAACATCGCGCCGGAGCCGGACTTTTGCAGATGGCTGCGGAGGGCGGCGTCGTAGTGGGCGGTTTCCTCGACCAGCCAGGTGATTTTCCGGCCGGCGAAGAGTTTTTCGAAATAGAGCAGGAGTTCGAAATCAAGGCGGCCGGGAATGACCAGCGTGCCGGTCGCAGGAAGGCGCTCCTTGTGAATGATCTGGATGGAAGCCAAAGACATTTGGGAAATGGGGTGAGGTGGACAGGCTCAAAGCCCGCGTCCGCGAGAACTTACGCGAATTTTTCCGACGGTCGCACGGCAAATTTCCGAAAATCACGCGCGCGCTCTAACGCAGCGCCTTGGGCACGGCGATGAGGAACTTGGTTTCACTGCCGGGCACCGAGGTGACGCTAATCGTGCCGCCGTGGGCTTCGATGGCGCGCTTGACGATGGAGAGGCCGAGGCCGGTGCCTTTGATTTCCTGCTGCGAGTGATGTTTTTCCACCCGGAAAAAGCGCCGGAAAATGTGCGGCAGGTCCGCGCTGGGAATGCCGACGCCGTTGTCGGAAACCCAGATGTGGATGGCGTCGCCGGCCGCTTCGCAGCCGACTTCGACGTGCAGCCCGCTGTGGGGGTTTTGTTTGAGCGCGTTTTCAACGAGGTTAAAAAGCACCTGCGTCCAATAGAAGCGGTCGCCGTGAATGACGAGTTCCGGGTCCTGCAAGGTGACCGTAATCGCGGCGTTTTGATTTTGAATGACGGATTCGAGGCGCTCCAAGACGTCCTTGATGCAGGAGCCGAAACGGAATGGTTCGATTTTGAGCGCGTTCGCCTCGCCAGACTCGAGGCGTGAAATGACAAGCATGTCCTCGACGATGTGCGAGATGCGGTCGGCGTGCTTGCGCATGATCGTTAGAAACCGGCGGGCCATTTCCGGTTCATCGATCATGTCGTCGTCGAGCAGGTTTTCCAGATAGCCGTTGATGATGGCCAGCGGCGTGCGGAGTTCGTGGGAGGCGTTGGCGACGAAATCCTTGCGGACTTGCTCGAGTTGATGTTCGGCAGTCACGTCGCGGATGATGACACGGGTGGTTGGGGAGCCGCCGGGAGGGTTGGAGAGTTGGGCGGCGTCGATGATCCAGGCGTTGACGCCGCGGTTTTCGAGATCGCCGCGCGGGGAGGTCTGTTGGGGGAGGACGACGCGGGATTGGACGGGCTCGCCGGTGGCCAGGCAGCGGAGCAGCGCCTCGGCGAGGCGGGGGTCGAGGAAGGCCTCGCTAACGGGACGGTTGAGGAGTTCGCGCGCGCCGAAGAGGGCGCGGGCCGCTTCGTTGGCGAAGCGGATGTTTGCATCTGAATCGACGAGCACGAAAGCGTCGCCGAGGGCGTCGAGGAGTCGGTTGCGTTCATCGCGTGCTTGTTTAAGATCGAGTTCGAGGCGGAGTTTCCAGGCATTGAGTTCTGCTTCGGAATGCTTGCGTGCCCTGCGGTGGCGGAGGGTGAGGATGGCCAGAGCGGCAAGCGCCGCAACCGTGGCGAAGATGGAGATTTCCGTGGTCATGCGTCGGCTTTCGCCACGCAGTAGCCGATGCCGCGCACGGTTTCAACCCAAGCCCCGTGAAGACCGAGTTTTTGTCGGAGCCGCTTCATGTGAGTGTCGAGCGTCCGGCTGTGAGTCGCGTCGCTGTAACCCCAGACGCTGCGGAGGAGGTCGTTGCGGTCCTGCGCCTTGCCGGGGCGCTCGCAGAGAAATAGCAGCAGTTTAAATTCGGTGGAAGTCAGCTCGGCGGGCTGGTTGTTAAGATAGAATTTCAACGAGTTCTTGTCGAAACGGAACGGGCCGTAGGTGAAGTCCACGGCACCGGGAGGTCCGTCGGAACGCTTGAGGATGGCTTGGACGCGCAGCATGAGCTCTTTCGGGCTGAACGGTTTTGTTAGGTAGTCGTCGGCACCGGCTTCGAGGCCTTGGATTCGGTCCTCGGTTTGTGCCCGCGCGGTGAGCATGATGACCGGGGTGTTAGCGGTGCGCGGGTCGCGGCGCAGTTCCCGGAAAACCGCGTAGCCGTCGCGGCCGGGCAGCATGAGATCGAGAAGGATTAGATCCGGTCGCTCGCGGAGGGCGATCTCGGTGCCCTCGATGCCGTCATGGGTCTTGAGGACTTGATAGCCCGCGCGCTGGAGGTTGAGGCCGATTAGGTCGGCGATGTCGCGTTCGTCCTCAACGATTAGAATTCGATGCATTGTGTGGACAAGGTAGCGGGCTGATTCGCAGTGCATGAACCCATCGGTTGTGACGATTATGTCACAACAGGTCCTTGCTGACGTAGCTTCCGGCCTGGGTCGTGCGGGCGATGCCGATTTTCACGCCGGCCTCGAGCGAGGTGTTGACCCCGGTGCGGACGCCGTCACCGAGGATCGCGCCGAGCTTGAGACGGCCGGTGTTGACGGGTTTTCCTTGGATCATGGAAACGTGGTGGCGGCCGTCGTGGCGGTGGTTTTCGGTGCAAGTTCCAGCGCCGAGCGTCACGTGGGTGCCGATGATGGAGTCGCCGACGTAGCATTGCCGGGAAATGTAGGTGTTATTATAAATGATCGAGTTTTTCACTTCGGCGCCGTTTCCGACGTAGCAGTTTGCACCGATGCTGGTCGCGCCGCGGATGTAGGCGTTCGGCCCGATCTGGCTGTTCGGGCCGATGACGACGGGGCCTTCGATGACCGTGCCGGGAAGGATCCGCGAGCCATTGCCGAGGCGGATGCACCCGCTCAGGCTGGCCAGCGGACTGATGTCGCCGAGCAGCGAGGTTTCGTCCATCAGCGCGAGAACTTCCTCGTTCATGCGCAGCAGATCCCACGGGTAAATGACCGGGAAGCAGTTAGCGTCGGTGACGATTTTATCGATGCACTCCTCGGCGTTGTCCGAGCCTTTCCAAGCAAGGAGGTTGCCGTCGCCGTCGAGCAGGCGGGCGCTGTTTGGATTTCTGCCGAGCATTAATAGCGCGCCCAACTCGATCCAGTTATCGAGCGGAATGCGCAGGGTCCGTGGTTCTGCTTCGCCGGGTTCGACGAGTTGCAATCCCGCCCGGCGGAGGTCCGCTTCGAGCAGTTCGCGCATCGGCAGATTGGCGATGAGGCAGGCACCGAGAGAGCGGTTTGAGGTGATCGGGGCGCAGAAGGCGGGGTTTCGCGGAGGTAGAAGTGTTGCCTGCATAGGTTGACGAAAGTCCATCACGATCGCCACCGGGATCAAACGAAATTCTTGGGAATTTGCGGAAACGTGCTCAGCCTGCGTGCTTGGCGTGCCACTCGTGGTAAACCTTCGGCGAGATTTCGGATGGCTTGATTTCCGAGCGACCGCCCCAGAAAACATTGGTGTAGGAAACCGGGATGCCGATCGCTTCAAGGTGGCGGTCAATGGCGGCCTTGTGCTCTAAGACGCGGGATTTTTCGGTGCCGTGGACCACGCCCATGATGTTGACGTCGCCGAACTGCGGCCCACCCTCGCGCCAGTAGCAGTGGGTCATGCAGAAGTGGCGGCCAACTTCCGCGCCGCCTTCGATTTCGCGGCCTTTTGGCACCGCCCAATGGAACAGCCCGTTGAAGCGGGTGACGCGCTCACCGGTGGCGGACGGCTTGACGTGTTCGAGAAAGGTGGAGAATCGGCCGATGACTTTTTTGGCGTTCAGGGTCTCGGCAACTTCACAAAAGCGGTCGAGCGAGACGCCGGCGATGTCCGCGCGCTTGTGCCACGGGTTCTCTGAGATTTCATCGAGCGTGAGTTCTTCCTTGAGGGCTAGGAGCACCTCCCATTCTTCTGGGGTTAGGTCGACGGCGGTGGTGGTCATCATGACTGCTTGCGCCTCGGTTTTGTCACCGGGTTCGAGGGCTTTGCGGCGGGTGTGGCCGACGCCGAGGGCGAACACGCCATTGGCCGGCATCAGCAGATATTCGGTGGCTCCGGTGAGGCGGAGCAGGGCGGTGGCGTGGAAATCCAGCGATTCGCCGACTGGCACTTTGAGTGTCGTCCAGAGCCGGTAGCCCGAGCCGGAAACGTCAGTATCGGTCGAGCGGATCACGACGTGGCCGGAAAAAGGATCGTCCTTGGCCATGAAATCAAACGCGTCGTTGAGCTTTTCCTCCGGCAGTTTCCACGCGACCAAAGCGCCGTGGGCGAGCTTGGTGGAAAGCAGCGTCTGGCGGACGCGGCGGACCACACCGACCTCGACCATCGCGCGGATGCGCTCGAGCACTGTCTCTAGCGGCACACCGGATTTCTCGGCGATCCGGTGAAACGGATGGCGTTGGAATCCGGTGATCAGGTCTTCGGAGACCGCGAGGATCGACGCGTTGACGGGATCAGAATGTTCGACGGGGATGGTGGGATTCATGAGTGGGGAAAGTGCTGAGGCGGATGGTGGCGTGCGGCGCTGATCTTACCGGATGTCCTGCGGATCGTGCGGAATTTCGGCGGCGAGTGCCTTGACGTAGTCGAGAGCGGGCTCGCGATCAAGGATTCGTCCTTCGAGTTGCTCGGTCTGTAGGGCTTCGAGGATTTCCTTGAAACGTGGTCCCGGCGTGAGGCCGAGTTGGATGAGGTCGCGGCCAGTAACCAGCGGCGGCGGGATCAATGGCTCGGACGCGAACTCCACCGCCTTGGCTTGCAGGAATTCGTAATTGTCGGTGAACCCGTTTGACGACCCGCAGTCAACCCGGTGCAACTCCATTTCCTCCTGAAAAGTCGACTCAGCCATGAAACGCTTTAGTTTCGCCGTGCGCATTTTCTGGACGTTCATGAACTGCATGTGGCGTGCGACCATCGTGACGACGGCGGCGATGACGTCGTTCGGGTAGCGCAGGCGGCGGAGGATGGTGTCGGCCATTTCCGCGCCCATCGCGTCATGGCCGTTGAAGCGGATTCGCCCGGCCTCGTCGTCGAAAGTTTGGCACGGCGGCTTGGCGATGTCGTGAAGCAGGACGGCGAGGCAAAGTTCGAGTGGCGCGTCGGCTTCCAGCATCTCGAGCATGATGCAGGTGTGGGTGTAAACGTCGCCCTCCGGATGCCATTCCGGCGGTTGTTCGCAGCCGACGGTTTTCAAAAACTCCGGCACAATGTGGAGCATCAGCCCGGTCTCTACCAAGATTTCCACGCCCTTGCGGCGGCGCGATGGGGTCAGGATTTTCGAGAACTCGTCGCGAATCCGCTCGGGCGAAATCCGGTCGAGCAGTGGCGCGCACTGATGGATTGCCGCCAGCGTTGGCGGCTCGATTTCAAATCCCATCGTCGTCGCAAACCGCACCGCTCGCAGCAACCGCAGCCCGTCCTCAGTGAAGCGCGCCACCGGATCGCCAATGGCCCGCAGCAAGCCGGCGCGGAGGTCCGCAAGCCCGCCGACGTAGTCGATCACCTCACCGGTTTCCGGTCGTTCGAACAGCCCGTTGACCGTAAAATCCCGGCGCTGGGCGTCTTCCTGCGGGGTCGAGAAAATCACGGTTTCAGGCCGCCGCCCGTCCTTGTAGCAGCCGTCCGTGCGGAACGTCGCAATCTCAACGTGGTGGCCCTTGTGCTTGGCGATGACTACGCCGAAATGCGCGCCCACCTCGTTCGCGCCGGGGAAAAGTTTCATCATCTCCGCTGGTGTCGCGGAGGTGGCGATGTCGTAATCCTTCGGCGTCAGATCGAGCAGTTTGTCCCGCACGCAGCCACCGGCGAACAGCGCCTTGTGCCCGGCGGCGGTCAGGCGGCGTGCGAGTTCAAGGGCGGCATGGCGGGCAGACATTGCCGGAGCATTGGTTGTCCGGACGGCGCGTTCAAGGCGGAACGTGAACGTGCCCAAGCGCGTCTTAAAATCACTCGATCCTCGACTGGTATTTTTGCACCCGCCCGAGCATCGAAGCGGTGATGAAAGAAGTCGAAACCCGCCACCGCCGCCGAGAAAGAGCCTCAAAATGAAATTCGAGAAAGCCGGTCTGGCGCGAGACGCGCCAGCCACTTGCGGCGGTGGGACGTCGCAGCTTCTGTGCGAGCGCCAAGGCTTTTAAAGCTCGCGGATGGCGGTCATGATCCGCTTGGCGATGCGGTCGTAGTCTTCCTTGCCTTTGGCGGCCTTGAGCTCTTCGGGGGTCAGGCGGATGGGCTTGCCGATGGTGACGGTGATGCGGGCGAAGCGGATTTTTCCGGAGCCTCGAGGGAGGGCTTCGCGGGCTCCTGAGATTTTCACCGGCTGGATCACCGCTGCGGATTTCACGGCGATGAGGCCGATGCCGGGGGCGGCCTCGCCGATGTCGCCGTTGAGGGTGCGCTCGCCTTCGGGGAAAACGAGGACGCGTTCGCCTTCCTTGAGCTTGCGGATGATGGTCTTGAGGCTGCCCATGTCCGGCCGGTCCTGGTCCACCGGGATCGCGTTCCATTGCGGATAGAGCCATTTGCCAAATCCCACAAACAGGGTTTTGCGGGCGAGGTAAACCATCTCGGTCTTGTAGAGATTTCCGATGAGCGGCGGATCGAGGAAACTCTGGTGATTGGAGGCGACGAGGACCGGACCTTCGGAGACGAGGTTTTCCTCGCCGACGATTTTCAAGCCGAAGAGCGTGCGGAAGGCGGCACCGAACGCCATCCAGCCTAACCAATAGATCCAGCGCATGGGAGTTCTTTGATTCATGAGAGTGCTGGCAGGCCTTGTTGTTTGAGGATTGCAATGGCGGCATCGACACCGCTCTCGATGGTGTGATGCGAGGTGTCGAGGACCACGGCACCGTCGGCGATTTTTAACGGCGCGGTGGCGCGCTCGCTATCGGCGGCATCGCGCTGGGCTACGGAATCGACCTCGCCGTCCGCGATCCGGCGGGCGGCGCGGACCTCCTCGCTGGCGTCGACGTAGATTTTATAAGGCGTGTCTGGAAATACCACCGAGCCGATGTCGCGGCCTTCCATGACGATGTCGTGCTCGCGGGCGTAGGCGCGCTGTTTGGCAACGAGGATGCGGCGCACCTCGGGGATGGTGGCGATGGCG
>JAYSYA010000290.1:0-2711 GCA_043716765.1 Akkermansiaceae bacterium
CGCGAATGACAAAACGGATCATTAAAATCCCAGCACCACGCAACCTCCGGGCTTGCATCTCATCTAGGATCGTCAATTCTCGGTGCCCCATGAGCAATCGTTTAGAAGGTAAAGTTCTTGTCGCACAGGGTGGTGGCCCCACTCCCGTGATCAACCAAAGTATCGTCGGCGTGGCCCTGGAGGCCCGCAAATTCAGCCAGGTGACTTCCATTTACGGCGCGGTCCATGGCGTCCGCGGCATCATCGATGAAAACTTCGTCGATCTCACCCGCGAAACCACCCACAATCTGGAGCAAGTCGCCGGCACGCCCTCGTCCGGCCTGCTTTCCACCCGCGACAAGCCGGATGAAGACTACTGCGCCCGAATGTTCAAGGTGATGCAGGCGCATGACATCCGTTACTTTTTCTACGTTGGCGGCAACGATTCGTCTGACACCGTCCGCATCGTCAATGAGCAGGCGAAGGAAGCGAACTACGAACTGCGCGCGATTCACATCCCGAAGACGATCGACAACGACCTTGAGGAAAACGACCACTGCCCCGGCTTCGGCTCAGCGGCGCGCTTCGTGGCGCAGGCATTCTCCGGCGTGAACCTCGACAACCGCGCGCTGCAAGGCGTTTACATCGGTGTCGTGATGGGTCGCCACGCGGGATTCCTCACCGCCGCATCCTCGCTCGCGCAGAAGTATTTCGATGACGGTCCGCACCTTGTTTACGTGCCGGAGCGCCACTTCATCATGGAAAACTTCCTCGCCGACGTCGACCGGGTCTATCAAAAGCACGGCCTCTGCACCATCGCCGTGTCCGAAGGCATTTCCGATCCCGACGGCACCGCGATGATCACCAAGCTGCTCGGCACCGAAGAGCGTGATTCGCACGGCAACATCCAGCTCTCCGGCACCGGCGCGCTCGGCGACCTGCTTTCCAATGAGATCCGCAAAGGCCTCGGCATCAAGCGCGTGCGTTCCGATACTTTCGGTTATTTGCAACGTTCGTTCATGGGTATCCAATCGGACCGCGACGCCCGCGAAGCCCGCGAAGTCGGTGAAAAAGCCGTCCAATTCGCGATGTGGGACAACGTCGATGGCTCGGTGGTGATCCGCCGCCCGGTGCTCGACTACAGCGTGGATTATGAACTGGTGGACATCAAAAAAGTCGCCGGAAAAACCCGCCACATGCCTGATAGTTTCATCAACGCGGCCGGCAACGGCGTGACCGAGGATTTCAAGAACTACTGCCGCCCACTGCTCGGCTCGCATCTTTCGGAGCCGCACCGCCTGCGCGCGCCGAAGGTCGCGAAGATCCTTTACCCGTAAAACTGGACCACGAATTCTTCAGTCCATCTCGACGCGATAGCGCGGGATGGACTTGTCGATTTCCCGGCTCCAAGCATCGATCCCGCCCAGCAGGCCGTAAGTCCCGCTCATCCCGTGGCCGCGGAACCACGCGACTTGGTCGAGCACGTTCTGCCCGCTATGGTCGTATAGCAGGATCCGAGTGGCGGGATCTCCGGCGAAAAGCTGCTGTTGGAGTTCCTGGGTGAAAAATTCCGATCCGGAAATCACCACCGTTTCGTGCTCCTCGCGCGTGCGGAGATCAATAAGGCGCAGCTCCGAAATTTGCTCGTTTGCGATGGCCGGTTCCATCCACATCGCGGAGTCGTGGACGTGGCTGGCGAGCAAATGCGCGAGCACCTCGCCCGCCGGGATTTCCGAGCGGCCGCAAAGTTCTGCGAGAGTTTCCTCATTGGAAAACGCGCAGCTCTGACAGCCGCCGAGGTGATAGCGCGCGAAAATGGCCCGCTTCGCGCCGGGCAGGGTTTCGAGGATCACGCCCATCGGCGAGTCGGTTGATAGATCGACAGCTTGCATCGCCGGAAACCTAGCCGCCCCGCCGGCGAAAACAACCTCAGGATCCCGCGCCGTTCTTAGCGAGAAACGCCGCTTCTTCCTCGTGCGAGTGAATTTGCAGCAAGACCGGCACCCCGTGCGTCGCGGCGGCAGCTTTCAGCACATTGCGGATCGCGGCCGCCGTGTGCCCTTCCCTGCCGATCAACATCGCCACATCCTTTTTCACCAGCACGAGTTTGAAGCGCAACCCGGTAGGCCCCATTTCGCTGACTTTGATCTGCGCGTGGTTCGGCTCGTTGATCAGGTTCACGGCCACGTATTCCAAGAAATTTTTCAGCCGGACAATGATCGCCTGCATTTCGTCGCGGCTGATGCTCGGGGCAGTTGGTGCGGCGGGCGGAGCGCTTTTGAAATCCCAGTCCATCACCTTGTAACTAACGGTCCGCTTAAGGAAACGGATCACATCAACCTCTTGGTTCGCTACTTTTTTCACAACGGGCAGGGCCGTCCGGAAATCCCATTCCATCACCTGAATACTCCCCCAGCGTTTCAGCGAGCGGGAAATTTCCAGCTCCCTGATCTCCGTGTTCAAGAGGCCCATGAAATCCCAGTCAGTGACTTGGATTTCTCCCAGCTGCTTGAGGGAGTCAGCAATTTTGGAGGCGCGTCGTGGCATCAATTTCGCCCGAAGCATAAAACGCAGAAAAGCTGCCGCTCAAACCAAATTTCCACGGGCGGAAAGACACGAGTAGTCCATGACATCAGGCCGAGCTGTCCGAAACCCGTCCGATCCTGAAAAACGGGCTAAAGTCTTGGGCTACTTTTACGCTGTTTTCAAAGCGCGATCGGTGAAATAAACTC
>JAYSYA010000030.1:0-6165 GCA_043716765.1 Akkermansiaceae bacterium
AACACTACTGATTCGTCATTGCCCGCACGTCCTGAATGATCAATTGCAGCGTCGTCCGCCCGCGGAAGGTGTTTCGATCAATCGTGAAGGCGATATCCCACGGCGGGTCGGGCAGAGGATATTCCCCGCCGCCGAAGAAGACGGCGTCCTGCTCGTGATAGCCTTGGCGCAGCATGAAACGCAGGTGGTTGTTCTTCATGTGCAGCGGCGAGCGGCTCAGGCCGACCTCGCGCGAAATGAAAACGGGCTGCGGATTTCCGCTGCCGAAGGGTTGGAGCAAATCGTAACTTGATAGAAATTCCAGCGAGAGTTGGTCGAAGGAAATCTCCGCGTCATACATCAGCTTGGGCCGGCGTTGTTCCTCGTTGCTGTGATTCAAAACGTAGTCGGTGAAATTTTTGCGGAAGCCATCGAGATTGTCCTCGTGGATCGAGAGCCCGGCGGCCATCGCGTGGCCGCCGCCGGCGATGAGATCGCCCTCGCAGGCGCGGATCGCCTCGACCAGCGATATCCCCTCGATGCTGCGACCCGAGCCTTTTCCAACTCCTTTTTCATCGATAGCGATGACGAAGGTCGGCTTGTGATATTGGCGCATCAGGCGCGAGGCGACGATGCCGACCACGCCGTGATGCCACGAGCGCGAGCCGAGCACAATCACCGGATCCCGCAGCGGTTCGAAATCGCGGGTGAGCATTTCCACCGCCTCGCGGCGGATGAGTCCTTCGTGGTTTTGGCGCTCTTTGTTATAAGCGTCGAGCTTTTGCGCGAAATCATGGGCGAGTCGGCGGCAATCGGTTGTTAACGTGGCCAGCGCGTCTTCCGGCGCATCCATTCGCCCGGCGGCGTTGAGGCGCGGGCCGATGCGGAAACCGACGTCCATCGAAGTCGCCGCACCGCTCATGCCGGTGATTTCTTGGAGGGCGCGCAAACCGGGATTAAGCGTGCTTGCCAGGTGTTTCAGCCCGTGGCGGACCATCAAGCGGTTTTCCCCGATCATGGGAACGATGTCGGAAATCGTCGCCACCGCCACCAGATCGATGAGTTCCTTGAGATCCAAATCCGCCGGGCGGGTTTTCAGCAAAGCGTGGCCGAGTTTGAAAACGACGCCCGCCGCGCAGAGGTAGGTGAATTCGGTGCCGCATTTCGGGTTCACCAGTGCGCAGCAATCCGGTTTTCCTTCCAGCTCGGGTTCGTGGTGATCGACGATCAAAACATCGATGCCGTCCGCCCGCAGCGCCGCAACTTCGTTGATCGAGACTGTCCCGCAATCCACCGTGATCAGCAGATCCGGCTTCGGCCCTTCCGCCATGCAGCGGGCCAGCGCCGCGGTGCTGAGACCGTATCCTTCCGGCCCACGGCGCGGGATGAAATAGCGCGGGGTCAGGCCGTAAGCCATCAAGATCCGCCGCATCAGCGTGATCGAGGTGACGCCATCGACGTCGTAATCGCCGTAAATGCAGACTTTTTCGCCCTTGTCGATGGCCGCCAGCACCCGCTCGACGGCGGGCTTCATGTCGGGAATGAGGAACGGATCGGCCAAATCCCGCAGCCGCGGCCGCAAATAGCCTTCTAGATCCACGCCGGCCGGAAGGCCGCGCTGACGGATCAAGTGCTCGAGAATCGGCGGGAATGTGCCCGACGAACCATTCGTATGTTTTTCAAATGGTTCACCGCGCGCAATCCATTTGAACGGCTGGGCTCGCATGAAGTTGGGGCGGACCCTAGCGGGGGGTGAAGGTCCGACACAAGATCGGAAACGAAAAGCGTCTAAATCCGCGCGTTGTGTCATTCTGGCACAGGTGAAATGTGACATTATGGCGCTAAACTGGCGGCGAAGCACCGTGGGCGACTTCTCAATATGTTTATTTCAAACGTGTTGAGAGATTTTTTTGAGTTTCGGCACAATCCCTGCGAAGGTGTGCTCATCATTACCGCCATCACCGGCATTTACTGAAAGGAAACCAACTTATGTCCAAAATCCTCGGAATCGACCTCGGAACCACCAACTCGTGCATGGCCGTCATGGAAGGTGGCGAATCCACCGTCCTTGAAAATTCGGAAGGCGCACGCACCACTCCATCGGTCGTCGCCTTCGCCAAAAACGGCGAGCGCCTCGTCGGTCAAGCCGCCAAACGCCAAGCGGTGACCAACCCGCAAAACACGATTTTCTCCGCCAAGCGCCTCATCGGCCGCAAGTTCTCTGAACTGAAGGACGCCGACAAACGCATGCCCTACACCATCGTCGCCGCTGCGAATGGCGACGCCCACATCCAAGTGGAAGTGGCCGGTGAAAAGAAGACCTACTCGCCGCAAGAGATCGCCGCGATGGTCCTCGGCAAGCTCAAGGCCGATGCCGAAGCCAAACTCGGTGAAAAGATCACCCAGGCGGTCATCACGGTTCCCGCCTATTTCAACGACTCCCAGCGCAACGCCACCAAGGCCGCCGGTGAAATCGCCGGCCTCGAAGTGCTCCGCATCATCAACGAGCCGACCGCAGCCGCCCTCGCTTACGGCCTCGACAAGAAGTCCGACGAAAAAATCGCCGTCTATGACCTCGGCGGCGGCACCTTCGACATCTCCGTCCTCGAAATCGGCGACGGCGTCTTCGAAGTTCTCGCCACCGACGGCGACACCCAGCTCGGCGGCGACGACTGGGATAACACCCTCATCCAGTGGATCGTCGGCGAGTTCAAAAAGGACCAAGGCATCGACCTCTCCGGCCAGCCCGACGCCCTTCAGCGCATCAAGGAAGAAGCCGAAAAAGCCAAGATCGCGCTCTCCTCCACCCAGTCCTACGACATCAGCCTGCCCTTCGTCACCGCAGACGCAACCGGACCGAAGCACATCCAGCTCACTCTCACCCGTTCGAAACTGGAGCAACTCACCGATTCCCTCTTCGAGCGCACCAAGAAGCCCGTCCGCGATTGCCTAAAGGAAGCCGGCCTCACGCCCAAGGAAATCAACGAGCTCGTCCTCGTCGGCGGCATGACCCGGATGCCGAAAGTGGTCGAAATCGCCCGCGAACTCGCCGGCCAGACTCCTCACCAAGGCGTCAACCCGGATGAAGTCGTCGCCATCGGCGCGGCCATCCAAGGCGGCGTCCTCCGTGGCGATGTCAAAGACGTGCTGCTCCTCGACGTCAGCCCGCTCACTCTTTCCATCGAGACGGAAGGCTCCCGCGCCACCGCCATGATCGAGCGGAACACCACCATCCCGGCCAAGAAATCCCAGATTTTCTCAACCGCGTCCGACAGCCAACCCGCCGTCGATATCCGCATCTGCCAGGGCGAGCGCCCGATGTTCGCCGACAACAAGCTCCTCGGAAATTTCAAGCTCGACGGCATCGCCCCGGCCCGCCGCGGCGAGCCGCAAATCGAAGTCACCTTCGACATCGACGCCAACGGTATCCTCCACGTCTCCGCCAAGGACAAGCAATCCGGCAAGGAACAGAAAATCTCGATCCAAGGCTCCTCCGGCCTTTCCAAGGACGAGATCGAGCAAGCCAAGCGCGACGCCGAGTCCCACGCCGAAGAAGACAAGAAGCGCGTGGAAAAAGTCGATGCCAAGAACAAGGCCGACAACCTCGTCTTCAACGTCGAAAAGCAACTCGGCGAACTCGGCGACAACGCCCCCACCGACCTCAAGGACCTCCTCAACGGCAAGATCCAAGCCGTGAAAGACGCCATCAGCAGCGACAACGTTGACACCATCAACAGCGCCGTCAGCGATCTCGAAGGTTCCCTCCAAGCCCTCGCCGAAGCCGCCCAACAAGCCGGTGCCAGCGCCCAACCCGACCCCGACGTCGAGCCAGCCGCCGAATCCGCCTCCAACGAGCCGAAGCAAGCCAAAGGCAAGGTCGTCGATGCCGAAGTAGTGGATTGATCCGTGGCGGCGGTTTCCAACCGCCAAGCCCAGCTCAATTCAACAAACCGGTCGTCCCGTCACACACCTCCCTCCGATCAATTTACTGACCTCAGTAAATTGATCGGCCCACAAAAGCCTCACACGCAAAGCCTCAAATAACTTCTTCAGCCCCAACGGGGCGTCATCCGACAGCCCAGGGCATCGCCCTGGATCACGCAATGACTGATCCGCCAGATCTAAAGCAGTGGAGTGCTATGAAGATCTAATTAAATTTCGATCATTTTCCTGACCTCGGAAAAATGATCGCTGGCCGAAAATGACCCTCACCACCAAACACCAACGCCTCGCCGCGCTGCGTCCGCTCTCTCCGGAGTCGGTCGCCAGCTTTGCCGCGGCGTGGGATCGGCGGATGGTGACAAGCCCCGATCATTTTACTGAGGTCAGTAAAATGATCCTAGATCCCCAGCCATGAAGAAATCCGTCATCTCAAAACTCCTTTCGGAACTCGAACAGCTCGTCCAAGTCGAGCTGGAATCCGGTGTGGAATTCTGGCTGGCGCGGGACCTGCAAACGGTGCTCGGATACACGAATTGGCAGAATTTCCGCAAGGTGATCGGTGATGCGGTGACGGCCTGCGAATCCTCTGGGAATAAGGCTTCCGATCATTTTACTGAGGTCAGTAAAATGATCGCCCTCGGCAAGGGTGGAAGGCGTTCCGTGGAGGATTTCATGCTCACCCGCTACGCCTGCTACCTCATCGCCCAGAACGGCGATCCGGCGAAGGACGAGATCGCGTTTTGCCAGACCTACTTCGCGCTCCAGACCCGGCGGCAAGAACTCATCGAACTCCGCATCGCGGAGGTCGAGCGCTTGCAAGCCCGCAAAAAGCTGACCGAATCCGAGAAGCTGCTTTCTGCGATCATCTTCGAAAAACTCGACGACGACCGCAGCTTCGGAATTATCCGCAGCAAGGGCGATCAGGCTCTGTTCGGTGGCAACAGCACGCAGGACATGAAGAATCGTCTTGGCGTCCCGGACAACCGACCGCTGGCGGATTTTCTCCCGACCATCACCATCAAGGCCAAGGACTTCGCCAATGAAATCACTACCTTCAGTATCGGTCGCGATGGATTGGACACGGAACCCGCCATCTCCCACGAACACGTCAAAAACAACACCGACGTCCGAAGTTTGTTAGGCGATCGAAACATCATTCCTGAAAATCTCCCTCCCTCCGAAGATCTCAAGAAGGTTCAACGCCGCCTGAAATCCGAAGAAAAAAAACTTCCCCTCAAAGGTAATTCCTAATGACTGATCTCACTACCAAACACCAACGCCTCGCCGCGCTGCGCCCGCTCTCTCCGGAGTCGGTTGAAAGTCTTGCGGCTGCGTGGGATGTGCGGATGGTGTATGAGTCCAACTCCATTGAGGGCAACTCCCTCACGCTCCGCGAAACCGAACTCGTCCTTTCCAAAGGCGTCACCGTTTCCGGTAAGCCGCTAAAAGATCATCTTGAGGCCGTCAACCTCGCCCTCGCCTGGGACCGCGTCAAAGCCCTCGCCCAACCCGCCTCCTCACTCACCGAGCGCGATCTTCTCGATCTCCATCAGGTTTTGCTGACTCGCATTCGGGATGGGACCAATGGGAGTTATAGGACTTATGCGGTGCGTGTCGGCGGTTCAAATCACGTTCCGCCAAACGCCGTCAAAGTCCCGGATCTCATGACCGGACTTTTCACCGGCCTCTCCGCCATCGCCGATCCCGTCGAACGCGCCGCGAGACTCCATCACGGCATCGCCTCCATCCATCCCTTCACCGATAGCAACGGCCGGACCGCGCGCCTCGCGATGAATTTCATCCTCCTCGCCGCCGGCTACCCGCCAATTTCCATTCCCACCGATCTCCGCCAAGATTACCACAACGCCCTCGAAGCCGCCGACTCCGGTGATTTCCCAGCGTTTCAAGATTTCCTCAACACCCAGCTCCACCACGAACTCGGCACCTGGCTGGACGCCTTAGAAACTTCTTCCACTGATCCCTGATCACTGGCTACTTTCCACTCTGCACCCCGCAGCGTGGCTTCTCACAGAAACCAAACCAAACCAACAAATACAACATTATGGCTAACATCAAACCACTCGGACAACGCGTCCTCGTCAAACGTCTCGAAGCTGACTCCATCAGCTCCGGCGGCATCGTCCTTCCGGACACCGCCAAGGAAAAGCCGCAGGAAGCTGAAGTTCTCAGCCTCGGCACCGGCGGCAAGGACGACAAGGGCGTGCTCATCGAGTTCACCGTCAA
>JAYSYA010000291.1:0-7926 GCA_043716765.1 Akkermansiaceae bacterium
CGGCGATCATCATCGATCCAAAGGGCGACATTGCGAATCTGTTACTGATGTTTCCCGATCTGGACGCGAAGAGTTTTCGCCCATGGATCAATGAGGACGACGCGGAGAAGAAGGGGGTTTCGCCGGATGATTTTGCAGCTCAGACCGCCGCCATGTGGAAGAGCGGTCTCGCTGACTGGGGGCAGGAGCCATCGCGTATCGCCACGCTGCGCGACAAGGTGGACATCAATATTTTCACCCCCGGCAGTAAGGCGGGGATTCCGGTTAGCATCCTAAGTTCGCTTGAAGTGCCGCCGTTGGAAATCATGGACGACGCGGAGCTGCTAGGCGAGCGGGTGGAAAGCACGGTGTCGTCGCTGTTGTCACTCGTCGGAGAAAATGTGGATGCGATCCAAAGCCCCGAAGCGGTGTTGGTCGCGGCAATTTTCCAGAAGGCGTGGGCGGACGGGCAGAATGTGACGTTGGAAACATTGATCCGGCACATCCAGAAGCCGACGTTCGACAAGGTCGGCGTGATTGATCTGGAGTCGTTCATGCCGGGGAAATCGCGCCAGGTGCTCGCTCTGAAATTCAACAATCTGCTTGCCTCGCCCGGCTTCGCGACGTGGCTGGAAGGTCCGTCGCTGGATATCGCGAAAATGCTGCACACACCCGCTGGCAAGCCGCGGATTTCAATTTTCTCCATCGCCCATCTCGGCGACACCGAGCGGATGTTTTTCGTCAGTTTGTTACTCAATCAGATGCTCGGCTGGATGCGTTCGCAAAACGGCACGGCCTCGCTGCGGGCGCTGCTCTACATGGATGAGATTTTCGGCTATCTGCCGCCCAGCGCAAATCCGCCGTCCAAGCGGCCGATGCTGACGATCTTGAAACAAGGCCGCGCGTTCGGGCTCGGGTGTTTGTTAGCGACGCAGAATCCGGTGGATCTCGACTACAAGGCGCTTTCCAACATCGGCACCTGGTTCCTCGGCCGTTTGCAAACCGAGCGCGACAAGCTGCGCGTGCTGGATGGCTTGGAAGGCGCGGCCGGATCGCAGAACGCGAAGTTCGACCGGGCCGACATGGAGCGGCTCATCTCCGGTCTCGGCAACCGGGTCTTCCTGATGAACAACGTGCACGAGGACGCACCTGTTATTTTTCACGTTCGCTGGGTGATGAGCTACCTTACCGGGCCGCTGACGCGCGGCCAGATCAAGCTGCTGATGGACCCGAAGCGCGGGGAGTTCATGAAGATTTCCGCTCCGGCCGCCGCGGAGACTAACCCGATGGGCATGCCGGGAATGCATGCTGCGCCGGTCGTTGCCTCCTCACGCCCTAACGTGGGCGCGGGGGTGACGGAAATTTTCGTGCCGCCCGCGGGAGATGGGACTGATACGATCTATCAGCCGAATTTACTGCGTGTCGGCGTGGTGCATTTTTCCTCGGCCAAGGCGGATCTCGATGGTTCGCGCACGGTGCGTTTGGTGAACCCGATCACCGCCACCGGCATTGATTGGGAAACGTCCGTGGAAGCTCCGGCGAAGCTGGGAGATGCCGAGCCCGCGGCTGGCGTGGGCTTCGCCGAGCTGCCAGGATTCGCGATGAACGCGGCGAACTACAAGCAGGTGGCAAAGGACTTCGCGGAGTGGCTCTATCGAAATGAGCGAGCCGACGTTTTCTCCTGTCCGCAGCTGGAGGCATACTCGCAGCTCGGGGAAGGTGAAGGGGATTTCCGCGCCCGCATCATCCACCACGCGCACGAAGTCCGCGATGTCGCGATCGAAAAAATCCGCGCTGCCGCGGCGAAGAAGGTCGCCACTCTCGAAACCCGCCTGCGCACGGCGGAGGGGCAACTGGCGAGGGAAAAAGCCGAGTCTAACTCCGCAAAGATGCAGGCGGGTGTTTCAGTGCTGGGCGGCATCCTCGGAGCCGTTTTCGGCCGTAAAGCCGGACTCGGATCGATCACCCGCGGCACCTCGTCCATCGGAAAGGCGACCAGCGCCTACAAGCAACATCAGGACGTCGCGAACGCCGAGGCGAAGATCGAAGGCGTCGCCGGTGAAATCCAAGCTATCCAGGACGAACTCGAAGCGGGCATCGCGAAATTGACCGAGGCCTTCGATCCCGCGTCGTTACCGCTCGAAACCGAGTTCATCAAGCCGGCAAAGACCGACGTGAATGTGGAAACCGTCGCGCTGTTGTGGTTGCCGTTTGACGCGCGAGGGGAGAAGGCGTGGTGAAGGAAGCCAGAACTGATGCAAAGTTGACCGGATCTGCTTGAACGCTACTTTATTGCCATGTCCACGAACGAACTCGCCGCCGAGGCCATCGCTTTACCGCTTTCAGAGAGAGTGTCACTTGCGCAGGCACTTTGGCAGAGCATCGAGGCCAACCTTCCGGAAATAAGCGTGCAGGAGGCGGTGCGTGAAGCTATACGCCGGGATGGCGAATTCGACTCCGGAGTCGTTACGGGCCGCACTCACGAGGAAGTCATGGAAGCAGCTCGCAAAGCCATCGGATGCGCCTGATATACCATCTGCATGCCGAACTGAAACTGATCGGCGCAGCTCGCTTTTACGAAGATAGGGTTCCGACGCTTGGCAGTCAGTTTCTGGATGCTTCAGATCAAGGAGTGCGTATGATCCAGTCCAGCCCCGGAGCGGTTTCGTGTGATCGAAGGTGATGTCAGGCGATTGATTCTGAATCGTTTCCCCTATTCCATCTATTATCGACTTCTGCCCGAGGAAATCCGGCTTCTCGCCTTCACGCACCAGAGCCGCCACCCGGATTATTGGCGTTACCGGCTTTCAGAATAAGTTGGATGCACATTGGCAGAAATCCTCTTGCCCTTGGTGGCTTGTCCGGCCAACCTGCCGCTCACCAAGGCGGCTTGGCGGAATTGGTAGACGCGCTCGACTCAAAATCGAGTTCTAACGAGTGTGGGTTCGAGTCCCACAGCCGCTACTTTTCACTCATTGCGGCAGCCGGTATTTCCCCGACACACGCAGAAATGGCCTCTCCCGATCCGACATCCCGCACCATCGGAATCATCGCAGGCAGCGGCGTTTACCCGGAGACATTCATCGCCGAGGCGCGCCGGAAATCCCTGGGGATCCGGCTGGTGGTGGTCGCTTTCAACGGCGAGACCAAGCCGGAGCTGGAGCAACTTGCGGACGCCACCGAGTGGGTGCGAGTGGGCCAGCTTTCCAAGTTGATCAAGTTTTTCCGGCGCGAGGGCGCGGACGAGGCGGTGATGATGGGGCAGATTTCACCGAAGAATCTTTTCGATCTGCGGCCGGACCTGCGGATCCTGATGATGCTGGCGCGGGTGAAGGAGCGGAACGCTGAAACGCTGTTCGGCGCGATCGGCGAGGAACTGGCGAAGGATGGAATCACCCTGCTGCCAGCGACGACGTTTCTTGAAGATCATCTACCTGGACCGGGGTATGTCTGCGGGCCGGCATTCAAAAAGCGCCAGCTCTCGGACGCGGATTTCGGTTTCCGGATCGCCAAGCAAACCAGCGCGCTCGACATCGGGCAGAGCGTCGTGGTCCGCCACGGCACGGTGCTCGCGGCCGAGGCGTTTGAAGGCACTAACGCCTGCATCAAGCGCGGCGGCGAACTCGGCCGCGGGAAAGACGTGCTGCTAGTAAAAGTGTCCAAGCCGAACCAGGATTTTCGTTTCGACGTGCCGGTCATCGGCCCGCAGACCATCGAGACCTGCGCCGCCGCCGGGGTGGGGGGCATCGCCATCGAGGCGGGAAAGACTTTGCTGTTGGAAAAGGCGCGGGTCGCCGAGCTTTGTGACAGATACGGGATCGGCATTCACGCGGTGGAGTGAGTCACGGCAGTAAGTCCGTATAAGTCCCCGGATCGCTGTCGGGGATCTCAATCGCGCCACAGTTTTTCGCGTAAAACTCCCTCGGCCCCACGCCGCCGATGATCGCGTAGGCGTAGCCGATGTCGCGCAAGCCTTCGAGGGCTTTGAAGAGCAGCGCCTTGCCCAAGCCGAGTCCGCGGGCGTTTTCCGAAACCCCGGTCGGGCCGAAAAACCCGCGCTGCGTCGTGTCATAACAGGCGAAGCCGAGAATCTGCTTGTCGCGCGTGGCGATGAAGCAGGCAATCGGCTGGCGGGTCATCGCGACTTCGACCTCGCTAACCCATTTCGGGGAGAAATGCGTTTTGGCAAACTCCGCGACGGTGTGTTTCTCAAAAGCCCGCGCGCGCCGCAGCGTCACGCCTTTGCCGGCGACTTCCGCATAAAATGACGCCGATTCCGGCAAGTCGTAAAGGCGCACCAGCATGTCGATCATGCGCGGAGTAAAGGGCCGGGCGCGCAGCCGGGGAAGCTTGATTTCGAGGCGGCTAGGCGTTTTTTGTCGAACGCCGGGCGTATCAATGAATCGCGTTGCTTGCCAGTTGACCTCATCCGGCCAGCCCCATAGCCTGCCACCGTTCTTGCAATTTTACCTATGAAAACACCTATTACCGTTTCCATCACCGGTGCCGCTGGCCAGATCGGCTACGCCCTGCTGTTCCGCATCGCCTCCGGTTTCGTCTTCGGCTCGGACCAACCGGTCAATCTCCGCCTGATCGAAATCGAGCCCGGCCTGCCCGCGCTGCAAGGAGTGATCATGGAGCTCGACGACTGCGCTTTCCCGCTGCTGAACGAAGTCATCGGCACCGCCGATCTCAACGAGGGATTCAAGGACGCTAACTGGTGCCTGCTCGTTGGCTCGGTGCCGCGCAAGGCGGGAATGGAACGTGCCGACCTGCTCGGCATCAACGGCAAGATTTTCACCGGCCAAGGCCAGGCCATCGCCCGCAACGCCGCTGCGGATGTCCGGGTGTTAGTTGTTGGAAATCCCTGCAACACCAACGCCCTCATCGCCATGAACAACGCCGCTGGCATCCCCGCCGACCGCTTCTTCGCGATGACCCGGCTCGATGAAAACCGCGCGAAAAGCCAGCTCGCGCAGAAGGCCGGCGTCCATCAGTCGAAGGTCACCAACCTCTGCATTTGGGGCAATCACTCCGCCACCCAGTATCCGGATTTCACCAACGCGAGGATCGACGGTCGTCCTGTCATCGAGGTCATCAGTGACCACGAGTGGCTTAAGGGCGAGTTCATCAGCACCGTCCAACAGCGCGGTGCTGCCGTCATCAAGGCGCGCGGACTTTCCTCCGCCGCCTCCGCCGCGAACGCCGCGCTCGACACCGTGAGAAGTCTCGTTAACCCGACTCCGGCCGGTGACTGGCATTCCGTCGCCGTTTGCTCGGATGGTTCCTACGGCATTGAAAAAGGCCTCATGGCGTCCATGCCGATCCGCACCATCGGGAACGGCAAATGGGAAGTCGTCCAGGGTGTGCCGGTGGATGCCTTCAGCCAGGAAAAAATTGATTTCACCATCAACGAGCTCAAGGAGGAGCGGGACGCGGTGAAGGATCTGCTTCCCGGATAAGGATTGCGGATCTCGAATGTGTTCCGGCTGTCTCAGTCGGATTTTTAGAGTGCTCCCGACTGAGACAGTCGGGACACTTTTTTTACGCCCGACCGGCCAGGTTTTCCACCATGTCGACCCATGGTTGATACTCGGCGGGGATGGGCGCTTGGAAATGGAGGCGCTCGCCGGTGACCGGGTGGTCGAGGGTGAGTCGCCACGCGTGGAGCATCAGGCGACCGGTTTGTTCGGAGGTCTTGCTGGGCTTGCCATAGATCGGATCGCCGACAAGCGGCGCGCCCTTGTGGTGAAGGTGGACCCGGATCTGATGGGTCCGGCCGGTGTGGAGGTGGCAGAGAACGAGCGCTGTTAGGCTGGCCGGATCGGCGGCGAGCACCTCGTAATCGGTAATGGCGGTCTTGCCGCCGGGAGGATTGACAACGGCCATTTTCTGGCGGTTCACCGGGTGGCGGCCGATGTGGGTAAAAATCGTTTCCTTGGCAGGCTTGGGGATGCCCTGGCTAACGGCCAGATAGAGCTTCTCCATCGTCCGGCCGGCGAACTGGCCGACGAGCGACTGGTGGGCGACGTCGGATTTCGCCACGACGATGCAGCCGGATGTGTCCTTGTCGAGCCGATGGACGATGCCGGGCCGCTCGACGCCGCCGATGCCGGAGAGTCTCCCCTTACAATGGTGGAGCAGGGCGTTGACGAGGGTGCCATCCGGATTTCCCGGTGCCGGGTGGACGACCATGCCGGAGCCTTTGTTGAGCACGACCATGTCGTCGTCCTCAAACAGGATTTCCAGTGCGAGATCCTGGGCTTCGTTATGCAGCGGGACTGCTTCTGGCAGGACCACGGTGATCCGGTCGCCGAGTTTCACGGCGTCGCGCGGCTTGGCGGGGTGGCCGTTGATTTGGATGAATTGCTCGCGGATGAGCGTCTGGATCCGCGAGCGGGAAAGGTCCGCGAGGCGGGCGGCGAGAAAAGCGTCGATGCGCTCGCCCGGACTGTCTTCAACTAGGATCTCCACGGGGTGAGTCTCGCTGCGGGGCAAGGTGCTGCAAGATTCAAGTTTGCACCCCGGCACCGCGTCGCTAGCTTTCGCCTATGCCGGAGAGCGCTGAAACCATCGCCCACTGTTCATCTTGCGAGAGCCCGATGGATGTCTCGTCGATGGCGCCCTTCGCCAATGTCGTTTGTCCGGCCTGCGGCGGGCACACGCGGGTGAAATGCGAGTTTGGTCCCTACACGCTGGTCCGAAGGCATGCGGTGGGCGGGATGAGCATGGTTTTCGTGGCGCATGACCCGACGCTCCACCGCGAGGTAGCGCTGAAAATCCTCAGTGAGGATTTCTCGGCGGACGAGCGGCGGATCAAGGCTTTCGAGGAAGAGGCGAGAATTACCGCTTCGTTCAGCCATCCGAATGTGGTGCGCGTGCTAAGGACGGGAAAGGCCTTCGGGCGATTTTACATCGCCATGGAACTGGTGCCGGGCGGGCATTTCGAGCACCAGATCCGGGAGCGCGGGAAAATCCCCGAGTTGGAAATGCTACCGCTCGCCATTGAGGTCGCGCAGGGACTCAAGGCCGCGCACTCTGCGGGCTTGATCCACCGCGATGTGAAACCGGGAAATATCCTGCTAGACGCCGAGGGCCACGCGAAGCTCGTTGACTTCGGACTCGCCCTCGTGACTCAAGGCGGCAAAGCCCAAGCCACCGAGGTCTGGGCCACTCCTTATTACGTCCCACCGGAAACCATCGAAGGCTACGTCGAGGATTTCCGCTCGGATATTTATGCCTTCGGGGCGACTGTCTATCACGCTCTAGCTGGCAAGCCGTCCTGCGGTGAGGAAACGATGGCCACCGATGTCCTGCGCGAAGCGAAGAAAAAAGTGGTGCCGCTGGGCCTCGCCGATCCTTCACTTTCCGCTGGGGTTTGTCGAATCGTGGAGCGGGCGATGGCCTATGACCCGAAGGACCGATTCTCCTCTTATGACGAAATGATCGGCCTGATGGAGACCACGTTGAAGCGCTTGAAATCCGGGGCTCCCGAAACCTTGGAAAGCTCCGGCGGTGCCGCCAAACGCCGGGCGACGAAGCGGGACGAAAGGATCGCGCTGTCGGTCGCCGGCATGGTATTGTTAGGCTTGGTGGGCGGGGGGATTTGGTGGATCACCCGCAAGAGTCCCGCTCCGGAGGCGACGAAACCGGTGGTTGTTAGCGCCGCTCCGGTGGTTCCCGGGGCCGGTTCGACGGCTGGCATTGACATCGCGAAAAGCTACCGCGAGGCGCGGGCCGCGGTGGAAGCCCGGGATTTCTCGAAAGCCGCCGACGGGTTCGCAAAACTGCGCGCGAATCCCGAGGTGCAGGAGCCCACCCGCAGTTGGGCCGGCGTGGAGGCGGTGGTCGCCAGCTATCTCGAAGGAAAGTCTGCCGAGGCCAGAAGCCACGCCAAGGCGGCCCACACTCACGCAGGGTCCGTCCCGGAACAACAGCGGATCAGTG
>JAYSYA010000292.1:0-23925 GCA_043716765.1 Akkermansiaceae bacterium
GATGGGAATGGACTTGGAGAGAATCATGTCACCGGCATCAAGCTCGCGGACGACGTGCATCGCGGTGATGCCGGTTACGCGATCCCCCGCGTCAATGGCGACTTGGATGCAGGCGGCGCCGCGATACTTGGGAAGCAGCGAGGCGTGGAGATTAATGATGGCGTTGCTGGCGAGATTGAGAATGTCAGCCCGGAGGATCTGGCCGTAGGCCATGACGACGAGAACCTCCGCATTCAAGGCGGCGAGCTCCGCAGTGATGTCGCCAATTTTTTCCGGCTGGAACACCGGAATCCCAGCGGCCAGAGCTTCCACCTTGATGGCGGGCGGAGTGAGTGTCTGGTGGCGGCCGGTCGGCTTGTCCGGCTGGGTCACCAGCGCGACGGGACGGGACCCGTGCTCCAACAGGTAGCGGAACGAAGGTAGCGCGATTTCGCCGGTAGCGATGAAAATGAGCCGCATGGGTAAAACAAGTTAGACTATGTGCGTCGCCATTTCGTCATACACCGGAAGGCTGGTGATGCGCTGGATCATCTCCGCTAGAACCTTCACCGGCGGCTGGGTCGCATTGATGGTGGTGATGAGTGCGTCCGGATAGAATTCGAGGATCGGCTTGGTCTCCGCCTCGTAAGTGGCGATGCGTTGGTCGATGACCTTATCGCTTGCGTCGTCCATGCGGTTCTCCTTGAGCGCGCGCTTGCGCATGCGGCGGGCGAGCTCGTTACGGTCCGGGCAGGAGAGGTGGAAAACCTGATGGACCTCGATGTAGCGGCTGAGGATTTCCGCCTGGCAGACGTTGCGCGGGATGCCGTCGAGGATGAGGAAATCAATGTCCGGCTTGTAGAGATAGGCGTCGCTGAGGTTGTCGATCTGCGCCTTCCACAACGCGATGGTCAGCTCGTCGGGGACCAGTTCACCACGGCTGGAATAGTCCACAAACTGCTGGCCGAGCGCGGTGCGGGTGTCGAGCGACCGGAACACGTCGCCGCAGGCGCAGTGGAAAAACCGTGGCACCCTTCCGAGGATTTGCCCTTGGGTGCCTTTTCCGGACCCCGGCGCGCCGAGGATGATGAACGCGGGTCGCTTGGATTTAATCTCGGACGGTGTCATGGGTGCAGAAAACTCAGAACCGACTCAAACGGCAAGCACCGATCACGACTTGAAGGCAGCGAGGAACACGATGAAAGGCACCAGCAAGGCGACGTCTGCTAACACACGCAGGGCATCCATCGAATATCTCGAACGCACGCGGTTGAGGATCTGATGCAGCGCCGCCCCGGTCAAAATTGCGTAGAAGAATGGCCGGGTGATGACGTCCGGGTCTCGTAAGGCGAACACCAGCGAAGCCGCTCCTAACAAAGTAAGTGGCAGCGTCAGCGACAATTCATCCGACGCCTTGATCTCCGGATCGGACGAGCGGTTGGCGTGTTCCCACAAGTCGATGGCGGAAATGTTGAGAATACACAGGACCGCGAAACAAATCAGCTCGGGGGATTTCAGCAGGTCCTGTTTGTCAAAGCCGGTGTAGGCATGGGCGAGCATCGCGGTGCCGTAGGCGAATGAAATTCCCGCCAAGATATTTTTCCCATACGGAAGGTCGTACGGGCCCGTCGTCGGGAAAACCGATAGGGTAAAAAATCCCGCGACCATGATCGCGGCGACGATGGCATAACTGTAAACCGTGACGGGCATCCCGGTGATAACCAGCACTAACGCCGCGACTCCGGCAGCCACCGCCAATCCCCCGAAGTGCCTCCGGTGCTTGCGATGAAAGTCGTGGCGCGCTTGGAGTTTCTCCGGCGAACCGTCCCGGATCGAGGCGCCCAACAGCCGGTCCACCACGTAAATCAGCCAGACCATCAGGCCAAGCGAAATATAGGCACCCCACGGAAGATACTCCACCCGCCAGGTTTTCGCGAACATGTAAAGCCAAGCGACGGCGACCAGCGGAGCATCCAGGCTCAACAAGTTGGGAATGAGCCAGAATGGCTTGCGACGCTCGGAAGGCACGACCCGCGGACTTTCCGCGACCACCGCGATGAACGCAAGCGCTCATTGCCCGCCAGTTCCTAGCGGATCTTGAACTTCAAATCAGCCCGACGGCGCGGCGCACCCGGCTGAGCACCTTCGCGGCTTCCTCGCGCGCGCGCTCGGCACCGGCGGCGAGCACTTGATCGACGTAGCCGGGATCCGCTTCGATTTCCGCCCGGCGGACGCGCATCGGGGCGAAATAATCCCAGTAAGCGTCGGCCAACAGCTTCTTGAAGTCGCCGTAGCCGACGCCACCTTTTTCGTGATCGGCGACCATCGCTGCATAGTCGTGCGGGCTGGCGAAAAGTTTGTAGAGCGCGAGAATCGTCGAGTTCTCGATGGGCTTCGGGGCCTCCACCGGCGTCGAGTCGGTGGGGATTTTCATGATGAGTTTTTTGAGCGGCTTTTCCTCGCCGAAGATGGGCAGCGTGTTGTTATAACTTTTGCTCATCTTGCGTCCGTCCAAGCCGATGACGATCGCGGTGTCCTCGCGAATGATGGGATCTGGCAGGACGACAGTCCCCTCGCCGTAGGTTTCATTGAATTTCACGGCAAGGTCGCGGGTGACCTCGAGGTGTTGTTTCTGGTCTTTTCCGACCGGCACCTTGTTGGAGTCATAGAGCAAAATATCCGCCGCCATCAGCACTGGATAGGCGAATAGCGCGTGATTCGCGGCGATGCCTTGCGCGGTCTTGTCTTTGTAGGAATGACACTTGGCTAGCAGGCTCATCGGGCAAACCGTGGAGAGCAGCCATGCAAGCTCGTTGACTTCCGGCACCGCGCTCTGACGGAAGAACACGGCGCGCGCCGGATCGAGGCCGCAGGCGAGAAAATCCACCGCAAGTTCGCGCACGTTTTCGCGCAGCGCAGCGGGCTTTTGGGAAGAGGTCATCGCATGATAGTCGGCGATGAAATAGAACGCCTCGCCCTCGTCCTGAAGGTTGACGGCAGGCTCCATGGCGCCAAAGAAATTTCCGACGTGAAGTTTTCCGCTGGGCTGGAGACCGGTGAGAATGCGCATGGGGCGGAGCATGGATTCCGCCCGGGGAATCGGTCAAGCGGCGAGGTAATTCCCGCCATCAACGCTGGCATCGAGCGACGCTACAGTCGGGCCAATGGTCCGGGAAATTCCTGCTGATTGGAACTTCCGGCCTCGCATCCAGCCAGATACTCGGCGATGATGCAGGGTTGCCGATGAACTCTCCCCCCCCCTGGCCTGGCATCAGATGACCGCTGCGGACGCCTGTCTTGAGATCGGCGTCGATCCGGCTCGGGGCCTGACATCTGAGGAGGCCGCGCTGCGCCTCACCCAGCATGGTGCCAATTCCCTGCTTAAGGAGGAGCGGAAACCCTGGTGGCGGGTGTTTTTGCGGCAGTTCACCAGCCCGCTGATTTACGTGCTCTTCGCCGCCGCCGTGCTCGCCTTCGCGCTGGGCAAACATGAGGACGCGGGAGTCATCCTGCTGGTGGTCATCGTCAATTCCATCATTGGCGCGTTTCAAGAAGGGCGGGCGGAGCGCTCGATGGATTCGCTTCGGCGGCTTTCATCCCTGCAGATGCGCGTCCTGCGGAATGGCGAGGCGCGAATGATCGAGGCGCGTGATCTAGTGCCGGGCGATGTGATGGTGTTAGCCGCCGGCGACGCCGTGGGGGCGGACGCACGCTTGCTGGAAACCGCCGCGCTCGAAGCCGCCGAGGCCACACTCACCGGTGAGTCCTTGCCCGTGGTGAAACATACCGAACCTCTGCCAGAAGAAACCCTGTTAGCGGATCGCCGCAACATGGTTTTCTCCGAAACCCACATCACCGCCGGGCACGGCAAGGCGCTGGTGGTGGCGACCGGACGCGCCGCCGAAGTGGGAAAGATCGCCACCATCACCACCGCCGCCGAGGAGCCGAAAACCCCGCTGGAAATGCGCATGGATCAGTTCGGCCGCCAACTGGTGCTGGCAGCCGTCGGCTTGTTCGCGCTGGTGATGGTCGCGGGAATGTTGCGGCGGATGCCATTGACGGAAATTCTAATAGTTGCATGAGCCAGACGGTCTCGCTGGTGCTGGAAGGCTTGCCGGTGGCGCTCACAATTGCGCTGGCGGTGGGGATGCAGCGCATCGCCGCGAAAGGCGCGCTCGTGCGCCGGTTGGCGGCGGTCGAGACCCTCGGGTCGACGAGTATCATCTGCACCGACAAGACCGGCACGCTGACCAAGAACGAAATGACGGTCACCCAGCTATGGCTGCCGGACGGCCGCAAGATCGAGGTTTCCGGCTCCGGCTATGCGCCTGAAGGCAGCTTCGTGTTTGAAGGCAAAGAGCTCTCGCCCGCAGGAGATTCCGCATTGCGCCTCATCCTGGAAGCAGGCGCGCTGTGCAACGATTCGCAACTCGTGCCGCCGACAGCCGAGGAGTCCCGTTGGCGGCCGTTAGGAGATCCCACGGAAGCGGCGCTGCTCACCGTCGCGCAGAAGGGCGGCGTCGAGCCCGCGCGGCTCCATGACGAATGGCCGCGCCGCGCGGAGATTCCCTTCGACTCAGACGCCAAGCTGATGGCCACCCAACACGGTCCGGCGCAAGGACCTAACCGGGTTTTTATCAAAGGCGCGCCCGAGGTGCTGCTGCCGCTCTGCGGTCTGGCCGGACACGGCGACGGGATGCGCGAGATCGATGAAAGCAACCGCCGGGAATTTCTATCAATCGCCGAGCAGATGGCAGATCAAGCCTTGCGCTTGCTGTCCTTCGCCATGGTTGACTCCTCCACCATCGATGAGGGAGCGGGCTTTAAGCAGTTCGGCGGGCGAGCTGCTTTTCTCGGATTCGCCGGTCAAATGGACCCACCGCGCGAGGAGGTGAAAGCTGCGGTCGCCGCGTGCCGGGTCGCCGGAATCCGGCCGGTGATTGTGACCGGCGACCACAAAGCCACCGGCCTGGCAATCGCGCGCACGCTTGGCATGGCGGAGGCCAGCGACCGGGCGGTGGATGGGCGCGAGTTAGAGGCATTTTGCGCCGCATGGCGGTGATGGTGCCGACCTCCGCCGCCGCCACGTTAGGCTATTTCATCTGGCGGCTCTCGACCGGAGCGCCCTTTGCCGTGGTGCAAACCGAAACCTTCACCCTGCTCGCTATCTGCCAGTGGTTCAACGCCCTGAACTGCGAGAGTGCCACGCACTCGGCGCTGCGACTCGGCGTTCTCCGCAACCGCTGGCTGCTAGGCGGACTCGCACTGGCCATCCTGCTCCAGCTCGCCGTGATTTATACCGCGCCGATGAACCGCCTGTTCCACACGGTGCCAATCCTGCTTGCCGATGTTTTAACCATCGTGGCGGTGGCCAGCAGTGTGCTGTGGACCGAGGAAATTCGGAAGTGGTTCGCGCGGCGGAAAATGGAAAACGCGCCGCAGGTCGGCTGACCCGTGGCGCGTGGAGTGAAGACACCGGCCGGATTGATTAGGCCACTTGGGTTTCGCCGTTAGTGCCTTGCGACACCTGGACGATCCGAAGCGGCAAGCGGACGAGGATTTCGCCGTCGCAACCGATGTCGATGGAGTAGATCCCGGCTTCCTCAAAACGGAGGCCTTGGAGATTCATCACGATGTTGCGGGTCAGGAAAGGAACGTTTTTCGGCAGCGCGACTTCGAACTCAGGCTCAATCGGCATGTTGTTCGGGTCGAGCGATTCGCCGTCTTCGTTGATGATGTTGATCGAGAGCTTGTGGCGACCTGCGTCTTCCGGAGTGAAGCAGAAACGCATGGCAAGGGCGCACGACGGGTGCACCACCGGCACCGCGCGGGCGGCAAGAGTGTCGAAGGTTCCGGAAATGACGAGCTTGCCGTTGTAGTCGGCGGCGAAGTCACAAAGGGTGGCGATTTGGATGTCCATGAGGGATGATTTGAATAATTTTAAAAATCCGCCTTACGATTTTTCATGCGGCGGGCTCCTTGTTTGAAGGGATCGCGTCCCAGCGTAAAGTGCAAAGAATCAGTGAAAACAATCAGCTGCAACCGGGCATTGCGGCGTGGAACAGGGAGATCTACCCAAGTTATTCACATCGGCTTGTTTCCTAAGTTTTTGGAGGACGCAGAAATCACTCATCGTCGCAGACCTGCCGAATTTTCCCGTCCACCAGGCCAGAAACCGTTGTTAATAACTTGGCAACAATCGGGAGCAAGCGTTGCACAACTCCCTATCTCGCTCATTTTCAGCAGTGATCGGATCGATCAATCGTTTAAAGCCTCCGGATCAGTGGTGATAACTCGAAGCGAAGCGCGCGCTCCGTCGTCATCGTTAGGACGGGGAACCTTAATCCTGTCCGCCCTTCAAGTCCGCATCAACCAGCGGATCACGTCTCTTTGCCCAAGTTATTCACAAGCCCCCTGCACCACTGATTTTCCTTTGGGATTCTCCTGCAATTTCGGCGAAGCAATTGCTTTTGACCGCGGCAAGCCAATACCCTAAGCGTCTGCGCGAAATTTCATCCCCGTCAAATCATGCCCCAAGTCCCCACCATTATTTACACGAAGACCGACGAAGCGCCCGCTCTCGCGACTTACTCCTTTTTGCCGATCGTCCAAGCGTTCACTAAGCCATCCGGAATTGCGGTGGAAATCCGGGACATCTCGTTGGCCGGCCGCATTGTTGCCAAGTTTCCCGAAAATCTTACCGCAGATCAGAAAATACCAGACGCCTTGGCGGAACTCGGCGCGCTCGCCACCCAGCCGGACGCGAACATCATCAAACTGCCCAACATCAGCGCGTCCGTGCCCCAGCTCAAGGAAGCCATCGCCGAGCTTCAGGCCAAGGGCTACCGCATCCCCGATTTCCCCGCCGACCCGAAAACCGACGCCGAAAAGGAAACCCGCGCCCGCTACGACAAGATCAAGGGCAGTGCCGTCAATCCCGTCCTGCGCGAAGGCAATTCCGACCGCCGCGCGCCCAAGGCCGTCAAGGAATATGCCCGCAAAAGCCCGCACTCAATGGGTGCCTGGTCCGCCGATTCCAAAACCAGCGTCGCCACGATGAGCGGCAACGATTTCTACTCGAACGAGAAATCCGTCACCGTCCCCGAAGCGACCACCGTGAAAATCGAATTCGTCGCCGCCGACGGCACAACCACCGTTCTCAAGGAAAAGACCGCGCTTCTCCCCGGTGAAATCCTCGACGCCACCGTCCTCAACAAGAACGCCCTCGTCGCCTTCCTCGCGCAACAAATCGCCAAGGCGAAACAAGACGACGTCCTGTTTTCCATCCACCTGAAAGCCACCATGATGAAGGTCTCCGACCCGATCATTTTCGGCCACGCCGTCGAGGTTTTCTTCAAGGACCTGCTCGCCAAACACGCCGCCATTTTCTCCGCGCTCAACGTGGATCTCCGGAACGGCTTCGGCGATTTGGTTAGCAAAATCCAAACCCTCCCGGCCGCTCAAAAGGCGGAAATCGAAGCCGACATCCAAGCCGCCTACGCCACCGGTCCGGCGCTCGCGATGGTAAATTCCGACAAAGGCATCACCAACCTCCACGTCCCCAGCGATGTCATCGTGGACGCCTCGATGCCCGCCATGATCCGCTCCTCCGGCAAGATGTGGGACGCCCAAGGCAAGCTCCAAGACACCCTCGCCGTCATCCCGGACAGCAGCTATGCCGGCGTCTATCAGACGACTATCGGTTTCTGCAAAAAACACGGTGCCTTCGACCCGAAAACCATGGGCACGGTGCCCAACGTCGGGCTGATGGCGCAGGCCGCCGAGGAATACGGATCGCACGACAAGACCTTCGAAATCCCCGCCGCCGGCACCGTCCGCGTGGTCGATGTCGCGGGCGCTGTCCTACTCGAACACGCCGTCGACGCCGGCGACATCTGGCGCGCCTGCCAGACCAAGGACGCGCCGATCCGCGACTGGGTCAAACTTGCCGTTACCCGCGCCCGCGCTTCGCAGACTCCCGCTGTTTTCTGGCTGGATGAAAACCGCGCGCACGACTCGCAGATCATCGGCAAAGTGGAAACCTATCTGGCGGATCACGACACCAACGGACTCGACATCCGGATTCTAGCCCCCGCGGAAGCCACCCAGTTCACCCTCGAACGGCTCAAAGACGGTAAGGACACCATTTCCGTCACCGGCAACGTGCTGCGCGACTACCTCACCGACTTGTTTCCGATCCTCGAACTCGGCACCAGCGCGAAGATGCTTTCCATCGTCCCGCTCATGAACGGCGGCGGGCTTTTCGAAACCGGGGCCGGTGGTTCCGCGCCGAAGCACGTCGAGCAGTTCACCGAGGAAAACTACCTCCGCTGGGATTCCCTCGGCGAGTTTCTGGCTCTAGCAGTTTCCCTTGAGCATCTCAGCGAAACCTTCCAACTCGCTCGCGCTAAGATCCTCGCCGACACGCTCGACGAAGCGACCGGGAAATTCCTCATCGAGGACAAATCTCCGGCGCGCAAGGTTCCTGGCACCGACAACCGCGGCAGCCATTTCTATCTGACGCTTTACTGGGCGCAGGCTCTGGCAGCGCAGGACAAGGACAGCGGACTCCGCGCCTTGTTCGCGCCGATCGCCGCAGAACTCGCCGCTAACGAATCAAAAATCGTGGAGGAACTTCTCGCCGTGCAAGGCAAGCCCGTGGACATCGGCGGCTACTACCTGCCATCCGACGCGCTGGCCTCCGCCGCGCTGCGCCCAAGCCCGACCTTCAACGCAATCTTGGCAAAGCTTGCCTAACGAATGGCCGCGCCACCCAATACGGAGAGCGGTTTTCTTTGATTGCTGGCAGCCGCGGAACTGGCGAAGCTCGCGAAAATGCAAGCTTCGCAAACCATTTCGCTGATCCAGCACCAGCCCGGCGGAGCTGTCACGATCAAGGACGAAGTGGCGGTCGAAGAGCCGCTGGAACTCCGTCTCGACGGCCACCCGATGGCGGTCGTGATGCGGACGCCCGGCCACGACGAGGAACTGGCCGCAGGCTTTCTCATGACGGAGGGCATCGTTTCCTCGCTGGATCAGTTGCGGAAAATCGAGCCGCGGCCCGAGGAAAACCGGGTGCTGGTGTTCCTCGCTGACGGAGTAACGGTGGACCTCGGGCGACTAACACGGCACCTTTTCACAGGCTCCTCTTGCGGGCTTTGCGGCAAGGCGACGCTGGAGGCGATTTTCACCGACTTCCCGCCAATCGAGCGCCAAGTCTGGATTTCCGACCCCGTTCTCCTCGCCGCTCCGGAGAAACTCCGGGCGGCGCAGAAGACTTTCGAATCCACCGGCGGACTGCACGCGGCGGGGGTTTTTGCCGCGGACGGCGAGCTGCTCGTTCTCCGCGAAGACATCGGCCGCCACAACGCAGTGGACAAGGTGATTGGCCATGCCTTGCTGAACGGCATCGACCTGAGATCCTCGTTTCTGCTAGTTTCCGGCAGATTGTCATTCGAGATCATGCAAAAGGCGCTGACCGCGCGGATTCCGGCGGTGGCGGCCATTTCCGCGCCAAGTTCGCTGGCAGTCGAGTTTGCTAGAAAATCAGGGCAGACGCTGATCGGCTTTCTGCGCCCGCCGACTTTTAACCGCTACTCACCCACCGCATGAAGCGCGTCCTGTGCATCGTCCGCCGAATGTTTGCGCGATCTCAGCGCCGACCCCGGCAACGACCCTTACCAATTCCGACGTCAACCGCTGGATCGAGGAGCGCTTAATCCGACCGTGAGCCGCGCGCTTGCACTTTTTCTCGCAGCGGCGAAAGTCCGCCAGTCATGCCCTTGCTCGACGTCAAAAATCTTACCACTCGCTTTCACACCCGCAACGGCGTCGTGCATGCAGTGGAGAACGTCTCGTTCAGCGTCGAGCCTGGCGAGACGCTCGGCATCGTCGGCGAGTCCGGCTCGGGGAAATCGGTTACTTGTTATTCACTGCTCGGCCTGATCCCCCAGCCTCCCGGCCGGATCCACGGCGGGCAGGCAGTTTTCGACGGCGTCGATCTCTTGCAAATTTCCGAGAAACAACTTCGCAAAATCCGCGGCAAGCGGATCTCGATGATTTTCCAAGACCCGATGACCTCGCTGAATCCGTTCATGAAAGTGAGCGCGCAACTCACCGAGCCGCTCGCGCTCCACGAAAACTGCACCGGCAAGGAAGCGCTCCACCGCGCCATCGACGCACTCGCGGAAGTCGGCATCCCCGAGGCCGAAAAACGCATCCATTCCTATCCGCACGAGTTTTCCGGCGGCATGCGCCAGCGCGTGATGATCGCCATGGCCCTCATCACCCGGCCCGAACTCCTCATCTGCGACGAGCCGACGACCGCGCTCGACGTGACCGTCCAAAAGCAAGTCCTCGACCTCATCCGCGACCGCCAGAAACAGCTCGGCACCGCCGTGATCTTTATCACCCACGATCTAGCGGTCGTTTCTGAAATGTGCGACCACATTAACGTGATGTACGCCGGCCGCATCGTTGAAAGCGCGGAGAAATCCGATCTTTTCCGCCAACCGCTGCACGCCTACACCCGTTCGTTGTTGAAATCGATTCCCGCCAGCCACCCCAAAGGCGAGCTGCTCTACACCATCCCCGGGCTGCCTCCCGACCTCTCGCGTCCGGTCGCCGGTTGTTCGTTCCAACTGCGCAACCGCCTCGGAAATCCCGACCTCTGCCTGATGGATACTTCCCCGCCGCTCGACGAAATCCTCCCCGGCCATTTTGCCCAAAACTGCCCCGGCTGCCTCGCCGGAGCCTGATCGGATTTAAGACTCGGCTTCCTTAGCGAGGAACTCGGCTTCCTCCTCTTGCGAGTGGATTTGCAGCGAAACCTGGACACCTTCCCGCTCCGCCGCGGCCTTTAAAATACTCCTAACCGCCGAGGCCGTAAAACCGTTCCTGCCGATGAGCATCGCCACATCCGGCTTGGCGAGGACGAGTTTGAAGCGCAATCGCTTCGGTCCGAGTTCCGCCACCTTGAGCTGCGCCTGCGCCGGCTCATCAATCAGATTGACGGCCACGTATTGGAGGAAATTTTTCATGCCATCAGTCACTGCCTGCATAGTGCGCGAACGATGATGCGATCCCGGGCGCTCCGCAAGCCAAGGTTCGGCAGGTGGAATTCACCGAATGAAATCGGATTTCACCGCATGCTCGCGAGGCGCTTCCCTTACGGCATTTACTAGCAGATTTTCGATGGTGAAGTGTTGGTCATTCGTATTCTCGATTGCCGCCGACATCCGGACTGGATCCGGAGAAGTCTTGGCTGAGCGGTGAAATCCCCTCCCCCCGCGTTTTGAACACTTGCCACGTGCCGGAGTGCCCGCCATTTTCCCGCGCATGTCACGCAGTCACCGCATCACGATCCTCGCCGGAGACGGCATCGGCCCCGAAGTCATGGCCGAGTCGCTCCGCCTCCTTGACGCCGTTGAGGCCAAATTCGGCTTCACCGTCGCCCGCACCGAACACCTCGTCGGTGGCGCGGCTATTGATGCCACCGGTCACCCGCTGCCGCCGCAAACCGTCACCGCCAGCGAGGCGGCGGACGCGATTCTCTTCGGCTCCGTCGGCGGACCGAAATGGGAAAACCTGCCACCCGACATCCAACCCGAGCGCGGCGCGCTGCTGCCGCTGCGCAAGCACTTCGGCCTATTCGCCAATCTCCGTCCCGGCGTCTGTCTGCCAGCGCTGACCCACGCCTCGCCGGTCAAACAGGAACTCATCGCCGATGGGTTCGACGTCCTCTGCGTCCGCGAGCTCACCGGCGGCATCTATTTCGGCACTCCCAAAGGCCGCGAGGAACGTGGCGGCGAGCCTGTCGCCTTCGACACCATGGTCTACCAAAAAAGCGAAATCCAGCGCATCGCCCGCGTTGCCTTCACTGCCGCCATGGGCCGGAAAAAACGACTGCTTTCAGTGGACAAGGCCAACGTGCTCGCCTCCTCCGTCCTGTGGCGCGAAACCGTCATCGAAATTTCCAAGGAATTCCCCGAAGTCCAGCTCTCGCACATGTATGTCGACAACGCCGCGATGCAGCTCATCAAGCGCCCCGGCTCGTTCGACGTGCTCGTCACGGAAAATCTCTTCGGCGACATTCTATCCGATGAGATGGCGATGATCTCCGGCTCCCTCGGCATGCTGCCATCCGCTTCGTTAGGAAAACAACGCGAGGATGGCCTCTACTTCGGCCTCTTCGAACCGTCCGGCGGCTCCGCTCCCGACATCGCCGGCCAAGGCATCGCCAACCCGATCGCCCAGATTCTATCCCTTTCCATGTTGTTGCGATTCTCGCTTGGGGAAATCGAAGCCGCCGACGCGATCGAGGCCGCCGTGGCCAAGACCATCGCCGATGGCTTCCGAACCGGCGACATCGCCACCAGCCAGCCCGGTGAGATCCATGTCGGCACCCAAGGCATGGGCGACGCGGTGCTCGCACGCCTCTAGCAGCGGCGCGGACGTCACGCCCGCCCACCTTTTACCAGCGATTCATGGAAAACATTTCGGACTCAATGGCTTGGTTGGCCAAGCGGGACGGCAGCGTGGTGATCGGCCACGGTCCGTTTACGGAATCCGTCGGGCCGCCGCTCGAAGGAGTGGCATTTTACGTCCAGGATTTCGCGCTGGAGGACACGAAGCCGTGGAAAATCCCAAACCGCGTCGAGCACTCCACCATTGCGGAGATGGCAGTGCGTTTTCGTGGCACTCCTCCTCTCGACTGTGCGTGGACTCCGGTGGAAGCTGCGCCGTTTTCCGTGATTTTCCAGGAAGTCATGTCTTCGATCCATGGCGGAGTTTTCGAAAAAACCGTGCCGGTGGTGACCGAGACTGGCACCGCGCGCCACCCCCCCGGACCCGCCATTCTGGCGGCGATGACCCGCCAAGCTGCGCCGCTCCATTCCTACGGATGGCTCCAACAGGACGCCGGTTTCGCGGGCGCGACTCCCGAACTGCTGTTTGCGCTTGATGGTCGCCGCCTCCAAACTATGGCCCTCGCCGGCACCGCCCGCAGCGAGGATCGCGAGGTCTTCGCCGTCGATGAAAAGGAAATCCGCGAGCACGAATACGTCGCCCAGACGTTAGTTTCCAAGCTTCTCAATCTCGGCCGCATCCAACGCAGCGCCCGCGAAATTCTCGACCTCGGATCGATTGTCCATTTCTTGACGCTTATCAGCCTCGATCTTGAATCGCCACAGTCTGCCGAAGACCTCCTCCGGCGACTCCATCCCACGCCAGCGCTCGGCCCTTTGCCGCGCACGGCGGAAACTCTGGCACTCTTGCTGGGCTGGCGGAAACGTCTCGGCTGCCCCCCGCAATTCGGCGCGCCCTTCGGACTGTGGGATCAAGGCCGGTTTGATGCCGTCGTCGCGATCCGCGGCATCTGGTGGGAGGGCGGAAATTTAATGCTGCCCGCAGGTTGCGGTATCATCGAAGCGAGTCGCCTCGTCAATGAATGGCGCGAACTCCGCCTCAAACGCGAAGCGGTGAGACGCTTCCTGTCACCGCCCTAATTGCCAACACCGGCACCCGCCCGCCACGTTGCAGAGAAACTCACCGGGGCGGACGAAATTATCACTTTAAAGTTTTTAATTAAATTATGTTGATTGTTTTTAAAAAAAACACAGGCTCTCCGACGTATTCCTCCACTAAAGCATGTGCGTCAAAGGTCACTCCCGCCATCTCTGCAGCACAGTGCTGTTGGCTTTGGTGTATCTCTCGCCCACTCCGGCAGCGGCGTTTGACACCGTCCAGATCGCCAACCCAATCAGCACGATCGCCCGCGTTTTTGATCCACAACTCGTTAAAACAGAGGATCGCGTCTTGTGGCTGACGAACCGACTATCGACCTTTGCCCAGCACCGCGAACATTCGATGAAAAGCGGCTTGGGTTACCGGGGCTGCCGCCTAAATCGCGATTCTCCGGATCCCAGCGTGACGCTCGATCTGGGCAGCAATTACCTGATCGAGACGATCTTCCTGGTGCCCGCCCAGAGAGAATTTTTAGAAGATTCCGGGATTTTCCCGCAACGTCTTACCATTGAGCTGTCGAATCGGGAGGATTTCACCCAGCGGACGGTCCTTTACACCTCCGGCACGACTACTCCTCGCATTTCCGACGGTGGACCAGTACCATTTAGAGCCCAAGACACTGCCCGCTACGTCCGGTTGACCGTGCACGAAGGCCACCGGAAGGGAACCACTGATGTTTTCGGATTGTCTGAAATCGCGGTGATTTCGCGAGGCGTGCCCGTTTCATTCGGTGCCGCCGTGAGCTGCTCGGGGGACATGAACGTACCGGGCACATGGTATCCGGGGGCCTTAACCGACGGCCGCACCCCTCTCGGCATCTGGCAGAACGGCACCGGTTCCGCCGAGTCCGGCGATTTCGTGGCGGTTTCCAAAGCTACCGAAACGGTTTCCTGGAGCATTGAACTCGGGCAATCCAGCGCCTTGGATCGCATGATTATTTTCCCCTACCAGCTCTACCCGTCCTTTGGATCATCGGTTCTTCCCGAGTCGATGACGATCCATCTGCAAGCGGCGGACGGCAGCGAAGAGCAGCTGGCATGGACCAATCCCGTGGCCGGATCGAGCACCATGACCCCGCTGATGATCCCGCTGGGCGGAAAGTCAGCGAAAAGCCTCCGTCTGACCGGAGTCACCCCCTACCTGATGGGAGACCAGAAAATCCACGCCGTCTCGGAAATCGAAATTTGGTCGCAAGGCAAGAACCTGGCCAGCGGTCTCCCCGTCACCCGCTCCTACGGTGCCACAACCGCCACGGTCACCTCCCTCACCGACGGCTGCACCTCGGAAAAACGAATTTCCTCGGTCGGCACCTGGCTCGATCAACTTTCCGAGCGCGGCCAGATCGAGCGGGAACTCGCCATGCTCAAGCCCATCCACCACCAACTCGCTTCTGAAAGCGAACTGAACGCGACCTGGGGCTCCGCGATGATCCTTGGGCTGACCTTCCTGATCCCCGTCTTCATCGTCGAGCGGCGGCGCTTGATGTCCAAAGACCAGCTCGATCAAATCCGCAAACGGATCGCCTCGGACCTGCACGACGACATCGGCAGCAATCTCGGCAGCATTTCTCTCATTGCCCGCAGCGCCCGCAAGGACCTCGTCCGGCTCCAAGGTCCAGAGGAAGTCGCTGACGATCTCGGCGAGGTGGAATCAATCGCTCGCGAGAGTTCGCTGGCCATGCGCGACATCGTCTGGCTGTTGGAGCGCCGCCAGGACTCAATTGGCGACCTTGTCCAGCGGATGCGTGAAACCGCAGGACGTCTCCTGCGGGAAATCACCTTCACCGTCGAGTGCGAGTCCCACAAGACCGCCGCCAAGCTGTCGCTCGATGCCAAGCGCCATCTGTTTCTCTTCTACAAGGAGGCGATCCACAACATCCTGAAGCATTCGCAGGCCGACCGCGTAGCGATCCGGCTGTGGGACGAAGATGATAAGTTGGCCCTCGAAATCCTAGATAATGGCATCGGCCTCCCCGTCAACGATGATCTGAAGCCGGCCGCAGTCAACAAGCTCCAAGACCGCGCCCGGGTTCTCGAAGGTAGCCTTCAAATTACCTCTTCCAAGGAAACCGGAACTCTCATCCGCCTGCTTGTCAAACGCTCCCACCTCACCGCCTACCCCGCCCTAGTATGATCGCCGAAGCCACCACCACCCATTGCATCTGGATTCTCGAAGATCACGAGGTTTTCGCCAAACAGATCCGCCGCCTCATCAGCAACGAGGACGACCTCACCTGCCCGCATCACTTTTCCAGCGCCGCCGATCTATTCGACAAGCTGAAGTTCACCAACGAGCGGCCGGACCTGCTGCTTCTCGATCTTGGCCTCCCCCGCCGCGACGGCCTCGAAGTGCTCACCGACATCCGCTCGATCTTGCCGGAGATTAAGGTGCTCATTTTATCCGCATCTGAAGACCGCGACAAAGTTTACCGCGCCATCTGCAACGGCGCGGCCGGTTATCTGCTTAAAACCTCGGACCCGGACGAAATCCTCTCCGGCATCCGCGACGTGATCCACGGCACCTCCGCACTCAGCGCGCCGATCGCCAACATGATCTTACAGGGATTCTCCCGCTACGGCCCGGTCAAGCACATCGAACCCCTTACCCAACGCGAGGAAGAGGTGCTGCGCTTCCTCGTCCGCGGCCTGATTAAAAAGGAAATCGCCGACGAACTCTTCATTTCACAGCACACCGTGGACATGCACTTGCGCTCGGTTTACCGGAAACTGGGAGTCCGCTCGCAAACCGAGGCGGTTTCCAAGGCCCTCCGCCAAGGGCTGGTTTGATTCGTTAATTTCGAGTTCGCGCTCAAAAAACAAAAACCCCCGGTTCGTCTAATGAACCGGGGGTTTTCCATGAAAACAATCAGCCGCAGATCACGCTTCCGTTTCTTCCGCTCCGGCGTCCACCGAAATGGTGAGCGTGGCGATGACCTCAGGATGGAGGCGGATCTGAACCTCGGTCTTGCCGGACTTTTTCACCGGCTTCTCAAGCTCGATGGAGTGGCGATCGATGACGATGCCGGCTGCTTCGAGTTCCTTATGAATGTCCATGTTGGTGACCGATCCAAACGCCTTGCCGCCTTGGCCGGTGGAAAGCACGAACTTCGGCTTGAGCTTGGAAATCTTGGCGGCGAGTTCCCGCAGCTCGACGAGCTCGACGGCTTCGCGGGCTGCGCGAGCGGTCTTGAGGGCTTCGACGTGGCGGAGGTTCGAGCGGTTGGCTTCGAAAGCCTTTCCTTGCGGAATCAGGAAGTTCCGGGCGTATCCGGCGCGGACTTTGACAACATCAGCTTCGGCACCAAGGCCTTCGATTTTTTCTTTGAGAATAACTTGTGCGTTGGCCATGGGAATCAGTGGTAAAAAGTTCGTTTGGGGGCGGCGATTTAGGCTCCGCCCCAAAACGAGTCAAGAAGAATGAAGCTTAATTCCAAAGCGAAGCTGAGAATTCCCAAAGACCGAAACATTTCCCCCGCTTGAGCGTCTGGGTTCAAAGTTGATTCAAGGGTTTCTTCTGAAACTCCTCATCGCGGAGTTTTCTCAAATACTCGAGATAACGCTGCTGAGCGAGCAAATCGGGATTGATCACGGCCGGGGCCTCCTGCCCGTACTTTTTCCAAGGGCCGTAAGGAACCTGCGCGGCCTCGACGAAACGCCAATGCACTTTCTGCCCGGAACGCAAGCCGAGGTAATCGCGGATCGAAGGTGAAAGATCGATCCCCGCCGCGCCATTCTCCGTGGTTTTCGGCGGCTTGGTGCCGAACACGAATTCCCAGTCATCCGTCACCCACGGCCCGCAATCCTCCCATTGGCCGTAGCAACTCCGACTGCCGTTGTAGACCTGGACCCAGCGGCCCTTGCAAACCGTCTTGCCCGGCTCCGGACTCATCCGCGCAAACCACGGAACCACTCTGGCAGCCTCCGGCTTGTGCCTGCCCGCGCCTTGCACGTCGTTATAAGGCAGCGCCACGTAAAACGGATTGAGCTTGGGCACAAAACCCTTCGGCCGGAATTCACCGGTCGTGTGATTCGCCACCCGGTTCGTCGGCTCAGGATCATCGTAGCCCCCGAAATTTGCCGTCCAGTTCTGATCCCAGGACGACTTGCAGTTCGGAGTCGGGTTGCGCGATGTCGGCTGCTCGCCAATCCAGAAAATCGTGCAAGTCACGTGGGTTTTCCACGGATAGAGCACTCTCGCGGTCGAGGCCACCGGCGGTCGCACCGGCACCACCGGGCGGCTGCCCGTGGGCACCACCACCTTGGGAGCGGTCCCCTGCCCGACCGCCGCCCCGCTGGCGAAAACGCCCGGCACGACAAAAACGAGCAAAAGGGTTTTGAAAAAAAATCGAACCATGACGCGAGGATCGACGGAGATTTTGGCACTCCGCCGCCGATTCACTGTTCCGTGCCGGCGTCGTCTCCGTAGAAACTCTTGATGTATCCGTACTCGACGAGCGTGTCCTGCCACGGAGCCAACACGTTCGGATCCCGGAAAATCCGGCCGGCGATCGCCAACCACTCTTCCGCCTTGATCAAATTGTTGCTGTCGTAAGCCAGTGCCGCCTGCACGTAGTAATAAAATGGCGAGTCATCGAGGAAATCGTATTTCCCGGCAAGGATCGTCACCTCGTCGCTCAAGCCGAGCTTCTTCTTGCATAGCAAAATCTTGAACTCCACCAAGCGCCCGAGCGCGACATTCTCCGGCGGCAGCACTTTCATGATTTTTTCAAACAAATCGGCTGCCTTCTTCCACTCCTTGGTGACGAAATAAACCTCGCCGATGTTGAACTCGATGCTGGGGTTGTCTTTGGTCAGCGCGCGGGCCTTCTCGAACTGGTCGAGCGCCTTGTCGAACGAGCGCATTTCGACGAAGCAGCTGCCTCGCAGATTGTAAATTTCCGGGCTGTCCGTGAAAATCTTCGCCGCCTTGTCGAGTTCTTCGAGAGTTTCAAAAACCCGTTTCTGTTGGAAAAGGCGGTTGCCCTCACTGAGATGCTTGATGAACTCATTCCGGCTTTCCTCAGGCAAATTTAGGAACGCCTGCTGGTTGGGCAGCAACGCCTCCTTGTTAACGAGCGGCTTTTTCTCGACGGGCGCGGCCTGGTCTTGAGCCGAGAGCGGAGCGATCAAAACGAACAGGGAAAGAAGGGAAATGAATTTCATGGGCGTCTGTTGAAGCGCAAATTAAACAGCGGATCTGGAAACGGCAAGCCCGTCGTTCACGCCGATTTCAGCCCTGACCCGGCCTCAAAATCCCCAAGGCTTGCATCAGCTGTGCGGTGTTCTCGTAGCCGAGCCGTTCCCGCAGGCCACCCAAGTGACGGTCGAGCGTATCCGCCGCCAGTTCGCCAGCAACGCCGCGATTACGCTCTACCCCACTGGCGAATGAACGTCGCCCGAACACAAAGAAGCCACCGGAGGTCATCCGGTGGCTTTCAAGGCTCGTTTGAAAATCAGGCGAGAGCGCCTTCTTCTTTGGCTTCTTCCTTGTCGCAGTCTTTCTTGCACTTGCCAGCAAGGGTGCCTTCTTCCTTGGCTTCTTCCTTGTCGCAGTCCTTCTTGCACTTGCCAGCAAGGGTTCCTTCTTTTTTGGCTTCTTCCTTGTCGCAGTCGCCGTCTTTCTTGCACTTGCCGGCGAGCGTGCCTCCTTCTTTTTTCTCTTCACCGTCCTTATTGCACTTGTCGCAGGCGGCGAGCATCAACTCGGATTTCGCCTTCTTGCACTTGTCGCAGTCAGCGCATTTGTCGTCCTTGCACTTGTCGCAGTCGCATTTGCTGCATGAGGCGAGGACGGTGCCTTCTTCCTTCTTTTCCTTGTCGCATTTTCCCTTTTCGCAGTCGCTGGCGAATGAGGCGGGAATAATCATGAATGAGGCGCAGAGCGCGGTGAGGAGTAGTTTCATAAATGTCTTATTTGGTTGTGTTGGATTCAATCGACGGGTGAGATTACCCGGTCATCTGAGGCGCGCCAGTCCAAATTATTCAGAAAATTCCAACTGCCGCGAAAAATCACCGGGATCGCGAGAATAGTTCCGCCCGCGGCGGGATGTTTCGGTAAAAAGCCATTCTTTTCACGATCGCGGAATCAATGATTGGGCTTGGCCACCGCGGGCATCTGCCCTACTCCCTCGGCCGCCTGTGTCATTCACCCTTCTCGCTACCGATCCTTCGAGTTCCGCCCGCTGCGGCCGCTTGGTTTTGCCCCATGGAATCGTGGAAACCCCGATTTTCATGCCGGTCGGCACGCAAGGGACAGTCAAGACGCTGCATCCGCTCGAATTGGAGGAACTCGGCGCACAAATCATCCTCGGCAACACCTACCACCTCTGGCTGCGGCCGGGCCATGAATTGGTCCGCGATCTCGGCGGCCTGCACGGTTTCAGCACTTGGCAAAAGCCGCTGCTCACCGATTCCGGAGGCTTCCAAGTCTGGTCGCTAGCAAAACTGCGGAAAATCACCGAGGAGGGCGTGCGCTTCAACAACCACCTCGACGGCTCCAAAATGCTGCTCACTCCCGAGCTCAGCATGGAAATCCAAGGCGCGCTCGGCTCGGACATCGCGATGCTCTTCGACGAATGCCCGCCCTACCCGTGCGACGAGGCCTACGCGGCGAAATCGCTGGCACTGACCAGCCGCTGGGCGAAGCGCTGCAAGGACTGGGTGACAAAAAACGAACCGCGCTCCGGCAGCGGCAGGCAGCAACATTTCGGCATTGTCCAAGGCTCGATCTACGCCGACCTGCGCGAGCAATCGGCCCGCGAGCTGGTCGAGCTCGGCTTCGACGGCTACGCGATTGGCGGCGTCTCGGTGGGCGAGCCCGAGCACGAGATGTTCCGCGCGATCAAGAACGCGGTGCCATTTTTACCCCATGACAAGCCGCGCTATGCGATGGGGCTCGGCACGCCGCCGCAGATTTTGGAAATGATCGCTCGCGGCGTGGACATGTTCGATTGCGTGATGCCCACCCGGATCGCCCGCCACGGGATGGCAATGACTCTCGATGGGCCGATCAACATCAAAAACCTGATCCACGCCAAAGACCCGCGGCCAGTTTGCGAAAGCGCGCATCCGCATGTCGCCCGATTTTCCCGCGCCTATCTCCGGCACCTTTTCCGCGCCGGTGAAATCCTCGGTTTGCGGTTGCTTTCCTTCCACAATCTGCATTTCTACCTGTCCCTCGTCGCCGGGGCCCGGGAGTCCATCGCCGCGGGAAACTTCCCCGCCTACAAAGACTCCTTTATCCAACGCTACACCCGATCCAACTCATGATGACACCAATCCACGCCCTGCTTTCCTCCGCCCTGCTCGCCGAAACGCCACCTCCCGCGGGCGGAATCCTCGGCAGCCCCTTCGTCATGATGGGTCTGATGGTGGTGATGTTCTATTTCCTCCTGATCCGCCCGCAACAGCGCCAACGCAAAGAAATGGCCGCGCGCATCGCATCGCTCCAGTCCGGCGACAAAGTGGTCACCTCGGCGGGCATCCACGGCATCGTCCACAATGTGAAGGAGCACACCGTAATGATCAAGGTCGCCGAGGGCACCATGCTTGAGTTCGACAAAGCGGCTGTTGCCTCGGTCCATAAAAAAGACGTCGCCGCGAAGTAATCCACCTGATTTCACCGATTCCGGAGCCAAAACCGCCCAACCCACCATGCTTGCCGCAACTGCTTTCTTTGAAGATCCGTTGACCCTGTTCGTCACCGGAATGATTTTGATGATTTTGTTTCTCTGGTATTTCGCCACTGAGATCGAGCGGCGGAAACGCAATGTCGGCACCGTCTTGCTGCTCGGCGTTTGTGCACTCTGCATCCTGGCAGCCACCCCACTCAAGGAACGCCTCAAAGGCGGCATCGACATCATCGGTGGATCCTCATTTTCCCTCCGCATCCAAGAGCGGGAAAGCGACGACGGTTCAAAAATGCCCATCACCAAAGAGCAGGTGGACCAAGCCATCATCGTCATCGAAAAACGTCTCAACAGCATGGGCACCGCCGAACCGATGATCGCCCGCCAAGGCGAGTCCGGAATTCTGGTTCAAATGCCTGGAGTCGAACCCGAAGAATCCGCCCGCATCCGCACGACCTTGGAAAAAGTCGCCAAACTGGAACTGCGCGAAGTCAGCCCCCGCAACGACGAAGTGGGAGCCGATGGTAAAAATCTCGCCACACGGGTCTCCGAAGGAAGTGAAATCATCCCCGGATATCGTTCCTATACTCTGAAAGGCAAAAACCAGGAAGGCGTGGAGTATTCGACTCCCATTCTCCTCAACCGCCGGATGGCGCTCGGTGGTTCGGACATCGCCCTCGCCACCCCTTCGCCGCAGCAACCGGATGCGGTCTCCATCACCCTCAACAGTGACGGCACCGACAAGATGATCGCCTTGACCAAGGACATGAACGCCGGTGACCGCATCGCCATCGTCCTCGACGGTGAAGTCATCAGCGCACCGGGGCTCAAGGAACACGGGCCTCTTGGAAAGGATTTCCAAATCGATGGCCTCGACGAACCCGGTGAAGTTCAAAACCTTGCCAACGCCCTGATGAACCCATTGGAAAACCCGCTGGTCGTCGAAGAAGAGCGCACGGTTTCCCCCACCTTGGGCAAGGCCGTGGTCGAACAAGGCATTTGGGCTGGCATCGTCGGCTTGGCCATCACTTTCATTTTCGTGCTCCTTTATTACCGCTTGGCCGGCATCATCGCGCTGTTTGGCCTATTGGTGAACGGCGTCATCCTATTCGGCGTGATGGCCATGTTTGGATTCACCTTCTCGCTTCCGGGCATCGCCGGGATGATTCTGACCATCGGCATGGCCGTGGACGCCAACGTGCTCATCTATGAGCGCCTGCGGGAAGAAATCGCAGCCGGGAAATCTCTCAAGAACGCCATCGCCGCTTCTTACGAAAAGGCGTTCAGCGCGATCTTCGACTCCAACCTCACCTCCCTGATCACCGCCATCATTCTATTCTGGATGGCCAGCGGCACCATTAAAGGCTTCGCCGTCACCCTGACCATCGGGATTATAGCGTCGATGTTCTCCGCCATTCTTGTCACCCGCGTGCTGTTTCGCTGGGGCATTGACTTGGGCATCCTCAAGAAACTCAGTTTCCTCAATCTCATCAGCGCGACCAATTTCGACTTCCTCGGCAAGCGGCGCGTAGCGGGCATGGTTTCCCTGACATTAGTGGGATTGTCCTTCGCCGCATTCGCCATCCATCGGGAACGCTCGCTCGGCATTGATTTCACCGGCGGCACCCTTATCCAATTCCAATTGGGCAAGGACAAGAAAGTCACGATCTCAGAAGTTGAAGCCGCCCTTAAAACCCTCAAGCTCTCCAAAGCCGCCTATCCCCAGGAACAAAGCAACCCGGCCACTGGAACCTTGCTGACCGTCCGCTGCGACACCAAGGACGCCGAGCAAATCACCACTAAACTGCGCGAGTCGATTCCAGTCCTCGGCGAGCACCAAGTGGCTACCGACAGCTCCACCGATTACGTAATCGACAGCAGCAAGGAAGAAGTCTCGGCCCTCATCGGCGGGACTTTCATGAAGGAATCACTGCTCGCGCTTGTCCTTGGCCTGTTGGGCATCCTGGTTTACATCACCGTGCGGTTCGAATTCTCGTTCGCACTCGGCGGCTTCATCGCCATCCTTCACGACGTGGTCGTTGCAGTCGGACTCGTCGTCCTCTTCGGCGGCGAACTCTCGCTGATTCACGTCGGCGCGATTCTAACCATCGCCGGTTATTCGATCAACGACACCATCGTCGTTTTCGACCGGATTCGCGAAAGCCTGCTCATTCGCAGCGGATCGATCAAAGGCATCATGAACGAGGCGATCAATGCCACGCTGTCACGGACCTTGCTGACATCCGCCACCACCATCATCACCGTCGCAATCCTGTCGTTCTTTGGCGGATCCTCGCTCCGGGATTTCTCCATAATGATCCTCATCGGCTTGCTGGTTGGCACCTACTCGTCGATCTTCGTCGCCTCACCCGTCGTGCTCTGGTGGAGCACCCGCAAAGGTGGCGATCTCCGTACGGACGTGCTGGCCGCCGAAATCGCGGCTGAAACCAAGGCCGCTTCCGCCTAATCTAATCCATCCACGAAAAAACCTCGCGCCACTCCGAGTGGCGCGAGGCTTTTTCATTTACGGATCGTCACTCCCCGCGCGGCGGCGGAAAATCCTCCCTGGAGATCTTCAAATCGGCGTTGCGGTCAAGCCGTTCGAACCGCTCCTCCTGTTCGTCCTCAGTCAAATCCTTGACTGCCGGCCCGGCGCGGAACTCTTCAAACGACAAAGCCCCGTCGCCATTTAAATCGAGCCGGGCGTTGATCGGATCGGTCTTACCAGAATCATCCTTTCTAGCAGGGTGTTCGCCATCAGGCCCCTTCCGATGCCCTTTACCGTCGGGACCTTT
>JAYSYA010000293.1:0-2677 GCA_043716765.1 Akkermansiaceae bacterium
CGGGGCGTTTCATGCCGGCGGATTCCGATGGCTCGGGTCGTAAAAAATCCGGATGTCCGCTTTCTCCGTGCCGAGCAACTGTTGGGCGCGCTTGAGCGCCGCGCGGGTGGATAGATTTGGGTTCCGCGGATTCGTTAGGAAGATGTTGCTCTCGCCCTCGCTGCGGTCGCAGCCGGCTTGCAAGGTAACGAGGATGCCGGATTTCTTGAGCACCCGGTAAACCTCTCGCGTCGCGCCGGACACGATCAAATGCAGCCCTTTTTTCCGCATGAAAAAGATCAGGTCTTCCAGCGCCATCACGCTCGTTGCGTCGAGATGGCGGGCGTTCTTCAAACGCAGGATGATCACCTGGATCGCCGGGTCGGAAACCGTCCGCTGGATCTGCGTCCGGAACAACTCGGCCGCGCCGAAAAACAAATCCCCCTCGACGTGGACGATCGAAATCGCGGGGATCGGGCGCTGCCGTTTCTCGCCCATTTCCCGCAGTTCACCGGCCTCGCTGAATTCATACTCGATCAAAAACGGTCGGCTCGCCTTGCGCAGGAACAGCGTGATGGAAATCGCCACGCCGATGAAAATCGCCACGTGCAGGGGCGCTAACAGCGTGGAGACAAAGGTGATCACCAGCACCGCCGCATCGTCCGAAGTCGAGCGCAGGCAGATGCGGATGTGCCTCACGTTGAATAGCGAAAACGACAGCGCGATCACCAGCGCCGCCAATCCCGCCTTAGGCACGAAGTCGATCAGCGGAAATCCCCAGCCCACCGACGCCGCCATCAGTAGCGCCGCCGCCATGGTGTAAACTCCGGCTAACAACGACGAGAACCGTGTCCGCGCTCCGGAATCGTGATTGAGCATTGAGCGCGTCAACGAGCCCGAGGCCGGCATCCCGCCGGCGAAGGCGGTCGCGAGATTGGCCATGCCCACCGCCAGCATGTCCTGGTTCACGTCCGCCCGGTCGCCGGTTTTCGACGCCAGCGTTTTCGCCATCAAGGTGTTTTCTAACGAGGCGAGGAACGCCGTGGCGAAGGCGATGCTCAAGAGCGCCGAGATGTCGGCGAAAATTTCCACCCGCAAGAGATGGGGAGCCCGCGGGACCAGGTCTTGGAAGCCGAAGGTCACGAAGGTCTGCGCGCCCTTGAACGGCGCCACCCCCGCCCGGATCAAGGTGCCGAAAATCGCCGAGGAAATCAGCAATGCCACTCCGAAGGCCGGCCACGAGGACCGCCACCGCCGCAGCGCCGCGTAGATCAGCAAGGTAACCGCGCCCATCAGCACCGACACCCACTGCGTGTGGGGCAGCGCCTGCGCCAGCCCCCATAACAAGCCCGCGAATGTCGAGGACGCCTCGTCGCTCACATGGGCTGACAGGCCGAGGAACGGCTTTAATTGATTCGCCACAATCAACACCGCCGCCCCGGAAATATAACCGACTAACACACTGCGCGACACGTATTGCAAAAGATCCGCCACCCTGAAAAGTGCTCCCACCGTCGCGATCAATCCCACCATCAACACCAGCAGCGGGATCAGCTCGCCCCAGCGCCCGACCAACGCCGGGTTCACCGAGAAAAAGCTGAACAGCATGAACGCCGTTGCATTTGTCGGACCGAGAACCGTGTGCCGCGACCCCGCGAACAACGGCGCGACAAAAGCGGCCACCGCCGCGCAGGTGATACCATAAACCACCGGCAGGCCCGCGATGGCCGCAAACGCGATGCCTTGCGCCAGCGCCAGCACCGTCACGTTCGCCGCCGCCCACGCGTCCTGCCGGAGTTTCGGCACCGTGTAGCTCCCCAGATCCTTGGCGAAAGGTGCTAGAGCCACCCGCTCCGCCGCGAAGAAACCCCGGATGTTCCTCGCGATCTTGGTTAACGTGCGGAGAATTTTCATCACGGCACCGGAGCTTACTTGAATCGGGCCCTGCGGAACAGGACTAATCCTAACACCACGCACAGGATATTCGGGGCCCACAGCGTCATCATCATGCCGGTGTTCGTTTTGAACTGGTCCGCCAGCATCGTCACCAGGAAATAGCCGGAACCGATGAGCAAGCTGATGATCAGCCCGCGGGACGTATCGCGTCGGCGCGTCTGCAAGCCCAGCGGCACCGCCACGAACGCAAACGCCAAGCAGGCCAGCGAGAACGAATAGCGGGTCATGATTTCCCGCTCCATTTTCCGCTTCTTTTCACGGCCTAAAGTCGGATCGGTCGCGAGCTCGCGGCGGATTTGCTCGTTCGACATCGAGCTGGCACCGAGCTTGCGGTCTCGCGGGTTTTTCAAATCGATCAGCAGCGGTTCGGCCTCGCCGGCGAAGCCCATCTCAATTTTTCCCTGGCGGTTTCTCGACTCGAAATACGCATCCTCCAGCTTCACCCGCAGCTGGCTTTTCACTGGGTCGATGGTCAGCGCCGCCCTTGTGGCATGGACGTAGGTCATTTCCCGGGCACCCTCCTCAGTCTGCGGTAAGACGTAGAAATGAAATCCCTCCACCCACTCGCCGCTTTTCCCCTCGATCAGCAATTTCTGGATATCGGTCGCCTCGCCTCTGAAGTCGCCCTGCACCACTCCCGGCTTCAGCAGCGAATCCGGATCGCGGGCCGCCTGTTCGTAGATCAGTTGCTTCGAGGACGCCTTGGAAAACGGCACCACATTGATATTCAGCCACAAGCTCA
>JAYSYA010000294.1:0-2676 GCA_043716765.1 Akkermansiaceae bacterium
GACTTTGGGACCTGCCAAGGCGAGGCGGCCGCGCAAATCGCTGGCAAGGACTTCAAGCGCGCGGAAAGCACGGGTCCATGCGGAGCGCTCGCCGATGGCGGCCGCTTCGGCCTGGGTCTTGCTCATGGCCTCGCCGTGAAGGGTGAACGCGGCGACGACTTGCTGGGCTTCGCCGAATTTCCCGTCGTCTAGCAGGCGGCGGGCTTCGAGGGCGAAGCGGAGGCCGTCGATCCACCAGTAGGCGAGGGATTTCTCATGGGTGGCTCTGATGTTAGGAGGCTTGGGCAGGGAGTGGAGCGCCTCGGCGGCGTTGCCGCGCAGGCCGCGGTGGAGGAGGATGCGGGCGGGCAATGTCTTGGCCTCCCACAACAGGAAGCGGACGCCAGGCGAGGCGTTGCGCTTTTCCGGAAGCGGCGTGGCGGCGATCTGGCGTGCGGCGGCATAGGCGGTATCGAAGTCGCCTTTCGACGCGAGCGCGACGATGCGGTAGCACTCGGCCTTCACCCACTCGGGGCAGTCGGCGAGGCCGGCTTTATTTTCCTTCATCCACCTCTCGAAATGGGATGAGGCGCGGCCAAATGCGGAGGCGGCTTTGCCGTGCTGGCCGCAGCGCCATTCGTAGTGGCCTAGCAGATGGAAATGCGGGCCGTAGTTGGGGGACATCTGGCAGAGCTTGCGGGCGAGATCGACTGAGGGGGCGAGGTCGGGACCGTCCGCGCGGATCGTGAGAAGGGCGTTGAGCGGCAGCGGGCTGTGCGGGTGTTTTGCGATGAGCTCGAGCAGGCTTTTTTCGGCCGCGTTCTGGTCGGGTGTGGCGCTGCCGGACTGGTCATAACCGCCGCGGCTGAAAAGGGCGGCGAAGATGCCCGCCTGGAGTTCGTTAGGAAATCTCGCGGCCACCTTGCGAAACGCCGCAGCCGCTCCAGCCGGGCCTTCCTCGAGGTATTTCACCAGTCCGAACGCATAGCCGCGCTCGAGTTCACTGCCTTTTCCCCGGCCTATGAGATCGAGCAGGCGCTTGGTCGCGGCAGTGCGAGCGGCGCTGGTTTCCGGCGACGGGCTGAGCAGCGACATGACCATCCCCCAATGGGCGAGGAGGCATTCCGGGTCTTCCCGCATCGCGGCGGCGAAGTGGCGGCCCGCTTCCAATTCCCATCCGCCGTGCAGGTGGTTGAGGCCTTGGTTGACGTGGGCCTGGGCATTTTCGGTGGCTGCGGTCACGGCGGTTTCGATCCCGCCGGGGAAGTTTGTCATCGCGGGCTCGGCGAGGGCTTTGACGGAATCCGGGATGGCTGCCTCCACGTCCGCGTGCCTTTGCTCCGCAGCCGCCGGCACGGCGATTTGGGTTTTCACAGCGGCCTCGGAGGTGGGTTTCTGCTTGGCCTCCTCACCCGCGGCAAAGGCGCAAGTGAGATACAGCAGCGCGATAATCCGTTTTTTCATGCCCGGAAGATGGCCATGCGCGGCGCGTGCCTCCAAGCAAAATGACGCTGGCGTGCGCCGCCGCGGCCCGCTTAGTCTCCGGCCATGAAGCTTGGAGTCATTGGATGCGGGAAAATGGGCACGGCGCTGATTCAAGGGGCGATTCGTGCGGGAGTGGTCGTGCCGGCGGATGTGATCGGCTCGGACCCTTACGCAGAATCCCGTGAATCATTCGCAGCGGCGACTGGTGCCAAGGTCACTGCCAGCGTCACCGAACTGGCCGCCGGTTGCGAAGTGATTCTGCTTTGCACCAAGCCGCTGGACGTTGCCGCCGCTCTGACGGACGCTGCGAAAATGGCCGCCGGCGCGCCGCGTCTGGTGATTTCCATCGCGGCGGGCGTGACTCTGGCCGCCTTGGAGGCCGCGGTTCCGGAAAATTTCCGGATCATCCGCGCCATGCCTAACACCCCTGCCCTTGTCGGCCATGGTGCCGCCGGATATTGCCTCGGCACCCGTGCGACTTCGTCGGACAACGCAACCGCGCAATCGCTGTTAGGCGCGGTTGGGTTGGCGATCCAGACACCGGAGCGGTTGATGGACGCGGTCACAGGACTCTCCGGCAGCGGCCCGGCTTACATTTATCTGGTCATCGAGGCCCTGGCCGACGGCGGCGTGCGGGCTGGAATCCCGCGGCCGGACGCGGTGCGTCTCGCCGCGCAGACGGTGCTCGGATCCGCAGCGATGGTGCTGGAAACCGGCGAACACCCCGCCGTGCTCAAGGACATGGTGACCTCGCCCGGTGGCACCACCATCGCCGGTTTGGCGGTGCTCGAAAAATGTGGTTTACGCTCTGCACTGATCGAAGCGGTGAGCGCCGCCACCGCGCGGGCAGCGGAACTTGGCAAGTGAGCCATTTTGCGCTTTCCCAGTCCTACCGGCCTCCTATGCTCCGCGCCATGACACCCCGGCTAATTGCCTGCGCGCTGCTTTCGGCCTCTGCTTGTTTCCTCCCTTCCTGCGGCTCGGATTCCGACATGCCGATCATGGCGGGAAACACCCAGGCTGCCGCGAGCGAAGGGGAGTCTCTCTATCAAAAAGCCAAGCTCGCCGACGACGCCGGCGACACCGGAAAGGCGATCAAGCTTTACGACCAGACCGCGACGCGTTTTCCGTTTGCCCCCTCAGCTCCGCAGGCCCGCTTTCGTCAGGCCCAGCTTCTTGAGCAACAAGGCGAGGTCGTGAAAGCCTTCAACG
>JAYSYA010000295.1:0-23852 GCA_043716765.1 Akkermansiaceae bacterium
GACGAAGCGGCGGAGTTGGACGACGAGCTTGAGACGGTTGGCGCATGTCACGGCATCCCAACCAATCCAGGCGTCGCGGTCCTTGAGGTGCTTGGCGGCCCCCGCCCAACAGAGGACGGCGACGAGTTGGTCGCTGCCGTCTTCCGGGTCTTGCTGGTAAACGCCCTGCCAGAGAACGTGTCCGGCAGGACGACCGGCTTTGAGGTAGTGCTCGTCATCGAGAACCGCTCGGAGCTGGCTGATTTCGAGCGGCTCGGTGGCGGTGCGAAGGTGGAGGGCGGGATCCGTTTGAATCCTCGGGGTGAAAGGGATCGTGGAGGTCATAACCCCTCTACCATGCAAAATCAGGGCAACCTGTCTAGGGAAAAAGCCGGGTTCTTAGTCTGGTGGGGACCGTAGCTCTGCCTGCCAACCGCCCTGTGCCCGCAGTTTAGGCGCTGAGACGGGGCTTGAAGACAAGCGGATATCGGGTAGCGTCCGAGAATGATTACTGAGGAAAATACCCCTTCTTTGGGAACGCTCCATGCCGAAGTCTTGGAGTTGAAGAAATCAGTGGATGAATTGCGCGCCATGATTTTGGCCACCAAGCCGGAGATCGATTGCCCTGTCACGGCTGCCACTCAATCGTGCATTTCCTTTGAGGATGCATCCGAGCACGTGCGCTCGAATTATTCTCACTTACTCCAAAAGCTTTCTCAATAATTTGAATGGTTCTTTCATTGGAACAAGTTCATCGGTTGCACGCGATCGGGCTCGCGAAACACGAGCTGGACAAGTTCGGGCTGGCGGTGCTGCTGCGGCGGATTTTCCGGTAGTAAAAACACGGAACGGAGTCGCGCTCATCGCCGCCCGCCCAGATTGGCCGGGAGCTTCAAGTTTTTCTTGAAAACGAAAACTAGAAACTCATCCCGCTTGCCCCGCGCCGCTCCCTATCTACCCTGCGGCCCATGTCATCCACCTTCGGCCACGTTTTCCGCATCCACACTTTCGGCGAGTCGCACGGTGGCGGCGTCGGCGTGGTCATCGATGGCTGCCCGCCGCGGATCCCGGTTTCTGTTGAGCAAATCCAGCACGAGCTCGACCGCCGCCGCCCCGGCCAGTCGGAAATCGTCACCCCTCGTAAAGAAGCGGACACCGCGGAAATTCTCTCCGGCGTCCAAGACGGCGTCACCCTCGGCTGCCCGATCGCCATTCTCGTCCGCAACACCGACCAACGCCCCGGCGCCTATGACGAAATGGCCGCGAAATACCGCCCCAGCCACGCCGACTACACCTACGACGCAAAATACGGCATCCGCTCCAGCTCCGGCGGCGGCCGCGCTTCCGCCCGCGAAACCATTGGCCGTGTCGCCGCAGCCGCCGTCGCCCGCCAAGTAATCGATCAATTTCACCCCGGCATCCAAATCCTCGCCTGGGTGAAATCCATCCAAGAGCTCAGCGCCGTCGTCGATCCCGAGACCGTCACCGCCGCCGACATCGAGTCCAACATCGTCCGCACCGGCGATCCCGCGATGGTCGAGGCGATGATCGAGCGCATCAAAGCCATCCGCGCGGACGGAAACTCCGTCGGCGGCGTGATCGAGTGCGTCATCCGCAACTGCCCGCCCGGCCTCGGCGAGCCGATCTTCGACAAGCTCGAAGCCGACCTCGCCAAAGCCATGCTCTCCATCCCGGCGACCAAAGGTTTCGAAATCGGTTCCGGTTTCTCCGGCACGCTGCTCACCGGCCGCGAGCACAACGACCCGTTCCGCATGGTGGATGGCAAAGTCCGCACCACCAGCAACCGCTCCGGCGGCGTGCAAGGCGGCATTTCCAATGGCGAAAACATCATTTTCCGCGTCGCCTTCAAGCCCACCGCCACCATCATGAGCAGTCAGGAAACCGTCACCGCCGGCGGCGAAAACACCGAGCTCCAAGGCAAAGGCCGCCACGACGCCTGCGTCCTCCCACGCGCCGTGCCGATCGTCGAAGCGATGGCGACGCTGGTTCTCACGGATCACCTGCTGCGCCAGCGCGCCTTGGGCCATTGATCTGAGCCAGTTTGCCGAAACTTGCTACCGCGAGTGAGAACTCCCATCTTTATATTCTCTATCAACTTCCATTGTCGCCCGACTCCATCCCACAAATCAGCCTCGGCACCGCCGCGCTCGTCATCTTCGCGGTGTGCGCCGGATTCGTACTGCTGCGCGGGATGACCCGGATGATTGTCGGCACAGTGGTCCTCAGCCTCAGCGCGTGGATCGGCTTCCGCGTCTGGCAGCAAGCCCCCACGCTTTCCATCGAGTGGACCGGACAATCCCTCGGCTGGATCACGAACGGCCTGCCGGTCGCCGCCTTCCTCGCCTCCCTTTTGCTCATTCGGAAACTCGCCAAAGCCATCATCCGCCCCTTCGGCAAATCCCCCGCTGAGGAAAAACCCCGCTCCATCATCAAGCTGGCGTTTCTCCTGCTGCTAGCCCTCGTCCCCACCTCGCTCCTCTGGATCATCGGCGCCACATTCGTCCATCACAACGGCTCGATCGCCGAGGTCCGCGCCTACTCGGAAAAATTCATCGGCATCCCGGAAACCACCCCGGACGGCTTCAGCCAGAAACTCAAATCTTCCGTCGAGGACGCCATCCCTGCCAGTTGGCTCAAAGCCCTCGACCCGCTCGCCGAGCCATCCCGCCTCGCCCTCGCCAAGCTCATCACCGCCCAAGCCGACTCACCGCTCACGCCCGTCATCAACCCCCAGACCGGCAAGCCCATTCCGCGCGCCGTCATCGTCAATGACCCGGAGCTCCAAAACCTTGCCCGCGAGGGGAATTACGGCACACTCCTGCGCCATCCGCTCCTCACCAAAGCCCTCGCCGACCCCAAAGTGAAACAGCTCCTCCGCGATCTCTGAGCATTTCCAATCTCACATTTCCCCATGTCCTACCTCGTCACCATCGGCCTCGAAGTCCATTGCCAGGTCAAAACGCAGACCAAAATGTTTTGCGCCTGCCGCACTTCCTTCGGCGACGCGCCGAACACACACACCTGCCCGGTCTGTCTCGGCATGCCCGGCGCACTCCCCGTGCTCAACCGCGAGGCCATCGAGAAAACCCTGCTCACCGGCCTGATGATCGGCTGCCGCTCGCCGGAAATTTCCAAATGGGACCGCAAGAACTATTTCTATCCGGACATGCCGAAGAACTATCAGACCACCCAGATGGACCTCCCCCTCTGCATCGGCGGCGGCGTCCCGCTTTACGAACATTGCTACCCGACCGATCACCGGAAAAACATCGCCAACCCCGACAAAACCGTCCGCCTCAACCGCATCCACCTTGAGGAGGACGTCGCGAAATCCACCCACCTCGGGAATTCCTCGCTCATCGACTTCAACCGCGCCGGCACGCCGCTGATGGAAATCGTCACCGAACCCGACCTCGAGTCCGGCGAGGAAGCCTTCGCCTACGTCCGCTCGCTCCAGATGATCCTCCAGCAAGGCGGCGTCTCGGATGCCGACATGGAAAAAGGCCAGCTCCGCTGCGACGTGAACATCTCGCTCCGCAAAAACACCGCCGACCCGTTAGGCCAAAAAGTGGAGCTTAAAAACCTCAACTCAATCTCCGCCATCCGCCGCGCGATTCATTTCGAAATCCTGCGCCAGACCGAGGAACTCAACCGCGGCATCCCGCAAATCCAGTCCACCCGCCGCTGGGACGACGACCGCGGCGAGACCCAGATGATGCGCACCAAGGAAGACGCGCATGACTACCGCTACTTCTCCTGCCCGGACCTCCTGCCCATCGAGACCGCGCCGTTGTTAGCCAAAGTCCGCCCGCTCGTCCCCGAGCTCCCGCACGAGCTCGCCGCGCGCTTCGAGCACCAACTCGGCGTCACCGCCTACGACGCGTCCGTGCTCTCCTCGGACAAGCACCTCGCCGCCTATTTTGAAGCCGTCACCGACCCCGCCATCCCCGGCAAGAAAGTCGCCAACTTCATCATCAATAGCCTGCTAGGAACTCTCAACGAGCGCGCCCTCAGCATCAACGAATGCCCAGTCGCCCCCGAAAAACTCCGCGCCCTGCTGCTCCTGATGGAAAACGGCACGCTCGCCGCGAACCAAGCCAAGGAAGTCTTCAGCGTGCTCTTCGACAACCCGCAAAAAGCCCCCGCCACCATCGCCGACAATCTCGGCTTCAAACCCGCCGCAGCCGGCGAGCTCGAAGGACTTGTCGATCAAGTCATCGCTAACAACCCGTCCGAAGTGGAAGCCGTCAAGGCCGGCAACGAGAAGCTCCTCAATTTCCTAACCGGCCAAGTCATGAAAGCCGCCGCCACCAAGCCGAACCCAAAGCAAGTCACTGAACTGCTGCGGGCAAGGCTGCTATAATTGGAGCGCGGAATTTATTCCGCGCGCAGTTCTTACTTTCACAACCCCATGCTCCCCGAGTTCGCCCATTCACTTCACGAGCGCTTCGCGCGAGAGGGTATTCCACTTCTCTTGGCAGGCGGCTGGGCGGTTTGTCATCATGGATACTCGAGACTGACAAATGACGTGGATTGGATTTGCTCCCGGGCTGACGAAACGCGTGCCATAGCACTGATGAAGTCCCTTGGCTTCACCATCGCCTTCGAGGCAATGGCCACACGATTTCAACGGCTGGATCCATTGCAAATGATGCCCATCGATTTGCTTTGGGTTAGCCCTGAAACTTTCACTAAAATGTCCGCCACGGATCAGAAAACCGGCATTCATGGAGACATCCCGGTGATCAATTTGGAATCACTTCTGGCAATGAAGCTGCATGCGCTCAAGGATCGAGCAGCTCGTAAGGAGAGAGACCTTCTCGATATCCGGTTCCTCTTGGAGGAAAATCCAAATGTCTTCACTGAAACTCAACTACGTGAGCTTTGCCAAAAATACGCGGGTCCTAACGCTTACGACTTGATCCATCATATCCCATGAGTGTCATCGATCTCGATCTACCGGACTTCTCCAACCATCCCCCTCCACCGCGTCTCACCTTGGCGCAATATGAAAAGTGGGTGTTCGAGATGTATGCGAAGAGCAAGTATCCAAAGATGTCCCACGACGAAATGTTGGCCGAGTGGATGCGCAACGAAGGCAGCCAAACCGAAGAATGGCCGGATTTCGGTACCCCGCAAGGTGTCCCAGCTGTCTCAGCCGGAAGCGCTGACAACGAAGCCGGCTAAGACCGCCGCCACACGGATAGTATGCGAGATCGGGGCATCCAGACGAAGCTACCGATACCCATCCTCTTCGGACGGCGCGTGACCCACCTTTCACTCCGCGCTCAGGTACTTGTAGTCTTGGAATGTCTTTGAGCGCAGCACGCCGTTTTCGTCGTCGTAAAGAACCGAGACGAAATTTCCGGCGGCTCCCACGGAAACCGCAGACAAGTCCCTCCCCTTGCCGCGCACGGATAGATAGCCTCGCGATTGTTTGATTTCCGCCCGGGCAATTCCTAGCCGCTTGACGAAGACGGGCTCCCATTTTCCATCAGCCTGCCGGATCTCCACCTTGAGCTCAGGCTCGCTTGAAACTGAAACGAAGGAGGCCGTCGGTTTGTCTTCTGACTCGTGCTGCTTTAATTTCAAAATCCGGATCTGCCAGCGGGCGGGATGGTTGTCGGTGGCGGGAATCTCTTCGGCAAAAGGAATGAGGATAGTGGTGTCGCCGACTTGCACCTGCACCTGCGTTTCGCCCTCTTTCGCACCTTCCCGGCGAAAGACCACTTTGTAGTTAGCCGGCTTTAGGGCGATGCCTCCGGTGACATTGCCGAGCTGATAGCCGGCGGGACGCACGGCCTTCCCGTCGAGCATGAACTCCAAGCGACCCGTCCCGATCGCGACGGCATTGAGCATGCGAATAAAACCGACAGGCCCGGGTTTGAAATCCTGACCTTGTACAAATGGAACCAGGCACATGGATAAAATCATGAAGATTTGTCTGCTAGAATTCATTGGAGGAGGTAATGATGATTTTGAATTGTCCGGGAATAATGGAGCCTTTAACCGCGCGCTCGCCGGGATCCGCGAACATCGTGTGAACGGTCCGGACCTCGGCAAGCACCTCCGCCGTTGCACCGGGGGCGAGCGCCTGAGCCACGATCCATACCCGGAAATTTCGCGAGCGCACCGTGCTCCCTTCATACACACGCGCGAAGATTTCCTCGGCGGCTGCGTCGTTCCATTCGATGTTAGTATGGTCCGGATACATGACGCGGTTGCCGAAAACCGCCAGGCCATCCGGCCCTTTGGCTCGCGCAAGATCCGCAGTGCTGTGGTAGGGGCGGCTATGAACGATCGCGTCCGCGATGCGATCGGCTTCATGGACCGCCGTGGGCGCGGAGAGCGAAAACGGAGAAACCTGCGGTGCCATGGTCGGCGCGCCGAGATGGTCGCCGCCCGACCGCTTGGCTAACAGCGGATCCATGACAAGCGCGCCGGCTGCCAGCGCACGGAGCGCGTCACGGGAGGCGGTATTGAGATTCACATGGCCTGCGATGCGCGTGACCGGTCCCGCGCGCTCGGCCGCATTTCCCGAGCGGGAGCGCCCGACGTGGAAAAGGTCCAACAGGCGCGCCGCATGAAGTCCGGGCTCGGCGCTCAACTCAAAATCCGGATGCTCCGGACGACCGATCCGCAGGCTGTTCCCCCCGCCGTAGAACGGGCTGGCCTGGTTGCCACGGACATCCGGCCACGACGCGCGGGCCGCCGGCATTTTCCCCTTGCCGCGGAGCTCATTGGTCTCAGCGCTGCTAGAAAACACCGGTGCATGCATGACGGGATCGAAGATGCGGCCGAGCTCCGTGGCGCTATAGAAACGGCCGCGGTTGGAGATCGCCTGCGGCGCGGCCAGCGCCATTTGAGAATCATACGGGAAATCGAACTTCGAGTCGGTCATCTCCGTCTTGTCATTGCTCCCCGGCGACCATGAACCGACGGCCACGTTGTGCCCGCCATCCGGCCACTCGGAGGGCAGCATGCGCGCGTAAACCTTGGGTTTGGCCGCGACGTCGTCCTCGTAAATCTCAAGCCGGATGTTCCGGCGGTTCGGGCTGATATTCTCTGGATAGGCGTTCTCATCAAGCGGCGCGGCTCGCAGATAATGGGTCATCCGCGGATCGCCCAAGTTGTAATACATGCGCGGAAAGTCGTCGTAAACATGACCTGGCAGTGCCGCCTTGGTGAGGGTTTCCGAAATCCCCGTTTTGAAGCCGCCCGTGATGACGCCGTTCTTCTTCGAATAGATCAAACCGGCCTGACGCAGGATGCCATCCGCCCGTTCCAATACTTTTCCGTCCCACATCATTGACAAGCCGGACTCGGCCCGGGCTTCGTTGAGACTGAAAGGGGTCTCATCCGGGATAAAATCCGACGATGCGCCCACATCCATCCGATAGACAATATCGGCGAATAGATAACAGCGGTATTGATTCGGCTCGAGCTCCACATGGACCTGCCGGGTCCAGTAGCGTCCGTCGATGAGCGCGAGGTCATGGGTCGAGCGCTCTGGATCGGAAAGCAACTGCGGCGAATCGAAAGGCTCGCCGCCCACCCCGGCCCCGATGCCGTCCATCGGAAGCGCCACCTCGTAGCTAAGCCTGGCATCGCCCGAAACCCGCTTGCTCGTCGGATTGCAAAGCTCGGCAAACAGCTTGAAACGGAAGGTCATGATTTTTCGATTCTGCTGCTTGGAGATTCCCACATAGTTCACCTGCAGGGCGATCTCACTCATCAAAGGACACGCATCCAGTCCACGGTATTCGCCGGATTTCAGGGTCGGGTTGGAGTCCGCGTCCGCGTAGTCGATCGCGTTGGCCGCCAAGGTTTTCAGATAGTCCTCGGGAAAGCCGCCCTTGCGCTTGTCAAAATCCGGCAGCGCGGCGCGGACGAACGCGGCCATTTCATCGACGGCGTTGCCCGGACTCATGGCTAACAAGGCATTCAGATTCTTACGCGGCCGACCCGCGACTGCGGGATCGATACCGGGCGCGAATGGAATGAGCGGGCGCTCGAAATAGGGCTGGAGATTTGATGCGAGACTTTCTTCGACGGCCCGTGCTTTCGGATCGCCGAGGCGGCCGGCTTCATCACGTAGCAGCGGCGGAGTGATCCCGGCGGCGGCGAGCGTGGAGTCGGGTGACACCAGCAACCGGCGGTTTTCGATCAGCGTCTTGCCAAGCGTTCCCTGGCTAGCAGAAGTCGTGGTGGGTTCGATGGCGAACAGGGCGATTTGATTGAGCGGAGCCGCGGCATCCGACTCGGGGTCTGGATTGAGGCCGGGCGCGGGGAACGGGTGGGCACCGCGCGAGTGAGTTAGATGTTGCCCGCCGAGATTGCCGACAAGCGCGGGATCGAGTTTCCCCTGCAAATCCTCCACCCAGTATGCGTAGCGGGCGGTGGTCCGGTCCTTCTCATCCTTGATCGGCAGCCACGCGGCCCGCACTTTGTCCGTGTAAGGCAGCGTGGTGAAATCGATCCATTCGTTAGCAGTCGCTCCGAACAGCGGATCCAGCGGCGGCGGCGCGAGTTGTGGCTGGTCTTCCGGCGAGCGACGCGCGCTGAACAACGGGACGTAGCGGAAAGAATAGCCACCCTCCGCCGCTTTCCCGCGGACGAGAAATTGCTGATGGGCGGACTGGCGACCGGCGGTGACCGGAACGGCTAGCGTTGATTGAATCACCAGGAAATCGTCGTTCGCCGCTTCGGCCGTTAGAATACTGCGGATCTCCTCCAGCCCGGCACAGGCGGCGAGTTCCGCGCGCTGGCGGTCAGCGAAGGACCGGGCGGTGCCGCGCTCGATGCCCGCGACTAGCAGAATGCCGACTGCAAGGATCAACAACGCGCCGACGACCACCAGAATGGCCGGCAGGATGAACCCGCCTGCAACCGGGCGATGGCTCGTTGACCGATCAATCCGCATGATTTCCAAACCGAAGGGTTGCGGCGTAAATCTCGAGATCTCTTTGCCGGTCGGCTCCTCCGGCGGCGGCCCAGTCGCCCGGCGACTTGAGTTTCCCAGCAAGTTCGCGGCGGGCGAGAACGAGTTTTACATCTAGCGATTCGGGACCGGTCGTATCGTTTTTCATCCAGTCCACCCATTTGCCGCCGGCATCCCGCGACTTGGGCCGAGCCTCAAAGGACACCACGCCGAAAGCTACCGGCTCGTCCAGACCGGCCTTTCCTGCGAAGAGCGGCGCAATGGATCCGTCGCGCAACGTATTGAAAGTTTCACCACTCTCGCGAAATCCGCGCAGCAGGCAGCGGACGGTTTTCCCGCCGATGGTGAGATCCTTGACGTAGTAGCTCACCGCGCAGAGATCGCCGATGCACCCGGCGTCCGTTTGCGCTTGAGCGGGCTGGAGGCTGAGGAATCCGAGCCGGTCCACGGGCCAGGCTGCGGAGGATTTTTCGATCACGGCGTCCTTGTGGAACCTGCCGCCGGATAGATCGGAAGCCAGCCGCGTGATCAGCGCCCGCGCCTCGCGCTCAGTGGCGACACCGCCGCTCACCCGCTCGTAGCCGTCCCCAGAACTGCCGAGCACGGCCGCGGCTAGAAGCAGGATCATCGAGCCGATCGCCATCGAGAACATGAGTTCGACGAGTGTGAATCCACGAGTTTGCGGGTGGACGGAACTCATGGAATGCGCGTGTAGAAGTCGAGTTTCCGCCGCTTTTCCGCTGGAGACGCGGAAGGGTATTCGATTGAAATCCGGGCGCGCAGCATGGGGACCGTTTTCATTTCAGATAGATCCGGCGCCGCGCTAAGCGACGCGATATAACGAACCGCCTGGCCGTCGAGCGCCTTGATGCCTTGGTCGTAGGCCGCCTTACTGATCTTGCCGACCGGCTTGCCTTCTGCGGCAAACGCAAGCGCCCAAACGTCGCCGCTAGGTGGGAACACTTGGGCGGCCGCAGTCCGGGTGAAATACCGGGGACGACCGTCGCGGGACGCGCGTATCTCGTCCATGCAGGCGGGAACCACCCATGTGCTGCGGGTTTCTGCCTCCGAGGACATTGCGCTTTTCCCGGACTCCGCCAAGGCACCAAACACTAGCGGAATCGCCACTGCTAGCACGCCCATGGCAATCACGGTTTCTATCAGCGAAGAGCCACGTTGGGTCGCAGTCATCCGTCGGTATGGTAAGGACGCGCCGTGACGCGACCGATTTTCAGCCGGCGTTCGGACCCGCCACGCGGGTTGGAAACCGCTTTGCCGTCCCGGTAGCGGCCTTCCGTGATCCGGATGGCGACGGGGGTGGACCCAGCCGGATAGTGAAGCCCGCCGCGGCTGTTGAAGGCGATCATGTGGACCTTCACGCCGGGATTCCCAGTCCCGCCATAGCGGATAGTGACTTGCTCACCGTCCAGCGGATTGGCCACACCATCGACATCTCCGCCGACCAGCACGATGCTTGTTTCCAAAGGCTGCCAACGCTTCATGAGCACGCCAGTTAGGACAGGTGCCGAGCTTGGCGAATCCGGCCATTCCCCGACTTTGAAAAGCCCGAGCCGGCAGCGCTCGTCCCCGGCAGCCAAATCCCCCGGCTCGGCGATCGCCAGCACCACGTGGGACCGCGAGGTGATCGCCGCAGTCCGCGCCTGCTCGATCAGCCCCGTTAGCTGGTCCGCGCCTGCCTTGCAAGACTGCGCGCCTGTCCCGCTCAACAGACTCACGCCCGCGGTCATCAAGGCACCGAGAATGGCGATCACCACTGCCATTTCGACGAGCGAAAAGGCGGGCGCGCGACAAGCGACGCTGAATTTCAGGGGGAATCTCACAGGCTTGTGTCGTTAGGACAAAAGGTGGGTGACCGCTTATCCACTTCTTGCAGCTAACGAAACATCGCCACTCCAGCGCAACCCAAAAATGGCGGGTAATTTAATTGACCGGGGGCAGGCCAGCGGGAACGGGTCCGCGGCCATCCCGCCTGCGTTCACGTGAGAAACCCATACTTTCCCTCGACAAATTCAAAACCGGGTGTCGATTTAGCGACCATGCACGCACGAATCGTTGGTCTCTGGCTCACCTCGCTCGCCATCGCGACCGCTCAGGAATCCGTGACTGCGGACGACCTTCGGGCGCTTCTCGCCGACCCCAACAGCGACCTCGCCAAACTCGCCGGGGAAATGGCCGGCAAAAATGGCGGCAACCAGCTGTTCTATTTCCCCACCCATGACGAGCCCGCCACCCCCGCCGCGTGGGGCCTTAAGTTTGAAACCATTGAATTCAAATCCGCCGACAACACCGCCCTCCACGGCTGGTTCATCCCCGCCAAGGGAAAATCGGCCAAGTCTGCCAAAGGCACCGTCGTTTTTTCCCACGGCAACGCCGGCTCCATCGGCCATCACCTCGGCTTTTGCACTTGGCTCGCCGAAGCCAGCTACAACGTCATCATCTACGACTACCGCGGTTTCGGGAAATCGGGCGGAACTCCCGAGCGTCGCGGCATGATCGATGACGTCAAAGCCGCCTTCGCTTACGCCCGCAAGCGCTCGGACATCGACACCAGCCGCCTCGTTTCCTACGGCCATAGCCTCGGGGGCGCGCAATCCGTCACCGCGCTCGGCGAGTCCCCGGTGAGAGGCCTCCGCGCCATTGTCATCGACGGCACCTTCGCCTCTTACCTCGCGATGGCCCGCATCGTCGGCGGCCAACTCGGCGCCAGCTTGGTTACCGACGAACTCGCGCCGAAGGACTTCGTGAAAAAGCTCGCGCCCGTCCCGCTGCTCGTCGTCCACGGTAGCAACGACGAGATTGTGCCCTTCTCCCAAGGCCGCCAACTCTTCGAAGCCGCCAACCAGCCGAAAACCTTGTTCGAAGTGAAATCCGGCCGCCACGGCACCGCTCTTTCTCACGATGAAGGAGCCTATCGCCGGAAAATGATCGCCTGGCTCGACGCCGTGATGAAGGGCTGAGAGCGCCGCTCGCTGCGCCTCAAAGGCAACATCGGCGAAGTTACGGCGGTCGACATGGGGCCTCACCGGCTACCGCGTTTTTAAAGGTCGCAGCACTTGTGACAGGAGTGTCCACTCCCCCCTTTGACGGGCACTTTTTTAGTGAGACCCGTGCCAAGGTTCGGCCTTGCGCAGGAGGCTACAAAGGGATTTCCTGCGGCCTGACACGCTTTGGGAAATTCATGAGGCCGACACCGAACAAAAAGACATCCGCGCTGCTGGGCATTGCTTTGGCGCTGGCGTCGTGTGCCGCGCCGAGGGCGATCGTGGTTGAGCGGGCTGCGGTGCCGAAGACGCAAAAAACTGTGCCCGAGCCAATGGTTGCGGAGTCGGAGCTTCCCGCCCTGCCCGACGACGGGATTCGCATGCCGGACATGCTGGGGATGCCGGGCGATGGGGATTTTCGATCGACCCAACCGATCGGAGTGAAGGGTTCCGGCGCGGTGATTTCCCGGCCGCCGACGGATCCGCCGTCGCGGGTGAAGCCGAAGGCGGCGGAATAGTCAGCGGCGGTTGAAGCGCGACATCTCGCGCTGGGCTTCGCGGAGCTCGACTTTATCTTTCAAGTCTTGGCGTTGGTCGGCGTGGGTTTTGCCCTTGCCGACGCCGATTTCGACCTTCACGCGGCGGTCTTTCCAATACATCCGCAGCAGCGGAAGCGAGCAGCCTTTGACGGTGCTGGCGTTAGCGAGTTTGAGGATTTCCCGCTTGTGGAGGAGCAAGCGACGCGGGCGCTTTTCGGGATGGTTATACCAATCGCTGGCGGTCTGCCACGGTTGGATGTTGCAGCCGTAGAGGAAAACCTGGTTGTTTTCGACGCGGGCAAACGCGTCGGAGATGTTGACTTTGCCGGCCCGGATCGATTTGACCTCGGTGCCTTTGAGTTCAACTCCGGCCTCGAATTTCTCGGTGATGTTGAAATCGCGTCCGGCCTTCCGGTTGGTGGCGATTTCCGCGCTCATGGCCAGGCTCGGTGCTCAGGAAGGCTCCGCTCAGGGAGCTTCCCGATGGATCAATTTGATTTTCCCCTCGATGATTTCCTGGAGGGCGATGTCCGCCACGCCCATGCTGGGACGGGTGGCAATCAACGGGGAACGACCGCTGTTGAGTTGTTTGACGCGCTGGGAGACCAGATTGACCAGAACAAGTGGGTCGGTGACAATTTCAGAGGCCTTATCGAGAAGATCGCTTTTCATAGGAGAACCGGGAAATCGCGAAATCGGCTGCTCCTGCTTAAACGGGATGACGTTTGTAGGAAGCAGGGACGGTTTTTTTTCGCTCAAAATAAATGGATTGGACAGAATTTCCGGAAATAACGCCGGGCCGATGGTCAAACCAGAGAATTCACTTTCTGACAAGCCTTATCTGGCTTTTTTAAAGAGGAAAATTTTGACCTGGCAGGCGGTCATTTCGGCATCAAGTCGATTCCGAAGCGGCGGAGGACGACGACGGTGATCCAGAAAAGCGCCACGGTGATGAGGCAATTGGCGGCAAGTGCGACCCAAAATCCCCAGCCGCTGCGCAACATCCAAGGCAGAATCAAAAACATCGGCAAAGTGGGGAGGACGAACCAGAAGGTGCCCTCGGCATGGTTGGCGAGCCGCTCGGAAGATTGCCCGCCGTGATGCATCCAGACCATCGTCATCAGTGAGGTGAGCGGCAGCGCGATGAGCAGGGCGGAGAGCCGGTCGTTAACGAGCTGGATTTTGGTCACGAACAAGATGATGGCGGCGGTGACCAGCAGCTTGACGAGGTCGAACGGGGTGATGCTAAGGATTTTATCCCAGGGAAGGCGGTTCATGGGGAAGCGGGCTTGTGATTGCGAGGATGCTATGGATAGGTTGCGGCCATGCAAGCCGCCTGTCTCGTTTGTTCCCTCGCCATTCTTTTCACCGCGTCCGCGTCCGCCATGCAGCCGGCCAATCCGAGCGAGCGGCAGAAGGCGGCGATTGGCAAAAAGATCTGGCAGAACGAGTGTGCGGGCAGCGTCGCCGGGCTAACGACTTGGAATGCGGGCGAGGAATTTCCTTCGCTGGGAATCGGCCATTTCATTTGGTATCCGGCAGATTTCAGGGGTCGCTTCGAGGAAAGCTGGCCGTCATTTGTCGCGTTCGCCCGTGAGCGCGGAGCCAATCCGCCGGCGGTGGCACTTGAGGCTCGCAGTCCGTGGAAGACGACGGCGGAGTTTCGAGCAGACTTCAAAAGCCTGCGGATGACGGCCTTGCGGAATTGGCTGGCGGGAAATGTCGGTCTCCAAACGGACTTCATCATCGCCCGCTCCCGCGCGGCTTTGCCCAAGATTCTGGCCGCGGCACCAGGCAGCGAAAAAGCTCGGATCGAGGCGAATTACCGCAAGGTTTCCACAACCTCGCAGGGGACTTACGCATTAATCGACTATGTGAATTTCAAGGGCGACGGCACGCAGGTCTCTGAGCGCTACAACGGCCGTGGCTGGGGTCTGCTGCAAGTGTTGGGCGAAATGAAGGAGGTGCCAGCAGGTGCTCCGGCGGCAACGGAATTCGCCGCCGCCGCGAAACGCGTGCTCTCCCGCCGGATCGTGAATTCACCGCCGGAGCGTGGCGAAAAGCGCTGGGAGGAAGGTTGGCACAATCGTTGCAGCACTTACTCGAGGCCGCTTTAAATCACTCGACCTCCCACTCGAACAGTCCGGCGGGTAGGACTCGGCAGTGAGGTTTGCTTTGGAATGTCGTCTCACCGTTGCCGCAGCGGCAGGAAGGTGCGGGCAAAGACGGCATCCTCGCCGACGAGGCGCTGCATCTGGAGCGCAAGCTCGGGAAGGCATTGGATCTTTATCACGTCGGGATCTAACCTGAACTGGGGTTCATCGATTCCGCTTGCCAGCAGCGGATAGAGTTTCCAATGTTTTGCTGTTTACATGATTACCCGCCTATTTTCAGCCGCATTGCGCGGGGTCGATGCCCAGGAAGTCGAGGTCGAGGTCAACGCCCGCGGCGCGGACAAGCCGGTGGTGATCATTGTCGGCTTGCCGGATGCGGCGGTTAGGGAATCTTCGCAGCGGGTGATTTCCGCCATCGGGGCTTCCGCGCTCTATCTCGATGACGGGATCAAGACGGTGAACCTCGCGCCGGCGGATCTGAAAAAGGAAGGACCGTCGTTTGACCTGCCCATCGCGCTGGCGATGATCGCGGCGAGCGGCAGCAAGCCGTTCAACGCGGAAGACTGCTGCGTGGTCGGCGAGTTGGGGCTGGACGGCACAGTACGGCCCGTCAAAGGCGTTCTTTCCATCGCGCTGGAGGCGAAGAGCCGGGGGCGAAGCCGTTTGTTCGTGCCTGAGACGAACGCGCCGGAAGCGGCGGTGATCGAGGGAATCGATGTGTTCCCGATACGAAACCTCAAACAAGCGTGGGACTTTCTCAACGGCGACATCGTCATCCCGCCCTTCAATCTCGACCGGAAGGCCTTTTTTAATTCCCACCGCTCCTACGAGGTGGATTTTGACGAGGTGAAAGGCCAGCACCAGGTAAAGCGGGCGCTCGAGGTGGCTGCTGCGGGAAATCACAATTTGATCATGGTCGGCCCGCCTGGCACTGGGAAATCAATGTTGGCCAAACGCATGGCGTCGATCATGCCGGATCTGACGGAAGAGGATGCGATTGAAACGACGAAGATCCACTCCGTCACGGGTTTGTTGGATTCAAAGCGGTCTTTCCTAACAACCCGCCCTTTTCGCTCGCCGCATCACACGATTTCCGACGCCGGACTGCTTGGCGGCGGCACCCATCCGGGCCCTGGCGAAGTTTCGCTAGCGCATCATGGCGTGCTTTTCCTGGACGAACTGCCCGAGTTTCGGCGGCAGACGCTGGAGGTTTTGAGACAGCCGCTAGAAGATCGGGTCGTGACGATCTCCCGGGCTGCGGGTTCGCTGACCTTCCCTGCGAATTTCATGCTGGTGGCCGCGATGAATCCTTGTCCCTGCGGCTATTACGGGGATTCGAAGCGGGAGTGCCGCTGTTCACCACGGCAGATAGAAACCTATCGGCAGCGGATCAGTGGCCCCTTGCTGGACCGAATCGATATTCACTGCGAGGTGCCGCTGGTGGATTTCCGCGAGCTCTCTTCCCGCACTAACACCGGCGAGTCATCCGAAGTAATCCGTCAGCGGGTGATCGCCGCGCGGGGCATCCAGTTGGAGCGGTTCAAGAAATCCTCCAACTCGACGAACTCGTCCATGGGCTCGCGACAAGTCAGGCAACACTGCCAGCTCAGCGCTGAGAGCAATGGCTACCTCGAACATGCGATGGAGGAAATGAATTTCTCCGCCCGCGCCCATGACCGGATTTTAAAAGTCGCCCGCACGCTAGCAGATCTTGCGGGGACACCGGACATCCGGCCGAACGATATTCTGGAGGCCATTCAATACCGCTCGTTGGATAGAAAATTGTTTTCATGAGCCAGAGCTAGCGTATCCATCCCGCCGGGATTTCAGCTCGTGTGCAGGCCATGCCGGCAGCGGCATCCGCGACGAGATGCTGCCTGCGGTGTCAGATGAACCAACTTGAGGCTTGGAAGGGGTGTTTTGCTTTTGCAGGGTTTCGCTTATGCGCACGAAGGCGATTTCATTGTTGCAGGAATTGACGGAGGCCCATTCGGTTTCCGGGCATGAGGATGAGGTGAGGGCGATTTTTGTGGATGAGCTGGAGGAGTGCGGCGAGCTGTCGGCGGATCGGAACGGTTCGGTATTTTGTGCAACCGGAGACGACGGGCCGCGGGTGCTGGTGGCGGGGCACATGGATGAGGTGGGATTCATGGTGCAGAACATCACCGCGGACGGATTTATCCAGTTTCTCGGAATCGGCGGATGGTGGGAGCATAATTTGCTGTCGCAGCGAGTGGAGGTTTTGACACGGGGCGGAGAGAAAGTGCTGGGAGTGGTGGCGTCGCGGCCGCCGCATTTTCTGCCAGAAGCGCAGCGGCGGCAGGTGATGAGCATTGACCAGATGTTCATCGACGTGGGGGCGGAGTCGCGGCGGGATGTGGTGGAAAATTTCGGGATTTCGTTAGGCGACCCGATCGCGCCGGTGTCGGCGTTCACGGCGATGGGGCGGGAGGATTTGTTCATGGCGAAGGCGTTCGACAACCGGGTGGGGATGGCCGGGGCGATCCAGGCGGGGCAGATCTTATCGCAGTCGGCACACCCTAACCGACTAATCTTGTGCGGGACGGTGCAGGAAGAAGTGGGGCTGCGCGGGGCGAAGACGGCGGCGAATTTTGCGAAGCCGGATGTAGCGATCGTTCTCGAAGGACCGCCGGCGGATGACACGCCGGGATTCGCGAGGTCGGATTGCCAAGGACGGCTGGGCGGCGGGGTGCAGATTCGTTTGTTTGATCCCTCGGCGATCACGAATCCGCGGCTGGCGCGATTGGCGATCGAGACCGCGCGGGCAGAGGGAATTCCCTATCAGGTGACGGTGCGGCGGAGCGGGGGGACGGATGCGGGTTCGTTCCATCTAGCGAACGAGGGGGTTCCGAGCATCGTGCTGGGCGTGCCGGCGCGCTACATTCACTCGCACAACGCGATCATCGATTTGAACGACTATTTGCAAATGGTGACTCTAACGATCGCACTGGTGAGACGGCTGGATGAGGAAACGATGGAAGGCCTGATTACGTATCTATAAGGATTTTTCGCTGGCACCTGGGAACGGTTTGCGATTGCTTGGGGCCATGAATGTCCCTAAATCAAGGATGGCGGTGCTTGCGGCAGGTCTAATGAGCGTGGCAGGAATCTTACCAATGCGCGCCGCCCTGCCGACCATGACAGAAAAGGAATGGTTGGGATATTTCGTGGGGATTAAAAACAGGGCATTCCAGTTCGCCTTCACCGCCGAAGGCAAGGCAACGATTAGGCCGATAGGGAGAAAGGGCGAGTTCGTTAGTAGTAAACTGACGATCCCCGTGAGTTTCAAAGTATTGGAAACGATGCCGGACGGGAAAGTGGTTTCGCGGCAAATCGTGCCTGAGTCCTTGGAGTCCGCCCAATCGGCGACCGATAAGCCCGAGAATGTCGTGATCAAAGGCAAGGTTACGGGTGACGCGGGTTTCGAAATTTTTGTCCATGCGGAGCGTGGCGGAATTTCGCTAGGTGGCCGCTTGCTTGAGCCTGGGACGCTGAAGAACCCCTTGCAGTTCGCGATCGACGTGAGAATTCCCGACGTCTACGCCGACGCGAAAGATGCCAGAGACAAGAAATCCGAGAAGGCGTTAGAGGAAAAAATGAAAAAAGACCGGCTGCAGCTGATTTGGACCGATAAAAAACGCGTGAAGCCGTCCCTCACCGAAAAAATCGATGTGAGCAGCAAAGAGGTCAGCGGCCCGGGAATCGCCGCCGTGCAGCTTGAGCTCAGTGCGTACGACGAGAAAAAATTTGAATTCACGGCTTCGGAAAATTCGTTGATCGCGCTCGAACACAAGCCGCCTGCCACGCTCAACGAAGGATTTTCGATGAGCTGGACAGCGAACTCGGGAAAAGACCCCGAAGGCAAAGCGCGCCTCAACATCGAGATAAAGTGACCCGAGGGCGAGGCGGCCGGAATCGCTGGTTTAATTAAGTGGCACTTTTTTGTTCGAGCGAACATCTTTTTCTTGCAAGTCTCCTTGGACTCCATCAGACCCGTGGGAGCACAACACAACTCCCATGGCCGCCAAACAAACATCTGAAGAATCCGCCACCGAAAAACTCAACGAAGCCCGCAAGCGCAACTTGGATCTTGCGATCTCTCACATCCAGAAAGAGTTCGGTGAATCCGCGATCATGCGCTTGGGGGATGATCGCTGCGTCGATGTGGATGTTATTCCGACTGGAAATCTGCTTATTGACCGTGCGTTGGGTGTCGGTGGCTTCCCCTGCGGCCGGATTGTCGAAGTGTTCGGCCCAGAATCCTCCGGAAAAACAACCCTCACGCTCACGGTCATCGCCCAAGCGCAAAAACGCGGCGGTCTCGCGGCCTTCATCGACGTCGAGCACGCGCTCGATCCTCAATACGCACGCAAACTCGGCGTGAATCTGGATGACCTTCTCGTTTCCCAACCATCATCCGGTGAGGAAGCCCTTCAAATTTGCGAAGCTTTGGTCCGCTCCAATGCGATCGCGGTTATCGTGCTAGATTCCGTAGCCGCGCTCGTCACCAAGCAGGAGCTCGACGGCGAAATTGGCGACTCCACCGTGGGCGCGCAAGCCCGCCTGATGAGCGCCGCGATGCGCAAGCTCACCGCCCTGATTTCCAAGGCCCAGACCGTCTGTATTTTCACCAACCAGATTCGCGAGAAAATCGGCGTGATGTTTGGCAACCCCGAAACCACACCCGGCGGTCGGGCGCTTAAGTTCTTCTCGTCCGTCCGTGTCGACATCCGCCGGATCGGGGCTATCAAGTCGACCGATGGCACGGTCACGGGCAACCGCACCAAGGTGAAAATCGTCAAAAACAAGGTTGCCGCCCCGTTTACCGAGGCCGAATTCGACATCATGTACAATGAGGGGATTTCCTCCACCGGCTCGCTGCTCGATCTGGCGTTGGAAATGGAAATCGTCCAAAAGCGCGGCTCGTGGTTCAGCTACAACGGCACCCAGCTCGCCCAAGGCCGCGATGCCGCCAAAGAACTGCTCAAGGGAGATCCGGTCATTTACGCCGACATTGAAACCAAGGTCAAAGAAGGCCTCGAAGCCAAAAAGAAGAAATAAGCAGGCGGCACTAATCGCGCTGCAAGTGATTCTCCCTTTCTGCACCAAGACCTGTCGAAGCCCGACTTGAGGCTTGACGGCAGGCTTGCTTTTGGTAAGCCTGCGGCGTCTGGCGATTGATCTTCAATCATTTGTCGACAGCCGAGCGCCTCTCCGGAAAGTTTCTCTTCTCCACCACTGCGAGGGCTCGGAAAATTGTTTAAACACCGACTTTCCCACCATTATGGACTGGACCTCGCCTCTTTGGTATGCCTCGTATATTGTTGTTCTTGTCGGCCTTGCGGGCTATGGCTCGCACCGGCTGACGATTGTTTTTCTCTATTTGAAACACTCGCGGAAGCATCCGAAGCCCAAAGAGTTATTCAAGGAGTTGCCGCTGGTGACCATTCAATTGCCGGTTTTCAATGAAATGCACGTGGTAGATCGCCTGCTGGCTTCGGTCTCCGCCTTGGATTACCCGCAAGACAAGATGCAGATCCAGCTTTTGGACGACTCGACGGATGAGACAGTCGAAATTTGCCGGGCCGGGATCGAAAGCTTGGAAGCTCGTGGTTTCGACGCCGAACACATTCACCGGACAGACCGCACCGGCTACAAGGCTGGCGCGCTGGAAAACGGCACTCGTTTCGCCAAGGGCGAGTATCTTCTCATTCTCGATGCCGACTTCGTCCCTAATCCCGATTTGCTTCAGGAAACGATCCATTATTTCTCCGATGACAGGATCGGTATGATCCAGACGCGTTGGGGTCATCTTAACCGAACCTTCAACGTATTGACCCGCATTCAGGCGATGTTCTTGGACGGTCATCTTGAGCTAGAGCAAACCGCCCGCAATCGATCCGGGCGGTTTTTCACTTTCAACGGCACCGGCGGCATCTGGCGGAAATCCTGCATCGCCGACGCCGGCGGCTGGGAGCATGACACGCTCACCGAGGACATGGACCTAAGTTACCGGGCGCAGCTCAAGGGCTGGCGCTTCATTTTCCTCAACGATGTGGAAACTCCCGCCGAACTGCCGGTGGACATGGACGGCTTTAAGAGCCAGCAGCACCGCTGGACCAAGGGCTCGATCCAAGTTTGCAAAAAAGTGCTCCCCGCGATTTGGAAGAGCGACGTGCCACTGTTCATTAAAATGGAAGCGACGGCCCACCTCACCTCTAACTTTGCCTATCTGCTTCTCATATGCCTTTGTTTCCTGATTTATCCCAACCAACAGGCCCAGCCGGATTTCGGGAAACTAACCACTTACATTGTCAACGTTCCGATTTTCTTCTTCGCGTCGGTTTCAGTAATCGTATTCTATCTGGTGGCACAGAAGGCGCTACGTCCGGGTTCTTGGTGGCGCGAGATTCCCTATCTGCCGCTGCTCTTGGCGCTCGGAATCGGAATGTCGATCAGCAACGCCAAGGCCGTGCTTGAAGCGCTTTTCAATCATCAATCCGCTTTCGTCCGCACTCCGAAATACGGGATTGATCAGGTGAAACGCCAAGATTGGAAGAAGAGCAGCTACAAGGCGATGAAAACACTCACGCCTTTCGTCGAGTTGCTATTCGGCTTCTTCTTCCTGTTCGTCGTCATCGAGGCGGCGATGAAATCGAATTGGTCCTCCGCGATTCTTCTTCTTCCGTTTCCCGTCGGTTTCTTTTATACCTCATTGTCATCGCTCGTGCGCTTGTTGCCATCCGGTTCGGAGGCACCCGCTGCCAAGACGGTGGATCAGAAAGCCCCATGATAGAACCATGACCGGAATCCCTACGCCGCGCGTTCTTCTCCTCGCGTCTCTCAGCCTTCTGGCGGGTGTCGGACTTACCGGTTGCGGCTCTGATTCGTTTTCGTTTGGCCGCGACACCCATAACAAAATGATCGTCAGCGTTCGCGACCAGAAAATGCTGCTGGTTCGCGACGGCACTCCGGTCAAATCCTACAAGATTTCGACCTCCAAATTCGGAATCGGTGACCGGCCAGGAAGCAACTGCACGCCGCTCGGGCGACTCCAGGTAGCCAAAAAAATCGGCGACAATGCCGCGATTGGCAGTGTTTTCAAAAGCCGCCGCCCCACGGGAGAAGTGGTCAAATCCAACACGCCCGGCCGCGATCCGGTCGTTACGCGGATTCTTTGGCTGAGTGGCACCGAATCGCGAAATCAAAACGCCTTTCGCCGGACCATTTACATCCACGGAACTCCCGAGGAGTGTCGCTTGGGCTCGCCTGCATCTTACGGCTGCATCCGCATGGGCAGCCGTGATGTCGCCGATCTCTACGGCAGGATTGGCACGGGGGCCGATGTCTTCGTGATCCGCGGCTCCATCCAAACGAAAAGCGACAGCCGAGCCTCGGCATCTTTGTAAAAAGGCGCGGCTCGCATCGATGGCCGTAATTTTCCTGTTTCAGATGTTGTCGTTAGGCCCAAAAAGGAATAAAGCTGAGCCATGGCCGACGAGTATTCCGATACAACCCCCGCATGGATTGAAACGAGCGCCCTGACCGCGCCCGCGCTGTTAGGAGCGGCGGCGGGCTTGCTGTTGGGAGATTTGATGCACCGCAGCGCGCGGCGCGGGGTAGGAATTGGCTTGGGCGCGTTGGGCATCGCGGCCTTGTTGCCGTTCGTCGTTGGCGGGGTGACCGGCTTGGTGACTGGCCCGCGCAGCAAGCTCGGCGTGCGCCGCAAGATCCAACGCATCCGTGATGCGGGCATCGTGTCACCGGATTACAACGACGTGGAAGAAGCGCTGCGCGAGCAAGGTTTGCTTTGATCCCATGCGCCCGCGGTTCACTGCGATGGATAACTATCCGTCGCCTCTCGGAAATCCTTGACCAACGCCATTGGCGGGAGGCGCTGGCGAAACATTTGCGCTACCGGATTGCTGGCGGAAATTTCACCCGCGCGGTGACCGGGAAATGATCCGAAATCATCGGCTTGTCGCCAGAAATGATCTCCGCCGCCTCAATTTCGGCACCGCGGCTGACGAGGATATGATCCACCTTGAGCGGGCCCTCTCGACTATCTCGCCAGAGGTGCAGCGTCCGGCGGTTCTTCTCTCCGGCGTGCAATGACTGATAGCCGTCGAGCAGGCCGTTTGGCCAGATGTGCTCCGAGCCGGCGAGCATGGTGCGGCGTCCGGTTAGGTAGATCATTCCCGGATTCGACTCGACCGAATTGAAGTCGCCGATCAGCGCCACCGGTTCATCCTGATGCTTCCGTCCGTCGATTCGTTTGGAAATCAGCACGGCGGCCCGCTCGCGCGATTCTTGATGGCGGTGATCCCAGTGTGTGTTGAAGACATAGAACCCGCGCCCTGTCGCGAGATCCACCAGCCGCAGCCAGGCCGCCACCCGCGGAATTTCGTTCCCCCAGTTCCGCGAGCCCGCTTGCTCCGGCGTGTCTGACAGCCAGAAGGTCCCGCAGTCCGTCGGATCCGGCCGGAACCGCTCTCGCTGATAGAAAATCCCGGAATACTCGCCGTCTTGTTTGCCGTCGTCGCGGCCTACGCCAAAGAATTCATAATCCGGCAGCGACGCCCACAAATCCGCCGCCTGTCCGTGCCGGGCTTCCTGCACGCCGATGCAATCCGGTCGCTGCCTGCGGATCATCCGCACCGCCCCGGAGATGCGTTCCCGCCAAGCGCGCGAGTTGCGGTCCTCCGGCGATTCGTAACGCACGTTAAAGCTCATCAAGTTCAGCTCCACGACGCCGTCCGCCCGCACCGGCACCGCTTTGGGCGGACTTGACGCACGGCTTCGCTGGCAGCCGCACAGGCCGCAGAATCCCGTCCAAACACAGATCCAAAGAAACAGGAATTTCATCGCTCGCGGGGCCAATCTACATGGAATGCCGCATCCGCAAAGGGGCCGCCACAAAAAAGACCGCTTCCATTACGGAAGCGGTCTTTTCTTTGAAATGATTTGATCGGCTTAGTTGGCGACTGCCAACGCGGGAGCGATGACGTTCACGCGGCGGCCTTCCTTGTCGAAGAACACGCGGCCATCGACGAGGGCGAAGAGCGTGTGGTCACGACCGCAACCGACGCCGAGGCCCGGATGCACTTTGGTGCCGCGTTGGCGGATGATGATGTTTCCGGCGACCACGACTTGGCTGCCGAATTTTTTCACGCCGAGGCGCTTGCTGCGGGAATCGCGACCGTTCTTGACGGAGCCTTGTCCTTTTTTATGGGCC